>JAJBTJ010000242.1 GCA_020860905.1 Parabacteroides sp. | reverse complement strand
ACCGACCGTGACCTTACCATCTTAGGTACGGTATTGAAGCCGGGCGAAACGATGCAGGTACGCAATACCATTACGGAAGTGGCCGATGCCAGCGCTCCGGAAGGAAAGCTGTATGTATTGAATGTGTTTGCTCATGACTCGGCTACTTACAAAACGCCTAACAAAGGGCATCTTTTCGTTGAATCGGCTTTTGCCGGCGAAACACCGCAGCCGCGGTTCATCGACCCGGTAGACGGACGCTCGGAACAAATCAAGCTCCCGGTCGATCCCACGCAAGTGGTAGTAGCATTATTGCTGGATAACTCGTTGGCATGCACGGTCGAAGCAATCGACAATGCGCCTACGCTGGGAACTCCCGCCGATTTTACCAAACCGCACCGTTATATGGTAATCAATGTAACCCGTCGGGGTGACGGAGGCGAAGCACGCCGGCGCCTGTACGAAATCAACCTTACATTGCTTCCGTAATAATGCCTTTAATCCGGACGGGTGGTTTTCTGTCCGGATAACAGCACATATCCTGTGTTTTTTCCGGAGTTTTCCGGAAAAGGATTAGAGATAAGAAAGCGGGTGTTTCAGATACGAAACACCCGCTTTTATTCAGACCGGAAGTTTTGTTTACACAGAGGAAAGAAATGGATATGCCGGCAGCGGCGAATTCCTTTTCGTTATCCGATAAGATATTTGCTTTTCGGCAATTTCGACAGCAGGTAAACGAACAAGGTGGTAACGCAGAAAGCGATAACCGCATTAACCGGAATCTGCAAGTACGGTGCCAAGGCGATGCTTTTGGTGAAGTCGTACGTTAGCTGCACGAAAAAGAAATGCGTAAGGTAGATACCGAAGGTGAGGTACGACAGTTTGCGGATAACCTGTACGGCCTTCGGACTCTTTATGTTTACCTTCCGTAAAATAAGGAACGACGCCAGCACCATCATAAACACGTTGATGTTGGTGAAATACCAAATCACCTCCAGCACGGCATAATTCTTGGTTACCGAGATAAAGCCGAAATACGTAATGCAGAATCCCACGATAAACAACGGCAAGGCAACAGCCAGCGTTTTACCCCATTTCCAGTTAACCGGATACTTTACTAAGTAATGCCCTAATAACAAATATCCTAAGAATCCGGAAAAATAATACAACATCCCGATACTATTCCAGTCGCAAGCCCCTAAAATCTCCATGCTCCCGTAGTTTCCTTCGTAGCCGGTTAACGGAGCGAAGAACTTGATGTACGGCAGGAACAACGTAACGAACCAGATTTTCAGGAAGCCTTCCATCCCTTTTTTACTCGTCGAAGCCACCCAGGGGGAGATAACGGGGATAAACAAATACAACCCGATCAACATATAAATGTACCAGAACGGCGTGGTAGTAAAATTGAACCCGATAGGGAAAGTATATACATACGTCAACGCCTTGCCGAGCGGAATCAAGCCGTACGCATAGTATGCGAACGGGGTAAGTACCGACCATATGATAAACGGATACACCACGCGCGTCATCCTTTTCTTATAAAATACGGAAGTGGTATCCTTCATGGGCAGCAGTAAAGCGCCCGAAATAATGACGAACAGCGGCACACAGGCCCTTACCGACGAGCCCCAGGCCGCCCCGGAAAGAAACGAAATCGGCGAAGAGTCCATCATGCCGACGAAAAAATCGCACGAGTGGGAGAGAACTACCATAAAACAGGCAACTACCCGCATAAAATCGAGCCACTCGATGCGTTGAGACGTTACAGAAGTGTTTTCCATGCTATTATTGTTAATAAGATGTAGATAAGCGACAAATTTAAGGAAAATGCGGTAGATAACCGTTCCGCACTTTTATTCGTGCTTCCCGTATACGGAAACACAACCTGTCCGTTCCGGATGAACTGCAACCGTTGTGTTTCCGTGTCGCTGTAGTGAGTCGTTATACCACCGGCGGGTTAGTGGGCCGCCGGCTTATCGCCCATCGTAAACTCGAGCGTACCCCCTTTTACCATATCGTCGTGCGTAAAGAACGGCCTGTCCAGCGCTTTCCCGTTCAGCTTCACTTCTTGCACGTACTTGTTGGCCTTGCTGTTGTTATGAACGATAATTTCGAATTCGCCCCCCGCTACCGGAATCACCGCCCGGTCTACCATGGGGCGCCCGATGGTGTATACCGGTTCGCCCGGGCAAACCTGGTAAAAGCCCAGTGCGCTCAGTACGTACCATGCCGACATCTGGCCGCAATCCTCGTTGCCGATAATGCCGTCCGGCTGGTTCAGGTAGAAATCGTACATAATTTGGTCGAGGCGTTCCTGCCCCTTGTACGGCGCATCCGTCCAGTTATACAAGTAAGCCATGTGGTGGCTCGGCTCGTTTCCGTGTGCATACTGTCCGATAAGGCCGGTAATATCGCCCGAAGCCTCCCGGCCGTCTACCTGCGACGAGGTGGTAAACAACGTATCGAGCCGCGTTTCCAACTCGTTCTTCCCGCCGATAGCGGCGATAAAGTTATCCATATCGTGCGGTGCGAAAAAACTCCACTGGAAAGCATTCCCTTCGGTATAATCGCTTTTCATGTGCGCCGAATACCGCGGGTTGAACGGCGTGCGGAACGAGCCGTCGGCCATCACGGGCCGCATCATCTTGGTTTCCGGGTCGATATAACGCTTGTAGTATTCTCCTTTTTTAGCATAGGCATCGGCCACTTCCCGGTTCCCGGCCGCTTCGGCGATGCGGGATATACACCAGTCTTCGTAGGCCATTTCCACGCCCCACGATACCGATTCGGGTACCGAGTCGGCCGGGACGAACCCTAATTTTTCCTTGAAGTACGGATGACGCGTAATCAAATCCAGTTCGCGCGTACCTTTGAACTTCTCTGCCAGGTCGTCGCGGTAAACCGACGATTGCACCCCGGCCTCCGTCCATTCGTTCAAATCGCCGTCGGCCAGGTTTTTGCTTACCAGGTCGGCCAGTACGGATACGGCCGGATAGCCCACCATGCAACCGGTGTAGTTCGAAGCTAGCGGCCATTTCGGTAGGATAGAACCTTCACGGTAACCCTGTACCAGCACTTTCCCCCAGTCGGCAGCCAGTTCCGGATTGATAATCGTCATCAGCGGATGTAATGCGCGGAATGTGTCCCACAACGAGAATACCGAAAAATTAACGTATCCCGGTTCGGCCGTATGCACCTGCTTGTCCATGCCCCGGTACCGTCCGTCTACGTCCTGGTACACATACGGGGCGATCATGGTGTGGTAAAGCGCCGTGTAATAGTTCTTTAGAACGGTCGAGTCCGAACTTTCCACCTGGATGCGGTTCAGTTCCTTGTTCCATACATCCATCGATTCGGCTACGATTTCCTCGAAATTCCAGTCCGGAAGCTCGGCCGCCATGTTTTTTGCAGCGCCTTCCGGGTCTACCGGCGAAAGCGCCACCTTTACCAGCAACGGCTTGTTATTATCCGGAAATTTGAAATGGAATTTCAGGTCTTTGTCCGTTGTTTCCCGGAACGGCAATTTGCCCAGCGGCACGTTCTTGCCGTCTTCGAATAGCCGGATGGTATCGGCCGGCTCCGAGAACAGGATGCGGTACGATACCTGGTGGAAATGCGCCCAGCCTTGTGTGTGGAGCGTACCCCGTATCTCTTCGTTGCTTACCAGGTCTACGTCGTTCGAAACCAACTTGTGCCCCCAGTTCGGTTGTAGGATGTGCCCTAAGTCGAGCATCACCCGGCGGTCGGCGCTGTTGTCGTACATATATTTATGGAACCCCACCCGGTCGGTGGAAGTGAGCTCTACCTCGATTCCGAAGTTATCCAGCCGAACCCGGTAAAAACCCGGCCGCGCCTCTTCCGTTTCCTTTACGAAGGTAGCTACCGGTTTCAACGAGTCGATACCCGAGTAAGGCAGTAAAGCTATGTCGCCTAAGTCGCCGATGCCGGTGCCGCTCAGGTGGGTATGCGAAAAGGCATAGATTTCGCGGTCGTCGTTATGGTAGCCGCTGCTGGCGTCCCAGCCCATAATATGGGTATCCGGGCTGAGTTGTACCATCGCGAACGGACGGGTAGCCCCCGGAAACGTGTGGCCGTGGAAACCGGTTCCGATAAACGGGTCTACATACTGTGTCTTGGCGGTTACTTCCGCCTGCCGCGGCTTATCGGTTTTGCAACCGAAACAAAAGCAGGCCAGTAACATGGGAATGCAAAAGTGCGCTTTCATTTTGTAATAGGTATAATGGATTGATAGTATGCCGTTGAACAACCCTGCAAACATAGTGAATATTTTCGAGTTTTCCCGTTCCAGGCCGCTTCGCCGGCACATCTTTCCGTTTTCTTAACCGCCTGTTTGGCAGGTGCCCGCTTTCTGCTACCTTTGCGGAAAAATTGCAGCCATGCTAACAGTCGTCGGAATTATGCTGGCCGGTATGCTGACCGGCTATTTATTACGTAAACTACCTGTAGTGCGGATTACGGGTAAGCTCATATCGGTTACCATCTTTTTATTGTTGTTTTTATTGGGGATAGCGGTAGGCACGAACCGTACCATCCTGGAAAACTGGTCGGTGCTCGGGGCGCAGGCGTTGGCCGTTTCGCTGGCCGCCGTATCGGGAAGCGTTTTGTGCGCGTGGCTGCTTTACCGTTTTGTTTTTAAAGGGAGACAGGTGCCATGAAAGGAAGCGTAATCATCGTCTCTTTTTTTATTGCCGGCATTTGCCTGGGCTCGCAGGGCTGGCTGCCCGCTTTCCTGTTGGAAAACGACCGTACGTTATACGCCTTGTACGCCCTGATGTTCCTGGTAGGCGTTAGTTTGGGCAGCGACCGCAAGCTGAAGGAAATCGTACGGAGCGTACGGGTGCGTATTCTGCTGGTTCCGCTGGCCACCATCATAGGCACGCTTGCCGGCTCTGCCCTTATCAGCATAGTATTGGTAAAGCTCAGTCTGGCCGATTGCCTGGCTATCGGTTCGGGATTCGGGTATTACTCCTTGTCGTCGGTGTTCATTACCCAATATAAGGGGGCCGGGCTGGGTACCATAGCACTGATGGCCAATATTATCCGGGAGATTATCACGTTGCTGGGCGCCCCGTTGCTGGCTGCTTGTTTCGGGCCGTTGGCGCCGATTTCCGCCGGAGGCGCCACAACGATGGATACCACCTTGCCGGTTATTACCCGCTACTCGGGCAAAGAGTGGGTATTCGTTTCCATTTTCCACGGTATTGTGGTCGATTTTACTGTTCCTTTTTTCGTAACTTTTTTCGCCACCTTGTTATAGTACATGACAAAAATTGATTTGCGACGGAAGAGCAGAAGTACAGCAGCACAAAAGAACAAGAATCCATTCGATTACCAGCTCGCCTACCCAGCTTTGAAAAGCACCGGCCACATCGTATGGCCCCACGGGCCTCAGATACTATCTTAAA
>JAJBTJ010000054.1 GCA_020860905.1 Parabacteroides sp. | reverse complement strand
GTATTTTCTCCGCCGTCGATACCAGGAAATAAAACAAAGCACATAAAAAGTACGGAAACACCCACCTTAGCCTCTTATTTCTACTTAGACCCGTATCAAAAATAAACTATCATCCAGCCGCCCAGGCATGCCGGTTTCCATCAAAATAAAACAGAATCGAGTTATTCACTATTTAATCGCTCTGCACTCGCTTTGTTTTGCCGACTTTTTATCAAACCCGAATTTGCCGAGAAGGCGATATTTTGCGAACTTCGCCGGCTCTCACGCAAATAGCCCCTTCACGCAGGGGCTATTTTGACAATTTGACATTTTGTCAGGTACTTAGGTTTTGAACAAAGAGACGAAACAAAGAAAATCCCGATTAAGAGAGGCATTATCCAAGCTCGTCCGGATAATGCCGGGCATGAGGGATTTATGCAAAAGTTCTAAGGCTGATACCCTATATCTCGAAATCTGGCAATACATCGGTAAGCCGCTTTTCCACCTTTCGCCCTTCGATATAATCCACAATGGTGGTAGCACCCCCGTTAGCGTCGTAGTTGAAATCCAGCGATACCCCTTTCTGCTTGTTTTCCACACGCAGGAAAGCCTTTCCCTCGCCCGAGAGGTTACATTCGATTACCCAGCCGTCCGCCGTAATCCGGTTTCCGGCTCGTTCCACCCCGATGTCGGGACGGTTGTCGCCATGCACATCCAGCACGTTCAGGAAACGGGCAGTCCGGGCGCGAGGCGCGGTAGCCGTAAAATGATAATGGTTGGAAAGCGGCTTGCCCAACCGTTGCTTCCAGTCGACCGGCGCTACGAAAAACGTGTCCGTTTGCGTATACGTCATTTCCCCGGAAGCGTACAGATGCGCCACCGATACGCCCCCCGCCTTGTTCTTCCCGGTAATGCGCAAGGCATTCCCTTTCCCGCCTATTTCCATCGGCAGCTCTACCGTATGCAGCAAGTAATTCCATGCCACCGGCTCCTTAGCCTCCAGTTCGTCGTATACCACGAACAAACCGGAACAGCCCAACTGTACGATATGCCGGCGGAAAAAGTCGAGCTTGTTCTCGTCCCATCCGTTTTCCGGTGTATAGTGCGTGCCCGATAACCGGCCCCGTTCCAGCCAGAGAGGCGAAACCACTTTCCCGTACGCGTTGGAAGCATCGCCCGTTACGTACGCAATTTCCTGCCCTTCGTAATAGCGCGGTATCCAACCGTACCCCTCCGTACCGATTTTTTGCCCCATACCGTTTACTAATACGGTGTTGTGGGCGCGGGTATTCCGGTAAGCATACATGCAATGGTCGTCGGTAAAACCGGTGCGGTGGCCGCTGCTGTAGAAAATAGCCTTCCCGCCGTAAAACGTATTGAACGCATTCTGATTAGCCAGTGCGTGCGAAGTGGAACCGTACGGGCTGCTCCGGAACGACAGCATCGCATTCTCCGCATGCTGTCCGATAGCGGTGTGCATCAAGGCCGTACCCGTTTCGTCGAATACCTTGCAAGGCGGCAGTTCGGATAAATGGCGGGTATACGGCGGGCGCTTCTTTTTCGTGATGCACCGGTACCAGGTAAGGTCGGCCGGCTTGGCCTCGAACGCTTTCGAAAGGATAGCCGGGTCTTCCCGCATGATTTCGTGCACGTACGCCGCCGCCCACGGATTGTCGCACTCGCGAGCCAGCGCATCGGCATAGCCCACCCGGGCGCCGCTCGGGGTACGCTGCCCTTCGTGCGAGTTGCCGTGGCCGCCCGACTTGGAGAACGGTGGTTGCTGGTAAATCACGTACAGCGCATTCCGGTTATACCACGGGTCGGCGAAGAAGTCGAAACCCGAAATGCGCGAAAAGAACGCCGGCACCTCGATGAGCGTGCGGATATTTACATGGAAATACGAGTCGCCGTTATGCCAGGCACCGTCGTTGTTCAGTCCCGGCAGGCGCGAAACCCATTCGTTGTAGCAATAGTCGGCCCAAACCGAAGCCTCGGGTATTTCGCCTACCGTGGCGAACGCCGCCATCGTGAGGATGCGGAACGTCATTTGCCACACGTGGTTGTCGGCAATCCGGTTCTCCAGGTGATTGACATATTCCCGGTAAAACTTATCGCCAATCGTGCGGATATTTTCCGTCAGGAGCCGTTTCTCTTCCGGCGAGAGCAGGTTGTAGAACCCGTCGTAAGCCGACGTGCATAGCGAAAGCAGGGTGCCGAGGTTGAAATCGCCCGCAAAATACCGGCTCGTTCGCCAGGAAAGGATTTCGGAAAGGCGGGCGATACCTTCGCGGTAGTACTTCTTATCGCCGGTTAATAAATAAGCGCGAACCAACGCTTCGACATTCGCCTCCTCGCGGTCGACGATTTTCCGGCTCTCCCGGATAAGCGCCGATTTGCGTTTCACTTTATCCGTAAGCGTAACCACGTGCGTGGTGTCGATTTCTTCGTGCAAGTGTTTCAGCGGCGAAGCGATACACCGCTCCGCGTTGGCTATATAGCCCTGCGCTTCCGGATTATCGCGGTTGCGCAACCGTATTTCTTCCCAATCGGCAGCATCCAGCAATACCCGCGGGTGCACGGCCGGGTACCGGCTCAATACTTCGTCCAGCGAAGGCGGATTGAAGTTTCGGGCGTTTTCCTCCATCGTGAAACGGTAAACCGGCGACCATTCTTCTTTTCCTTGCGGGTCTACATAAGCGTGCTGCCAGTACCACTCGCCCGGCGCCAGCGTCCGGAACGGATTGAAGAACGCCCAGGCGCGCTCGCCGGCAATTACTCCGCGCCGGAACGTCTGGTCTTGCGAGAGGCGGATGCGGTACGTTACGGCCGGCTTTTCGTTTACTTGCCCCGGCACGCCGTCGAGCACGGCGCCGAGGTGCGGAAACTTATCGGGCCACATCAAGCGGGGCGGGTTTACCCGGACCCGTTCCCCGTCGGCCGGTGAAGGGGTTACGCGCACTTCGTTCATCAGGGTAGGGGCCGTGGCGCGGATTACGGCCGGTTGTGCGAAAGCCGCTCCGAGCGGTAATAACGCGGCGGCCAAAGCTGTGCAAAATTTCTTTTTCATACGTATCTTATTGATTTGAATCGTTTGTAGGACAGCCGGACGGTTCGTTCCGTCCGAACAGCTTCTTTAGGCTGACGGTTTTATTGTTTACCAACGGGCGCGCCCAGTAGCCGATGCCGGTAATGTATGCCATGAAAACCAGGATTAGCAACATCCCCGTACGCAAAGAGGTAGCGTCGGCCAGCAAGCTTACGAGCAACGGGCCGCCCGCACCCCCTGCAATCCCCGAACAAAGAATGCCGGCAAAAGAACCGTGATTCTGCGTAGCCGAGTTCAAGGCCAGCGAAAAAACGATGGAGTACATCAGGGAGATACAGAAGCCCACCGCAGGAAACGCCCGTATCGCTGTTTCGGCCGACCCGAAAAGCGCGGCCAGCAGCAAAAGCATGGAAAGGAATCCCGATACCTGCAACAGCCGTTTGCTGTCGACCAGTTTCAGGAGGAAGATGCCTATCAGGCATCCGGCCGTCATCGCTCCCCAGAAATAGCTGATGGTACGGGCGCCCAATGTATTCGGGTCGATGCCGTGGTATTGCTCCAGGAAGGTACTCATAAAAATGGAAACACCCTGCTCGGTACTCACGTAACAAAAAATCCCCAGGAAGAAAAGCCATACGTATCTTTGCCGGAAGAGTTGTTTATACGAAGCCGCCGAGCCGCCGCGTTCCTCCTCCCGGCGGCTGATGCGGGGAAAACGAACCGCCAGAACCGCCAGCAGCATCAGGAGCAGCAGCACCGCGAATATCCAATAAAGAGAAACCCACGGCAAATCCGGCGGGGTGAGCGTTGCCAGCAAGTCTACCAGCCGGTTTTGTCCGGGCCGGTAAACGCCCGGCGCCAGGGCATGCACCAGCCAGGTATAGGCCAGCGGGCTCACGAACGAGGCCGCACCGAACACGAATTGGGCCAGCTCCGCGATAAACGCGTAGTTCTCTTCGCCCCCTACCGTACGTTGCAACGGATTGATTACGGTTTGCAGCATGGCCATCCCCAGCCCGATAATAAACGACGACACCAGCAACACCGGGTAATGCGGCAGGCAGGCGAATAAAACGCAGCCGGCGAGCGGCATCGAGAAGCCGGCCGATAAAACCGGTTTCTCGCCGTACCGGTCGATAAGCATGCCGGCCGGTATAGACATCACGGCGTATGCTAAGAAGAAAGAGGTCGGAATAAAGCCGGCCAGGGCTAACTCTTTCAGCCCGAAGTTGCGGATAATATCGGGTATCAGCGGCCCCAATATGTTCGTTATGAAAGAAATGGTAAACCAAAACAGCATGATTAAGGCCAGCAAGCCTCCTTTCTGTGTGTTTTTCATACGTTATCGAGTTTTTAGAAGACAGATAGTATTTACAAAACCAGCGAGGCGGCGCCGATGCACCCGGCCCGGTTCCCCAACGAGGCGATGACGATTTCCGTATTCCGGGCGCAGTCGGGAATCGCGTTCTCTTCGACTACCCGTTGCAGGTTTTCCAGGTAAAAGCTGCCCGACTCGGACAATCCGCCGCCGATTACCACCCGTTGGGGGCTGAAGATATTGATAAACCCGGCAATCCCCCGGCCCAGGTAAAAGAAATGCTCTTGCATGCACTTTACGGCCAGCGGCACTCCCCGGCGATACAACCGGACAATCAGTTCGCCGTTCACTTCGCCCGTTACCGCCAAGCCTTCGCGGGAAGCTAACGTACCGAAGCGTTTGACCAGGGCGGCCGTCGAGGCGTAATGCTCCAGGCAACCCGTTGCTCCGCAGGCGCACCGTTCGCCGGTAGCGATTAACGGTACATGCCCCAGCTCGGTACCCCGGTTGGCATAACCGTTGAACAACTTTCCGTCGATAATCACGGCGCCCCCGATACCGGTGCCCACGGTTAAGAAAACCACGTGGCTGCACCCTTTGGCGGCCCCGTATTTCGTTTCGCCCAGCCCCATCAGGTTCGCGTCGTTACCGACCACGGCAGGCAAGCCCGTCCGCTCTTCCAGGAACGAGGCGAGGCCGATGTTTTCCCACCCGGCTATATTCTCCGCCCCGCCCAGTACGATGCGGTTCGTTTCGTCGACGATTCCCGGCGTACCCAGCCCGATACCTTTCAAGAAGCAGTTTCTTTTCGCCGCTTCCTCTTTTACCGTTCCGGCAGCCTTCGCCACCTGCTCCATCACCGCCTCTGCCAAAACCGACGCCCGCGACGGCAATTTACCACCGAAAAGCACCTCGCCCGCCCCGCTGACCAGCGCATACTTCACCGAAGTGCCCCCCAAATCAATCCCGATTGCATAATCCATTTCTTCCTTTACCATCCTATTCCATCATTTTATTCCTTTTTCACACCTTTTTCTTTCGCCTCCCCGAAAAACACCACCCCCTTCATAC
>JAJBTJ010000019.1 GCA_020860905.1 Parabacteroides sp. | reverse complement strand
GAGAAACATATACATATATCTGCTAAGTTACTAAATAAAGCCTTAATTTAGTATTTTTACGTGGGATAAGTAATAGTAAGAACTTTTTGGCAGTAGATTTTAAGCGTGCTTGCTACAATTTGAAAGCCACTTTTTACAACCCGGGCTGGCCTTTATTCTCTGCCCGGGAATTCCGCGTCGAAATATTCGAAGCAACCCCGGTCGGCCATGGTAACGAATACGCGCCGGCGGTCGGGGCCGGCAAAGGTGAGATTCGAAGGTTTGCGGCCTTTCAGTTGCACTTCGTACAGCTCGTTGCCTTCGGGGTCGAATACTACGACCGTACCTTTATCATACCGGGCGAGATATACGTTACCCTTTACGTCGCACCGCATCCCGTCGAGGCCATAATCTAAAAACGTAGCGAAAAGCCGTTTACCCGACAGGGTACCGTCTTTCGCCCGGTCGTACACCCAGATACGCCGTTGCGCCGATTCGCCCACATACAGCTTTTTCCCGTCCGGGCTCACCTCGATACCGTTGGTGGTACCCATTCCTTCTTCCAGGCATGTCACCTTCCCTTTCGGCGAAATCATCCACAACTTGCCCGTGTGGTTTTTCCAGTCCGGGTCGCTGGCATATAGCGTGCCGTCGGGAGCCATTGCAATGTCGTTCGGCTGGTTCATGCGCGGCTCGTGGGCGAATACGGTAACGGTCCGGGTACGGGGATGTACTTTCAGGATGTTATGCCCTGTATAGTCGGCCACATACATATTCCCTTTCGCATCGAAGCGGATGCCGTTCCCCGTCGAGCCTTCGGGCAATTCCACGTAAATCCCGTGCGTACCGTCGGGACGCAAGATACCTACTGTCCCTTTGCGGGCATAACTCACGGCATACACATTCCCGGCTTTATCGGTTCCGGGCCCTTCCATACCGGGCGTAAAAGTATGCTCCGGCAAGCAATCGTGCGCCTCGGGCGTTTGCGCCGCCATCGGAAAAACAAGCGAAAAAGCGAAGAACAGGAATAAATACGTTTTCATGGAATATACGGTTTAATTTTTACAGTTAATGGGCAGTCAGTTCGGCATCCAGCCGGAAAAGAAACACAGGCATACGGCAGCGCCGCCATCCGGGCCAATCCGTATCCCTGTGTGTATAGTTCGAAGTACCCGACAAAAGTCGGTTTACTTATCAAGCAAGCAAGAAAATAGCCATTCCTCCGTGTTCAACTCCGGCGCATCCTTCGTATGGCATTCAGGAATTCCGGTTCTCCGCTCTTTGCAGCCCGACCCTGAAAAGCACCGGCCTTTTCATAAAGTTCTCCGGACATTGCCGCGGAAGTGTAAAGAAAACGGTACGGAACGGCCCAAACCGAGCAATCCGGGAGAAACGGCCGCTTTGGTAAAAGCCTTTCTTATTCTTGGTTTCTGTCCGGAGAAAGAACTCGAGCCTCGTTCCTTATTTCAACAAACTGCAAGGACACAAATGATCCTTCTCGATATCCTTGAAATAAAGATACGTACTTACCTTCAGGTCGGCGCAAGCCGCCTCGTCGCAAACGATAATCCCCTTCGGGTGAAGCTGGAGCGCGGTAATCGTCCACATCTGGTTTACAGCACCTTCCACTGCCTGTTGTAACGCACGCGCTTTGTTATGGCCGTTCACCATAATCAGCACCTCCTTCGCATCCAGTACCGTACCTACGCCCACCGTTACCGATGTTTTCGGCACCTTGTTCACGTCGTTGTCGAAGAAACGCGAGTTTGCGATAATCGTATCCGTAGTCAGTGTTTTCACCCGCGTACGCGACGCCAGCGACGAACCCGGCTCGTTAAAAGCGATATGCCCGTCGGGACCGATACCGCCTAAGAACAAATCCACACCGCCTACCGCTTTCATCTTTGCTTCGTACGCCGCACATTCGGCTTCCAGGTCGGGCGCGTTCCCGTTCAGGATGTTCACGTTCTCAGGCTTGATGTCGATATGGCTGAAAAAGTTATTCCACATAAACGAATGATAGCTTTCCGGATGGTCTTTCGGCAACCCTACGTATTCGTCCATATTGAACGTAATTACGTTTTGGAACGAAACGACTCCCTGCTTGTTCAGTTCGATGAGGTTCTTGTACATGCCCAGCGGAGAAGAGCCCGTAGGCAATCCCAGTACGAACGGTTTCTCGGGTGTGGGGTTCGATTTCTTTATTTTGGCAGCCACGTAATTGGCAGCCCACTTTGACAACTGTGCGTAGTCAGGTTCGATAATCAGTCTCATAATATTGTGTATTTAAATAGGTTATCCGATTCCGTTCAGCCGGTCGGCCATCGCTTTGCCCAACGCGAGGCAAGCCTGGTACTTCTCTTCTTTCAGCGCTTGTTTTTCTTCTACCGGCATTCCCACCGGCTCCCATTTCATCTTTTCGCAAAAAGCGTTCAGGTTCCGTACGGCAGCCCCCGACCACGTAAACGAGCCGAAGCAGCCGAACAGGCGGTTTTTCACTTCCCGTATCTCGATTTTCGAAAGGAGCGAGCTGATTTCGGGAAACAACGAATTGCTATACGTGGGGCTTCCGATAATCACCCCCTTGTATTTGAAAATATCGCGCAGCACATACGACGCATGCGAGCGCGATACATTGTGCATCACGATATTCCGGATGCCGTTCGCTCCCAGTTCCGATGCAATCGCCTCGGCCATCTGCTCGGTATTCCCGTACATGCTGCCGTAAGCGATTACTACCCCGTGCTCGCCTTCGTACCGGCTGAAGCGGTCGTAAACCGAAACGGCCCGGTCGATTTGTTCGCGCCACACGGGCCCGTGCGTAGAGCAAATGGTTTTTATTTCCACTCCCGACAGTTTCTGTAATGCCCGCTGAACCGGCGAGCCGTATTTGCCTACGATATTCGAGTAATACCGTTCCATTTCGCTCCAGTAGAGCGAAGTATCCATATCCGAGTCGAGCACCGCCCCGTCGAGCGTACCGAACGTGCCGAACGCATCCGCCGAGAAAAGCACCTTTTCCGTGGTATCGTAGGTAAACATTACTTCGGGCCAATGCACCATCGGAGCCGTGTAAAAGGTGAGCTTGTGATGCCCCAGGTCGAGCACGTCGCCCTCCTTCGCCTCGTGCAACCCGCTAATAACCCCGTGATACCCTTCCAGCATACCGAACGTTTTGGCGTTCCCTACGATTTGTACCTGCGGGTACAGCTCGCGCAGCAGGCGGATAGAGCCGGCATGGTCGGGCTCCATGTGGTTTACGATAAGGTAATCCAGCGGGCGTCCGTTCAGTATCTCGGAGATACGTTTGAAGAACAAGTCCGAATAGCAAATATCCACCGTATCCACCAGCGCTGTTTTGTCGTCGGCAATCAGATACGAATTATAAGACACCCCGTAAGGCAATGGCCAGAGGTTTTCGAAAAGCGCTTTCTGCCGGTCGTTTACCCCGACATAATATATTTTATCTGGAATGCGAGTGAGTTTGTACATATTCAGTGTTTTTGATGAAGGGCTCTGTATACGAACCAGATACCCGCCAGGATAAACGGGATGCTGAGCAGTTGCCCCATATTAATAAGCATGTTCGCCTCGAAATCTTCCTGGATGTTCTTCATAAACTCGATGCAGAACCGCGACAGGAAGATGCCGATCATAAACACGCCGAACAACAATCCTTCTTTTTTATACGCGTCTTTTTTCCAGTACAGCCACATACAAAGGGCGAAAGTGAGCACATAGCATATCCCTTCGTATAACTGGGTAGGATGCGAAGGCAGCGAAAATACCGGAGCCGCCCCTTTCTTCCAGTCCGTCACGTTCTCGATAAACCGGAATCCCCACGGATAGGAGGTAGCATGGCCGTAGATTTCGTGGTTCATCAGGTTGCCCAACCGTATCATGGCCGCTACCAGCCCGGTAGGTACCACTAAGCGGTCGAATGCCCATAGCATGCTTTTATGGCTTACCTTCTTCGAATAGAAATAGATGGCGATGATAATTCCCAACGTACCGCCGTGGCTGGCCAGTCCGCCTTCCCATATCTTCAGGATTTCCCCCGGATTGGCCAGGTAATGGCCCGGAGCATAGAGGAACACGTGTCCCAGTCGTGCGCCGATTACTGTGCCTAATATCGTATAGATAAAGAGCTTGTCGAGTCAGGGCTCCGGCAACCGCTCCTTTTTCCACATCTTCGCTACGATAAGATAGCCGATGCAAAAGCCGATGGCGAACATCAGGCCGTACCAACGTACATGGATAGGGCCGAGGTGGAAAATCTCCGGGTCGGCGGTCCAGGTTACGAACGACAATACAGACGCCAGCATATCAAACGAGTCTGCGGATTAAGTCTTCCCGTTCCCCGTAAAGCATATCGATTACCGGCAGCTCGATCATCGTGTAGGCGCCGGGCTGTTGCTTGAACGAAGCGCGTGCCACGGCCACTAAAATCTGTGCCGTCAGGGCCGGGTTGTTGATGCGCATGTTGAAATCCACTAATTGGTTCTGGGTTTTGCCCGACACCCCTTTGCGGGTGAGGTTCACGCCGTGCCCCATATCCAGCAGGTCGGCCACGCATTCCACCTGCATCACGTGGGTTTCGTCATGGGCGAAATACTCGTCGGCCTTGATTTTCTCCGCTACGGTTTTGAAATCGTACCCGTCTTCCGTTTCGATGTATACCATCCGGCGGTGTACACCCGTACCTAACGGAATGGTCATCGACAAAGCCGCTTTCACCCCTTCGATGGCTTTTACGGCTACAGTGTGGCCCATGCTCATACCCGGGCCGAAGTTAGTATAGGTAATGCCTTTCGGAACCATCGCTTCCAGCAGGGCGCGTACCACCGAGTCGCTGCCCGGGTCCCAGCCGGCCGAAATTACAGCTACGGTATTGTGCTCCTTGGCCACTTTGTCGAGCTCGCGGCGCAAGTCGACGATTCCGCCGTGGATGTCGAAACTGTCTACCGTATGGATACCCATCGCCAGGATTTTCTTTGCGTATTCTTCCACTTTCCGGGTAGGAGTAGCCAGTACGGCTACATCTACGTCTTTTAATTTGCAGATACAGTCTGTTACGTCGTATCCTTTCAGTTCGTCGGGTACCTCGCCGGGATTACGGCGTACGATGCCGGCCACTTCGAAATCAGGAGCGGCTTGCAAGGCTTCCAATACATACTTCCCGATATTGCCGTATCCTATGATGGCAGCTCTTATCTTCTTCATACTCGTTTGTTTAAATAAATCGGTTTTGTTTATTACTCATAAAAAGGGAACTTTCCCGAAATCGTCGTCTGCAAAGTTAATCAACTTGAAGAATTAACAAGAAGGAGAAGAGGCTTTTTTGCGTATATTTGTTTCAAAGTACATGACAAAAATAGATTTCCAGCGGGCGTCCGTCCAGTATCTCGGAGATACGTTTGAAGAATAAGTCCGAAGAGCAAATATCCACCGTATCCACCAGCGCTGTTTTGTCGTCGGCAATCAGATACGA
>JAJBTJ010000032.1 GCA_020860905.1 Parabacteroides sp. | reverse complement strand
GGGTTATATCTAATTTATCTGTAGAATTTAGCTTGGAAGAATTGGTTACCAGATTTCGGAATTTATCTATGGCCTTTAAAAAATTGCTCTTTCCGCTCGAGTTTGCTCCATACAGAACGGCCGAAGACAGTAATTTATACTTACCGTCGATGATAAGGGAGTCCTTTAATTCGGTGATGGCCGTAGCTTCCATACTCAAAGTTTTTTGGTCTTTGAATGAGCGGTAATTACCTACGGTAAAGTTGATTAGCATAATGGTATCGCTTATGTGTAATCGGATAACACCACAAAGATAGGAAAAGTTTATATGCAGATTCCCGAAAATGAGAATTTTTCTCACTTTCGGGAATCTGTTTGGAAGTTTTCTCTGGTTTATAAACTGATAGTATTCTCCAGGAACAACTCCAGTTGTTCGAAAGTAACGTCTTTGAGTATTACTTTTTTATCTTTATCCAGCAGGTACAGGGTGGGGATGGCTTTCAGGTCGTACAGTTCCTCGTTACGCATTTTCAGCTCCTTGTCGTAGCCGTTTATCCACTCGCGCGGCACTACCGGAAGATGCTTTTTCCAGGCCGTAATATCCTCGTCGGGGTACAGCGCTACGATTTTCAGCAATTTCTTTTTCTGCATTTCCGTAATCAGGCGCGAGCCGGTAAGCTGCTCGTGAACCGTTTTACACATATTGCAGTCGGGATTGTAGAAAAAGAGAATCACATAAGGCGACGCTACTCCGTATAAACAAACGGCCGGAAGTTCCCGAAGCGAGCGTGTAGCCGAAATCGGTTGCTTTTGAGCCCGGACGGTTGCGCAAAGCCAGGTCGAGCAGGTGCTGCGGGCGTATCCGGTGTACATCGTCGGTAAGAGGCGAAGCCACGATGTGCTCCAGTACGGGGATATACAACTCCTCGTTCCGCATCGGCGAATTAGGGTCGTGCAGGTATTTTTCGTACAGCTCCCCGAAATGGGCGAACATGGCCGAGTCGGCCTCTGCTTGGGTTAACATCCTTTTTATCGCTTCGGCGGCCACTTCGGGCGAAGATGTATAATTCAGCACGTCGATGTAGTTCGACAATGCCTGTTCGGTTACCTCCGCCTGGTTGATGTAAGAAGTGTCGGCAAAATTAAAATGATCCCAGTAATGCAGGGCCAGGTAATTGGCCCGTTGCGCCGGGTCGGAAATCGTGATAGGCACTTCTGCCATGATAAATTCCTTTTTTACGGGAGCCTGTTGCGCCGGGGCCGGACGTTTTCCGGAAGTGCATCCGGTAGCGATAAGTAATGCGGAGAACCCAATTATCAACTGTTTCATGCGTTTATGTTTGTATGAAGGATGTATTTCGATGGCACAAATATACTTTTTTCCATTCAAATGTACGCGCAGAAGTGCGTAAATTCCACCGCTTTCGAACCGGTATGCCGGTGAACAAATCCCGATTTGCCGAGTTATAATACTATAAATCAAAATCGCTTCATTATGGGATTCCTTTGGTATATAATAATCGGTATAGTAGCCGGGCTGGCAGCCGGCAGGCTGATGCGCGGGGGCGGATTCGGCATTATCATCAATTTGTTGGTGGGTATTATCGGCGGCGTGCTGGGCGGCTGGCTTTTCGGATTGGTAGGAATCAATGTGGGCAACGGCGTGGTGGGAAGCCTGATAAGCTCTACCATCGGGGCGATATTTTTGCTTTGGGTGGTGTCGTTGTTCAACCGGTAGTTGCTCCGGAAGATACGAAAAAGGACTGTTCGGCAAGTATACTTGTTAAACAGTCCTTTTTTGTTATCGGCGGGTATGCCGCGTTTAACCGGGGCGATACACGCCGGGTGTTTTTTGCGTATGCTTATTGCTGGCTTGCAAAAATCATCTGGAACGTACAATCCGACGGCGGCTCGGGATTGGCATTGTCTATTTGTACATAAAAAGCTACGTATCCCGGGCTATAGTCGAATGTATAATGCCGGGTATACTTACCCAATCTGTTTACCCCGTATTCTATGTACGGAAGCGTTGTTTTGGCCTGTACATCTTCTCCTTCCGGGTAGTAAAAAATATACCCGATAACGATACCGTCTTCAAAATCCGACGGATAAATTTTATCGTCTTCGAAAACGTATTTATAGGTTACGTTTCCGTTAGGGTCGACAAACCGCTCCCAGTCTTTTGCTAAAACCGTATACGTAGGCGAGTAAATATCGAGGCCGATTCCCGGCTCTCCCGGAGGGCCGGCCGGTCCTTCGCACGCCATCGCTACGAGCGCCAATAACATCAATAAGGCAAGTTTCTTCATTTTTCAATTGTTTATTAATTTAATTATATCCACTTATCCGGTATTCAGGCAGGCCGATTTGCCGTTAAATAGTGTGATTCTGCTTTAAAACCTTCCAGAAGCTCCGGGGAAGCCGGATATTTTCTACTTCTACCGCTTGTTTGAATAAAGGGGCGATTTCCTTACAGGTAAATCCCGCAATGCCGCATCCGATTTCCGTTACCAAAAACACCTTTTCCGGGTGTTGGCGGGCAAATGCGATAAACTCGTCTACGTACGGCTGAATGTCCGAGGCCGAACGGAACATGGTGGGGATAGCGTACGTTTGTCCTTGTAAGCCGGTACCTTGTCCCCATATGGCGCCCCAGCCCATAGCCTGACGGGCGGCGCCTCCGGCATGAAACCCTTCCAGGTTGCTGCCGAACACGAATACTTCGTTGGGGTGCAGCAACGTGATACGGTTGGATGCAATTCGGTTTTCTATGTCTGTCATCTTTTTAAAGTATAAATGACGGGCAAAAGTACGAGTTTCTTTCCGAAAAAGAAAACGGGAACTTTTTCCCTTTTTGTTTAATTACTGGTTACGGCAGGAAAATACTTTCTTGCAGCGATTAAATAATTATCTTTGTTTCAAAGATTCAAATCGAAGGTAGGCTGCACCTCGGCATAATCAAAGCGGGGCTTTGCTTCTGCGCTCGGTTTGCACTACTTTTCTTCGAAAAGAGAAGATAGGCTGCACCTCAGCATAATCAAAGCAAGCTTTGCTTCTGCATTCGGTTTGCACTATCTTTGTCTCAAAGAATCGAAGACAGGTTTGTTTCGCAAACGCACCTAATATATAATATGTATAACATTAACTCATATAACATGCAAAAAGTTATGAAGAAAATAGTTTTGGCCGTATTATGTAGCTTATTTCTGGCGGCAGCCGCCCAAAACGACGCTCCCAAGTGGATGAATAAAGAAAAAAAAGCCGTTTTCTCGGTCGTTACTTATTCGCAAGACGGAAGCCGTTTAGGCAGCGGCACCGGTTTTTTTGTTACCGAAACCGGCGAAGCGCTCTCCGGCTATTCCCTGTTTAAAGGAGCCTATAAGGCGGTGGTAACCGATATCGACGGCAACGAATGGCCCGTCGCCTCCGTTTTAGGAGCCAACGAGCTGTACGACGTAGTGCGGTTTAAAGTAAACGTGCCTAAAAAAGTAGCTTATTTGCCGGTAGCGCACGAACCCCTGCCGGTAGGAACCGTAGCCTATCTGCTTCCGTACTCGGTAGGCAAAGTGGTTCCTTTCAAACAAGGAACGATTACCGAAACCAGTAAAGTAGAAGGCGATTACGGTTACTACAAGCTGGATTTCCCGTTGGAAAGCAACCAGAAAAACGCCCCCGTACTTACACCGTCGGGCGAAGTATTCGGGTTGGCACAGGAAGATGCTACCGGGAGAGCCGGCGTATCGTACGCCATGTCGGCCGGATTCACGGCGCATATCGAAATCGCCCCCACCGATGCTTTCAATTCCACTTACAGTACTATCGGCATCCGGAAAGGTTGGCCCAACGAGTTGGAGCAGGCTACCGTCGCCCTGTTCCTCCTTACGAACCGGGAAGATGCGTCCACCCATCTGGAAACCCTCAACGATTTTATCGCTACCTTTCCCAATGCTCCCGACGGCTACCTGAGCCGGGCCTCCCATTATGCCTATAACCGCTCGGCGCTGGCCGATACGCCTGCCGGGCAAAACCGCTACCTCGACCTGGCTATGGCCGATATGGAAGCTGCCGCCAAGCGGAGCGACAAGAAGAGCGATGTATTGTACAACCGGGCCAAGCTGATTTTCGGCGTGGTTGCCGCCGATACTACGTTGAATAATCCCGCCTGGTCGGCGGATGCCGCATTACAGGCGCTCGACCAGGCTATAGCGGAAGAAAGTCTGCCGGTGTACCACCAGTTGAAAGGGGATATATTCTATTTCCGGAAACAGTATGCCGAAGCATTCGATGAATACAGCCAGGTAAATGCAAGCGATATGGCTTCCCCGCAAACGTATTACTGGGCGGCTAAGTCGAAAGCCGCTATCCCGGGAACGCAGCTTGCCGAGATTATCGCCTTGCTCGACAGCGCTGTGGTGAAAACCGGTAATCCGCCTACCCGCGACGCAGCTCCTTATCTGTTGGAGCGCGTGGAGTACGAAATGCAATTAGGCTTGTATCCGCAAGCTATTGCCGGCTACGATTTGTATTATAAGTTGATGGACGGCCAGGTTTCGGATGCGTTTTACTTTTACCGCGAGAAAGCCAAGTTTATGGCCAACGACCTGGAAGGGGCGTTGAACGATATACAGGAGGCGATTAAGCTAAGCCCCGGCGATGCCGCGTATTATGCCGAAGCAGCTTCGGTAAACGTGCGCCTGGAGAAATACGACGATGCGCTGCAATATATTAGCCAGGCCCTTACTCTCGCTCCCGACTTTGCCGGCTGCTACCGCCTGCGCGGCGTGTGTTACATGCGCCAGAAAAAGAACCCCGAAGCCTGCGAAGCGTTGAAGAAGGGCGCCGAATTAGGCGACGCGGTTGCGGCGAAGTTGTTGAAAGAACATTGCAAATAAGTATTCCGGAACCTTTTATTGCGACAGGTCGGGCGGAAGCTGAATAAGAATGATAGATAAACGGAGGCATGCCATTGATGAAAAGGCGTGCTTCCGTTTTTTTGTAATTTATTTACGGAAATCGGGAAAGAATCCCTTGTTCTTCAAAAACTGAAACAGCCCCATAAAGACGAAACCGTTGTCATCGGTGTAAGTAGCAATGGCGTCACCTACGATGACTATTTTACGAAATGAGTCGTCTATCTTTTTTAGCGATGCTAACTCTTGCTCACGTTTTGTTTCGGTATCGAAAGCGTAGGCTGACCGAATGTAATACTTGTCCATGCCATTGGTGGCAATGAAGTTTATTTCCAGTTGCTTGTATTCACCCTTACCGTTTACCATCTTGCGAGTCTCAACCACACCTATATCCACCACATAGCCACGGATACGCAGTTCATTATATATAACATTTTCCATGATGTACGTAATCTCTTGCTGGCGATAGTTGAGGCGGCCATTGCGGAGACCAACCTAAATTCACTGTAGAAATATAATAAATTAAGAATAACCTATTATAAAACCTCAGAAATTTTCCAGTAGAAGGTAACATAGTTGTTTTGCTTTCAACGCTATATTTC
>JAJBTJ010000300.1 GCA_020860905.1 Parabacteroides sp. | reverse complement strand
AGAGCAGTTTGTGCATTTACTTTTTCTAATTCCCAATAACTCTTATCACGATTCACTATCAACATACTGGCATCTTCCTTACCCAACCAAGAATTTACTTTACCTGTCGCTTCATCGATACGCTTATTTAAATTATCCAATCTTATCCGGTTAATTAAATCCGGCATTTGAATCCATGTATCCGACAAGTTTTCAGCGTACGAAGCCATTACTTTTACAGGATTTACCTGAGCATTCAATTCGTCGCGCTCTTTTTTTAACGAGGAAAGCAACTCCTGATAATGCTGTACTTTTTCTTCAACAGGCGTATTTGCTTCCCATTGAAGTTGTTTGATTTCTTTGATTTTTAACTTATGTCCTTCGGCTAACTTCTGTGCAATTTCAAGTTGTTCATTCAATTTCGACAAAGAAAAACCGCTATTCGGAAGTAAAGCTGTTTGGGAGATCGCGTTCTTTAGTTGCTCGATTCTGTTCAAGTCTGCCGAATATTTCTTTTCCGCCTCTTCCATTTCATTTTTCTCTGCTATCTTATTGAGGAGCGCCTTTTGCTGGGACTGCGGCATGGCTTTAAATTCTTCAAAAGTCATTCCTTTAAGCTCCGGTACCAATTTTACCAATTCTTTATAAGCCTTAACCTGAGCATAAACCGATTCTGTTTCATTATTTATTTTCGCTGTCAGCTCATCCATTTGAGAAGTCTGGTCGTTTCTCCACTGAATAGCTTTTTGTTGTTCTTCATTTAACTGTTTCTGAGCTTGTTCGGCTG
This sequence comes from Parabacteroides sp., assembly GCA_020860905.1. Lineage (GTDB taxonomy): Bacteria > Bacteroidota > Bacteroidia > Bacteroidales > Tannerellaceae > Parabacteroides_B. Next base: position 4,766 of record JAJBTJ010000300.1, on the reverse strand, counting down.
CCGACATTTGCGTCATACTCTTATAAAAAGCATAACCTAAAACAGCTACCGCAGCGGCAGCCAGGACATAGGGATTAGTAAGTACGGCAGCCGTATTTTTAAGCATGGCAGCCGTATGGTTCTTTACAGCAGACACCAGTAACTTTTTCGTGGCTATCTGTTTGAGCTGAGCATTCGTAAGCGTATTGTAAGCCCCGCCGGTAGTTAATAACGCAGCCTTTTCCAGTTGCCTTTCCAATACCGCCTGCTGCAATACCGCCATGTTTAAGCGCTGGGCTAAAGTAGTTGCCATTACCGCACCTTTATATCCCACAAAAGCACTGCCGACAATAACTACGAGATCGCCCAAATGTTTTAATGCAGCTTCCACCCTGCCATCGGCAAACGCTTCGTTAAATGCCTGGGCAATCGTCGATGCTTCCTGTAATAGGTTCGTACCCAAGGGCCGGAGTACAGCATAAATATTATTAGCTAACAAGCTCATCTGATTGTCCATACTTTCAAGCATCTGTTGGAAAGCAGCTGCCGTTGCTCCGGTAGAATTATGAAGCACATTTAAATTAGACGCTACTGAATTTGCATGCATTCCGGTTAAACCCAATACCCCGTTAAAAGCCTCGGTTGTAGGTAAAAGAGCACGAAGAGCAGATTCACTGTTATTTGCATGGACGGCAATATTATTTAATGCCTCCTGAAACGTAAAATTATCGAATGCATCATTGCCCAATACTACCGGAATAGACTCGAGAACAGCCTTTATCTGTGTTACGGCCTGTGTTGTGGACCTTCCGGATTTGGTCAATAAAGCAAAAGCGGCCAATACCTGGCTTATCTCCACCCCGTAAGATGCTGCAACCGGTGCAATTTCCGCCATACTGCTACTCAAATCCTTGAATGACGTTTTATCTAACCGGATAGTAGCAAACAATTGATCGGAAACCTGTTCCGCCTTATTTGCCGACATATCATACGCATTCAGCACCGTAGTAATTACATTTGCAGCAGCGGTAGCCTCTGTAAATCCGCCTACTGCCGCCTGTGTAGCCACCTCGAGAATCTTCATCCCATCTGCTCCGTCAAACCCGGCCGAAACAATTTCATAAAGCGCTTTGGCTGCATCGGAAGCTGAAACAGGAATCCGTCGGGTAAGTTCCACTACCTGGTTTACATTTTCGTTCATATTTCCACTCACCTCCGCCGAGACAGTAGCTACCTCTAACATATTTTTGCGGAACTCTTTCTCGAATGTATATACATCTGCCACCATACGAGAAAATATCCTTCCCATATCAATCCCTTTTTCACCAAATATATCCAGCGAAGTAATTTGAGAGGCCATTTTCCTGATAATTTCCAGTGCTTTTTGGCTTCCTTTATATAAACCGGTTGTATCCAGCCCTGTAGCTAAATACAATGTCTGGTTTTTATTTATAATTCCCATACTTTCTTTCTTTTAAAATATAAATTCGGCAAGAATATAGCCCCGGGGCGGGTGGTTTTATTCCCATCAAAACGCCCGGACTTTCTTTACCCGCCGTGGTTTTCCGGTGGTGAAATCCACCACTTCCCTGCAATCGCCGTCCGGCACATGACCCGGGTCGCCGTACAAAAGTTTGTTGCGCCTGTTCACCATAAAAGCATGCTCGCGCAGCAAAGACAACAGCACTACATAGCTACTATCGAGCGCCTCCTCGTGCGTATACCCGAGCGCCTCGTTTACGATGCAGCAAAACATAAAGGCGCTTATCGGGCCGTCCACATCGCCAGGTTGTTCCGAAGGGCTATCATCTCCTCTTCGTCGAGCGGGCTCACATTCCTCAGGAGTGTGATAGAGTTGGAAAAAGGGTTATGGAACAACCGGAAAAAAAGCACATGTAACAAGATATAAATATCCTCCCAGGTAGTGTTATCTTTCAACACCTCGCGGAACCAGCGGGGCGGGTCGCCCTTTTTGTTATGGATACCGATGCAAACCACATCCAGCAACAACTCGTCGTATTTAGCCGCCACTGCCATCGCCTCCAGATGGAACTCGCCGTTCTTCCGGGAAAGAAGTTTTTCGGCATCTTCCTTTTCGATCGACAAAAGAAGCGGCTTCAATTTGTACCACGTACGCGTTTTCAAAGGAGACAATACAATAGAATCGCCCACCTTCTTCCCTTTCGGGAGAGACGACAAATCGCTAAAGTCGAAAGGTATCCTAACCGGCCCATCCGCAATCACGTCGCACTCCGATTTAATTATCTGCTTTACGCCCATATCGTTTTTTTGATTTTTAACCGAAGCCCCGGCAGTTCACCGGGGCTTCATCTGTTCGACTTACCTGTACCGTTATTCCGCCGGCTCTACCGGTGCGGCCACGGCTTTCACTTCGCGGCTGAAAGGAGCGCCCTGCTCGCCAGCCGCCGAAACCGGCGTCAGGATGGTAGCTTTCACCAACAGCAAATCCGTTTGCTCGCTGCCGGGCGCCTGGCTGATACGCGCCGAAATGGAGGCCTTCGAAACGACATATTCCGTATACTTTCCTTCATAAGGGGCCGTTTGCAGCTTCAAGCTCTTGATAATGGAAGGCGTCGATACCGGTGCTTCCCATTTATCGCCCGTTACAGTACCTCCGCAAAACGTTTCCATCTCGGCCGCCGTAGGCGACGGAATAGCGAACTCGATGCTCGAAGGGTCGCCTTTTTTGTTCAGTATCGCCCACGGGTCGCCCATCCCCATCGCTTTGAAGTTCACCTGCGTAGCCTCGTTAAAATTAAATACCACCGAATCTTCGTGAATGGTAGGATACTGCACATACGTGGTGGCAGGTACGCCGTCGCCGGGATTACCTACGCCTAAATACTTGATGTCGACTGCTAAACTTCTTTCGTTTGCCATAACTTTTTTCAATTTTGTTTTTCTACTTATTTATTCTATGTATATAACCGAAGCCCGTTTACCGGCTTCGTCGAGAGATTCGGACCTTCCGGCCCTACGGGAACCAACTAAACCGGAGGAAATCGTCAGGCATCAAAGCCTGCGTAACACATTACCCGCCGGACGGCAGACCGGGAAAAAATCAGGCGCCATTTCTTTTCCCCTTTTTCCGTCCGTCGGTCGTTCCCCCGCTTTTTTTACTTATTCATCACTGTTTCCTGCCCCATCCGGCAGCCTTTCCGATATGCTATATTCCCGGCATCCGTCCGGCCGGAATCGGCACCGGCGCTTACATCCAGGTCGCCGAATAGCTTCCTTTTGATTCGATTGCTTACCCGGTTGTAGGTTTTATACAAACACTCCATATTTTCCCTGCCCGGCCATGAAGCTAACGACTCGCCTAAAATGAAACGATATTCGAACACTTTCCGGGCGAACGCCGATAATTTCATCTCCTCGAACGTTGCCCGTACCAACCGGAACTGCTCCAGGATTTCGTTTGCCCGGTCTACCTCTTCCTCCTTTTCGTCTGCCAGTTCGAGCTGGCTCAGGTTAACTGTTTCGTACACCGGACAACTATGGTATTGATGCTGGTAAGGCGACGTAACAGAAGACGTATTGTAGCGAATCATTTTCAACACGTAGAAATCGAGCTCCGTATAGCTCTCATGCGGAGTATCCAGCAACTGTTGCACCCAACGAATCGGTTTTTCGAGCAGCATCAGCAACACTTCGTTCAGCACGTCTGCCGCCTCGCCCGCCATTCCGGTAAGCGCACACTGGTAGCTTGCATATTCCAGCCACCGGGCATACTGCCGCCCGATGTATTTATTCACGGTATTTCTTTCCATAATTCCCTGTTTTATTCGATTTATCTCCCGGCGGAGCTCGGGCACCCGCCTGTTCCCACACCGCTACAAGAGCGCAGCCAGTGCCTTGAACGCCTGCATCTTTTTTTCGATTACCAGGCACATTTCCCGCGCCTCTTTCCACCAAGCGTAATATTCGTCGGAATCGTTTTGCTCCTTTTCCAGTTCTCCTTCGAGGAAAATAATGCGTTCTACCAATTCCTCTTTCGACATACAGTCGATACTTTTCGTTTCCATATCCGTTTTATTTAATCAGTTCCAGTTTTTTTCTTTATAAGCCAATACAGTCATTACCGCGCTCAAACAACCGGTCGGCACGTGCCAAGCGTTATAAAAAGAAGCGGCAAAGCAAAGAACAGCCAAGCCGGCAAAAGCCAGGCAGAAACAAAGCTGCATACGCGTTACAAAATGAATTTTCATATCCTTCCGTAGTTTACTATAATTAATGTATACCCGCCAACCCGCCCGGTAAGCACACGGCCGTTACCACCCCGCACAAGAGACCTACCGCATACAGGCAAGGTTAATAAGTTGTTATAAAATTCTCTATCCTGAACGAGCGGAACTCCCCCCTGTCGGTATCGAAATACCGAAGCGTACGGTAAGTGCTGCGGCCCGAGCCTTTTACCAGGCGCCCCACATCCCGCAGGGTACCCGTTGCCCTGCGTAGCGTACCGTCGGCTTTTTAGTAAGCAAACGATACGGTGCCGATACGCATCCGGCATTTCAGCCGGTACAATGCCCACGCTTTCGCCAGGCACACTTCGAATGTTTTGCCGGTAACTTTCGCCAGCTCGTAAGCCATGCAAAAAACCCCTCGCCTGAAATTCGTATTCATCGGTATGTTTTTTAATTTGTCGATACGTTTGTTTGTCACCCCCCGTTTTGTTACCTTTGTTTTCGATAGCGATACCAATCGGTTGACAATGCAAACATAATACTATTTAGTAGCAAACGCAAACCAATTGGTGTTAATAA
>JAJBTJ010000004.1 GCA_020860905.1 Parabacteroides sp. | reverse complement strand
GGCCGGTGTTTTTCGGGGCTCGGTAGGTAGAGGCTTGTAAGCAAACTGATTTTTTTCTGTTGTTCTGTTTAAGAAGAATTTTTGTCATGTACTTTGGGCTTGACCCAAAAAACGAAGCAAAAAAGGTCAAGGGCTACGTTTGTTTCGCTACATCCCGTCCTTCGTTCGCTAAAAGTCCCCAAGGCGCTTACCTGCATAAGCTCAGACAGCATGGCTTTTTTTAACGCTCTTTTTCAGCCGTGCTGCTTAATGTTCATTGTCCGAGGGGCCATACGATGTGGCCGGTGTTTTTCAAGGTTCGGTAGGGGGAGGCTGGTAAGAGAATGGGACTCTTCCTTTTGTGCGGTTCTTTATGCTGCTGTTGTGCTGCTTGAAATCAATTTTTGTTACGTATGTTGAATGAATGGTAAAGAAAAACGGCAAAGGCAACCGGTTTAGTCTGAACCGATTGCCTTTGCCGTAATTCGAAATAGGCTGGCAAACCCGTTGCCGGGACAGGCAGAACATTTCCCCCCTGTTCCGGGGCGTTTCTTTCCTTTCAGCTTCGCCACGGCTACCTTGCTTCTGACAAGGCACGCCCTTCTTCCGCTTTTATTTTTCCAGCAAATACGCTTTGAATGCTTCGAACCCTTTCGGTAATTCCACCGATTGTTTCGTTCCCAGCATAAACTGTTGCAATTTTACCGGAATCTCTACCTCTTCGCCGGTAATGTTCTGTACCGTTTCGAGGAATTTGGCCGGATGAGCCGTTTCCAGGAAAATACCGGTTTCCTTCCCGGCGAGCGATGTTTCCAGCGCCCGGTAGCCGCAAGCTCCGTGCGGGTCGAGCAGGTAACCCGTTTCTTTATACACCCGGTTAATCGTTTCCCCTATCTCTTCGTCGTCGTAACTGTACCCCGACACCGTATCCGCTATCGCCGGATGCGAGCCTTCGTACAAATCCAGAATCCGGGCGAAATTACTCGGGTCGCCCACATCCATGGCATTGGCAATCGTAGCAACCGACGGACGCGGACTATACCGCGCCGTTTCGAGGTAATCCAGGAACAGCCGGTTCCGGTTGTTAGCCGCCACGAACCGCTTCACCGGCAGCCCCATCGCCCGGGCGAACAAACCGGCCGTAATATTTCCGAAATTCCCGCTCGGCACGGAGAACACCGTTTCGCCGGCCAATCCCAGCCTGTCCAGTTGCGCATACGCGTAAAAATAGTAAAACGACTGCGGCAGGAACCGCGCCACGTTAATCGAGTTGGCCGACGTCAGGTTCATGTGCGCATTCAGCTCGCGGTCCATGAAAGCCGATTTTACCAACGCCTGGCAATCGTCGAACGTACCGTCGATTTCGAGCGCCGTGATATTCTGCCCCAACGTGGTAAACTGGGCTTCCTGTATCCGGCTCACTTTTCCTTTCGGATACAACACGTATACATGGATACCGGGCACGCCCAAAAAGCCGTTCGCCACCGCACTCCCGGTATCGCCCGAGGTAGCTACCAGCACGTTCACGTCTGCCTGCCCTTCCTTGCGGATAAAATAAGCCAGCAGGCGCGCCATGAACCGGGCGCCCACGTCTTTGAAGGCCAGCGTGGGGCCGTGAAACAGCTCCAGGCTATAGATACGGCCGGTTACCTCGACCAACGGCGTATCGAATGCCAACGTATCGTATACGATTTCTTTCAACGTATCCGCCTCCACATCGTCGCCGAAAAACGCATCGGCCACCCGGCAGGCGATTTCACGGAACGACAGGTTTTTCATTTCCCGGATAAAAGATTCCGGCAACCGGCCGATGCGCTCGGGCATATACAACCCTTTATCGCCGGCCAGCCCTTTTACGACGGCTTCCCGGAGCGAAGCGGCGGGCGCTTGCCCGTTCGTACTGTAGTATTTCATCGGTTATCTGTTTTTTTAATCGTTTAAGAATATACGGATAAATTCATCCTCCTTTAACACGCCGTACTTGCCGTTCGCCACGGAAAACTCGTCGAACCGCTGTACGGCATCCGGCTCGCATCCCGGTTTGTATATCACAAAAGGCACCGGCTCGGCGGTATGGGTACGGATAGCGCAGGGCGTAGGATGGTCGGGCAACACGGCAATCGCCACCGGCTCTTTCCGGTTTTTCGTCGCTTCATAAATAGGCCCTATCGCCCGACGGTCGAGGTATTCGATGGTTTTCACCTTTAACTCCACATCCCCCTCGTGCCCCGCTTCGTCGCTGGCTTCCACGTGCAGGTATACGAAATCGTCGGTTTCGAGCGCTTTCAGGGCCGCTTCCGCTTTCCCCTCGTAATTGGTATCGTATAAGCCGGTGGCACCTTCCACTTCGATTACCTTCAAGCCCGCATATACGCCGATACCGCGAATCAAGTCGACCGCCGAAATCACGGAGGCGGAGCCGATACCGTACATTTCCTGCATGGTTCGCATGGCCGGACGATACCCCGGCGACCAAGGCCAGATGCTGTTGGCCGGGTCTTTGCCGGCCGCAATGCGTTTCCGGTTCACCGGATGGTCTTTCAGCAACTCCTGCGAACGGAGAATCAGGTCGTTCAACAAAGCGGCCGTTTCTTCGGCCTCCGGTGCTTCCGGCTTTACCAGCAGCGGACGGAACGGCTGGAGCGGCACGTCGTGCGGCGGCGTACAGTCGAGCCGTTTGTCGCCGGTTTTCAATACCAGCAGGTGCCGGTACGACACGCCCGTGTAAAATTTTACCTGCTCCGAGCCTAACCGCTCGTTCAGGAAACGAATCAATTCGTCGGCTTCGGCCGTGGAGATATGGCCCGACGAATGGTTCTTCAGGATTTCCCCTTCGATACACACCAGGTTACAACGCATCGCCAGTTCGCCCGGTTGCAGTTCCACGCCGATGCTGGCCGCTTCGAGCACGCCGCGCCCTTCATACACCCGGGGCAAATCATACCCTAACACCGCCATATTGGCTACCTCGCTGCCCGGATGAAAACCCGGCGCAACCGTTTGCAGCCGGCCGGTACATCCGTTGGCCGCCAGCAAATCCATGTACGGCGTCGCTGCATACTGCAAAGGCGTTTTGCCTCCCAACGCATCGACCGGTTCGTCGGCCATGCCGTCGCCTAATATAATAATGTGTTTCATACGCTTTACTAAATATTCGCAATCGAGATGATATCGGCGAACACCCCGGCGGCCGTTACATCGGCTCCCGCGCCGTACCCTTTGATAATCATCGGGTAATCGTTATAGCGTTCGGTCGAAATCATAATGATGTTGTTGCTTCCTTCCAGGTCGTAGAACGGATGGTGCAAATCCACCTCCTGCAACCCCACTTCGCACTTGCCCCGTTCCATGCGGGCCACGAAGCGGAACCGTTTCCCTTCGGCCTCCAGTTTCCGGCGCCGTTCTTCGAACTCGGCATCCAACCGAGGAATCGTGTTCCAGAAATCGTCGAGCGAACCCTGGAAATAAGAGTCGGGCACGAACAGGTTCTTCACCACGTCTTCCTGCTCTACCGGATAACCGGCCTCGCGCGCCAAGATAACCAACTTGCGGATTACGTCTTTCCCGCTCAGGTCGATACGCGGGTCGGGTTCCGAGTACCGCGCTTCTTTCGCCATCCGGATAGCCTGGCTCAACGGAATGTCGGCGCTGATGGTGTTGAAAATAAAATTGAGCGTTCCGGAAAGCACTGCTTCGAGTTTCAGGATATGGTCGCCGCTGTTACGCAGGTCGTTCATCGTGTTGATAATCGGCAAGCCGGCTCCTACGTTCGTTTCGAACAGGTATTTGATTCCCCGGTGACGGGCGATTTCTTTCAGGTTGGCATAATTGCGGTACGACGACGAAGCGGCGATTTTATTGGCCGCTACCACCGACACGTTGTGCGACAGCAGCGTTTCGTACAAATCGGCTACCGCCGGACTGGCCGTACAATCAACAAACACGGCATTGAAGATGTTCATATCCAGGATTTCGTCACGCAATAACTCGGGCGAGGTAGGCATTCCTTCGGTTTGCAGCTTTTCTTTATAGGTATTCAGGTCGATTCCGTCGCGGCAGAAAATGGCATGGTCCGCATCCGCAATGCCCACTACATTCAACTTCAGGCCGTTCTTTTCCATCAGCATGGGTTGCTGGCTCCGGATTTGCTCGAGCAGCTTGCCCCCTACCGTACCGATACCCGTAACGAACAGGTTCAGTACCTTATATTCCGACAGGAAGAACGAGTCGTGGATGGAGTTGAGCGCCTTACGCAGATGCTCCAACTTGATAACGAACGAGATATTGGTTTCCGAGGCTCCCTGCGCGCACGCGATAACGCTGATACCGCTCCGGCCGAGCGTACCGAACAACTTCCCGGCGATACCCGGCGTACGCTTCATATTTTCGCCTACGATGGCCACGGTAGCCAGGTCAGATTCGGCCTGCATGTCGCTGATTTCGCCCTGCGCCCGCTCCAAGGCAAACTCTTCGTTGAGGATACGCACAGCCAACTCCGCGTCGGCATTCCGCACCGCGAACGAGGTATTGTTTTCCGAGCTGGCCTGCGATACCATAAACACGCTGATGCCGTTCTTGGCCAGTGTTTTGAAAATCCGGTAGTTCACGCCGATAACCCCTACCATACCGAGCCCCTGCACGGTAATGAGGCAGGTATCGTTAATCGACGAAATGCCTTTGATAATGGCTTTCCCCTGCCCGTGTGCCGGTTCGCGCGAGATATACGTGCCCGGCGCTTCCGGATTGAAGGTGTTCCGGATGCGGATGGGGATATTTTTATGGTAAACGGGGTAAATCGTGGGCGGGTAAATCACCTTGGCGCCGAAGTTACATAATTCCATCGCTTCGGTAAAGGTAAGGCGGTCGATTACGTAAGCCGAGTTGATAACCCGCGGGTCGGCCGTCATAAAGCCGTCGACATCCGTCCAGATTTCCAGCACATCGGCATCGAGCGCCGTCGCGAGAATCGAAGCGGTATAATCGGAACCGCCACGCCCCAAGTTGGTAATCTCGCCGTTCTCGCGGCTCGACGAGATAAATCCCGGCACCAGCGCCACTTTGGGCAACCGGGCGAACGTTTCTTTCACCAGTGCGTTGGTAGTTTCGAAATCGACGATGTGTTTGTTGAACTGCCGCACCGTTTTGATAAACTTGCGCGAATCGAACAATTCGGCTCCTTCGATTACATTCGAAAGCACCATCGACGAAATCCGCTCGCCGTAGCTTACAATCGCATCGGAAGTTTTCGACGACAGGTCGTTAATCAGGTATACGCCGCGGAAGATATTGCCCAGCTCGTCGAGCAGGGTCATGGTTTTTTTCTGCACGTCCATACATTTCTCCCGGTCGGCTATCACGCCTTCGATTACGCCGAGATGCCGTGCGATGATGCCCGAAAACTCCTTTTCGTAGCCCACATCGCCCCCTGCCGCCATTTTCGAAGTGGAAATCAGCTTGTCGGTAATGCCGCCCAAGGCGGATACCACGACGATTACCGGGCCTTCTTCGGCCTCGACGATTTTCTTTACATTTAATATGCTCTCTACGGAACCTACGGA
>JAJBTJ010000290.1 GCA_020860905.1 Parabacteroides sp. | reverse complement strand
AGCTTAAAAACATAGACAAGACCACGTTGTTTAACGTGCTGGAGGAATCTTTCCGGAACGTAATCGCCAAGATGTTCGGTACCGACGAAAATTACGATGTTATCATCAATCCCGAGAAAGGGGATTTCGAAATATGGCGCAACCGCGTGGTGGTGCCCGATGAGGAGCTGGAAGACTCGAATTTGCAGATAGCGCTTTCGGAAGCCAAGAAAATAGACCCCGAGTACGAGGCGGGCGAAGAAGTAACCGACGAAGTGTTCTTTGCCGATTTCGGACGCCGCGCGATTCTGAACCTGCGGCAAACGCTGGCCTCGAAAATACTCGAATTGCAGAAAGACAGCCTGTATGCCAAATATAAAGACCGGATAGGCCAGATTGTAGCCGCCGAGGTATACCAGGTATGGAAAAAGGAAATCCTGCTGCTCGACGACGACGGAAACGAGTTGCTGTTGCCCAAGCAGGAACAGATACCGAGCGATTTTTATTGCAAGGGCGAAACGGTACGGGCCGTAGTGGCGCGGGTGGATAACGTGAACAACAATCCGAAGATTATCCTGTCGCGTACATCGCCCGATTTCTTGCAGCGGTTGTTCGAGCTGGAAGTGCCTGAAATCAACGACGGCCTGATTACCATCAAGCGGATTGCCCGCATCCCGGGCGAACGGGCGAAGGTGGCGGTCGAATCGTACGACGACCGGATAGACCCGGTAGGCGCCTGTGTGGGAATGAAAGGCTCGCGTATCCACGGCATCGTGCGGGAGTTGCGCAACGAAAATATCGATGTAATCAACTATACCGCCAATACATCGCTGTTTATCCAGCGGGCGTTGAGCCCCGCACGCGTTTCGTCTATCCGGATGAACGAGGAAGAGCACCGGGCCGAGGTGTACCTCCGTCCCGAGGAAGTATCGCTTGCCATCGGAAAAGGCGGCCTCAATATTAAATTGGCTTGTATGCTTACGGAGTACACCATCGATGTGTTCCGCGACATCGAAGGGGTCGACGAGGAAGATATCTACCTCGACGAATTTTCCGATGAAATCGACGTGTGGGTAATCGATGCCTTGAAGAACATCGGTTGCAATACGGCTAAGAATGTCCTGGCGCTGTCGCGCGAAGAGCTTATCGAGCGGGCCGACCTGGAAGAAACGACGGTGGATGAAGTATTGAAGATACTGTCTGCTGAATTTGAAGAAGAATAAAGTTTTACGCAAAGTTAGATATGTCCATAAGATTAGGAAAAGTAGTAAGAAATTTGAATGTGGGAATCTCTACGATAGTAGAATTCCTGCAGAAGAAAGGGTTTACGGTTGAGAGCAATCCCAATACGAAAATCAGTGATGAACAGTATGCTTTGCTTGTAAAAGAGTTCGGCGGGGATACGCTTGCAGGCGAATTGCGCGAACGCGAACGGTTCTCGTCCGACCGGATGCGCCGGGATAAGAAGAAAGAAACCGCCGCAACCGAAGAGGCGCCGGTAGAAAAAAAGGCGGCTCAACAGGTAATCCGAACAGAAGTACCGGAAGAATACAGGCCGAAAATCGTTACCAAAGGCCGTATTGATTTGGACGGACATAATAAGAAAACAGAAATGCCGGAAGTGAAACAGCCTGTTCCGGCGGCAAACGAAGTACGGGAAAAACCGCAACCGGAGGCGCTTGTGCCTGCCGAAACCGCTCCTGTAGCCGAAGCCGCCCCTGTGAAGGAGCCTGTTGCACCGGTAGAAGTGCCCCAAGAAAAACAAGTGGAAAAAGTACACACCCCCGAAAAGAAAGAGGAAAAACCGGAAGCAATGGCTCCGGCCAGCCCGGAGGCGGTAGCTACGGAGCGTGAGAAACCCGGTGCCGCAGCAAATAACCTTCCGGGAGAAGCCACGGAAGCAGCCGCTTCGCCTGTAGGCGGAGGCGAGGAGATTTTCAGGCTGAACAGCCCGAAGTTCGAATCGAATATCAAAGTAACCGGTAAAATCGACCTGGATGCTTTGAACCAATCTACGCGTCCGAAAAAGAAAACCAAGGAAGAACGTCGCCGGGAACGGGAAGATAAACGGCAGAACGAACAGAAGAAGGTGCATAAAGCTCCCGGGCAACCGGTAGCCCCGGCAGCCTCCGATGCTTCGGGCGAGAGTGCCGACGGGAAAAAGAAACGGAAACGGATTAACAAAGAGCGAGTCAATATCGAAAAAACGGCCGGTACCAATGCTCGTCCGAATCCGCCCCGGAAAGACGACAATAAAAAACGCTTGAAGAAGCCCGTCAAGGCCGAGGTAAGCGAGGAAGATGTACAGAAACAGATTAAAGAAACGTTGGCGCGCCTTACCAACAAGGGCAAAACGAACGTAAAGGCGGCCAAGCACCGTCGCGACAAGCGTGAGGCGGCTTCGCAGCGCCAGCAGGATATGATGGTGCAGGAGGAAATGGAAAGCCGTATCCTGAAGCTCACCGAGTTCGTTACGGCCAACGACCTGGCTAATATGATGGATGTACCCGTTACACAGGTAATCGCTACCTGTATGAGTATCGGTATCATGGTTTCCATCAACCAGCGGCTCGATGCGGAAACTATCAATATCGTAGCCGACGAGTTCGGCTTCCAAACCGAATATGTGAGTGCCGATGTCGTGGAGGCCATCGGTGCCGATGACGAGGAAGACGATGAAACCGATTTGGTTTCCCGGCCTCCTATCGTAACCGTGATGGGACACGTCGACCACGGGAAAACTTCGTTGCTCGACAATATCCGGAACGCTAACGTAATTGCCGGCGAGGCCGGAGGAATTACCCAGCATATCGGCGCTTATAACGTGAAGCTGAAAAGCGGCCGCCGTATCACGTTCCTCGATACGCCGGGACACGAAGCGTTTACCGCCATGCGTGCCCGGGGCGCCAAAGTAACCGATATCGCGATTATCATCGTGGCTGCCGACGACAGCGTGATGCCTCAGACTATCGAGGCTATCAACCATGCTTCTGCGGCCGGAGTTCCGATGGTATTCGCTATTAATAAGATAGATAAGCCGGGGGCGAACCCCGACAAGATACGGGAAGAACTGGCCAATATGAACTACCTCGTAGAAGAATGGGGCGGCAAGTACCAGTGCCAGGAAATCTCGGCTAAGAAAGGAGTAGGCGTAGAGGAATTGCTCGAAAAGGTATTGCTCGAAGCCGATTTGCTCGACTTGAAAGCCAATCCCCATAAGCGGGCCATCGGCTCTATCATCGAGTCGTCGCTCGACAAGGGGCGCGGTTATGTGTCGACCGTACTGGTAGAAACCGGTACGCTGAAAACGGGCGACATCGTCCTGGCCGGTACACATTACGGCCGTGTGAAGGCGATGTTTAACGAGCGGAATCAGCGCATTGACCAGGCTACCCCTTCGGAACCGGCTTTGATTCTCGGTTTGAACGGTGCGTCTCAGGCCGGTGATACTTTTAATGTTCTCGAAACCGACCAGGAAGCCCGCGAAATCGCTACGCGCCGCGAACAGTTACAGCGCGAGTTAGGCTTGCGTACGCAGAAGATGCTGACGCTCGACGACATAGGCCGCCGTATCGCGGTAGGCAATTTCCAGGAATTGAACGTTATCGTGAAAGGCGATGTCGACGGTTCCGTGGAAGCATTGTCCGACTCGCTGATTCGTCTTTCCACCGAAGAAATCCAAGTGAATGTCATCCACAAGGCGGTAGGGCAGATTTCGGAATCGGATGTTGTGTTGGCAGCCGCTTCGAATGCCGTGATTATCGGGTTCCAGGTACGTCCTTCGCAGCAGGCTCGCCGCCAGGCTGAAAAGGAAGGGGTCGAAATCCGCTTGTACTCCATTATCTACGATGCCATCGAAGACGTGAAATCGGCTATGGAGGGTATGCTATCGCCCGAAATCAAAGAAGAAATAACAGCCAACGTGGAAGTGCGCGAGGTATTCAAGATTACCAAGGTGGGTACCGTGGCCGGTTGTATGGTGAAAGAAGGAAAAATCAAGCGGTCGAACAAGATTCGCCTCATCCGCGACGGTATCGTGGTATATTCGGGCGAGTTAGGTTCGCTGAAACGGTTTAAAGACGATGTGAAGGAAGTGGCTTTCGGCTACGAGTGCGGTTTGAACATCACCAACTATAACGATATACAGGTGGGTGACGTAATCGAGGCGTACGAGGAAACGGAAGTGAAGAAAAAATTGTAATGAACTGGTTGGATATAACATGCGTTTGTCTGATTGGAATCGCACTGGTGAAAGGCCTGTTTGACGGAGTAGTCAAACAGGTTGTTTCGCTTATAGCCGTAGTGGTGGGGCTGATGTTCGCTGCCCGGACGGGCGACTGGCTCCGTATCTACCTGGTAAAGCTGGACTGGTTTCCGGTTTCCGCCTTACCGGTAGTGAGCTATGTGCTCGGATTTGCACTGGTTTTCGCCGGGTGCATGCTATTGGCGGTTCTGCTGCACAAACTCATCGACATAACCCCGCTGGGAATACTGAACCATCTGTTCGGCGCTTTGTTCGGCGGCCTGACGATGGTTTTGTTTTTAAGCCTGTTCCTGAACGTATGGGACGTAATCGACCCGAAAGCCGCGTTGCTTTCCGGGAAAACACGCACCGAGTCGCGGCTGTACGCCGGTATCAAAAGCGTGGTTCCGGCCTTGTTCCCTGCCTGGGATTTCGGAAATACCTGCCTGTTCCCGATAACCGGCAGGAGGCTCCCCGACAGCCTTCCCGTACGGTGGAAGTATGATAAACAAAAGTCGGGAGGTGTTTGTTTTTTTATAATTGTAAAAAGCGCTATATGCAAGAATCGAATGATATACTCCAGGAGGTGACCGGCAGCGAGTACAAGTACGGATTCGTTACCGATATCGATACTGAAGTAATCCTCCGCGGATTGAGCGAGGTGGTGTTCAGTTTGATTTCCTATAAGAAAAACGAGCCGGAATGGTTGCTTGACTTCCGGTTGAAAGCGTTCCGCTACTGGCTCACCCTCGAAATGCCCCGGTGGGCGCATTTGAATATCCCGCCTATCGACTATCAGGATATTATTTATTACGCTGCCCCGAAGAAAAACGACGGCCCTAAAAGCCTCGACGAAGTAGACCCGGAACTGTTGAAAACTTTCGACAAATTGGGCATTCCGCTCGAAGAGCAGAAACACCTGGCCGGCATGGCCGTGGATGCGGTGATGGACAGCGTATCGGTGAAAACGACGTTCAAGGAAACATTGGCCGAGAAAGGGATTATCTTTTCCTCGTTCAGCGAAGCGGTACAGCACCATCCCGACCTGGTACGGGAGTACTTGGGAAGCGTGGTTTCGTACCGCGATAACTTTTTTGCAGCGTTGAACTCGGCTGTTTTCAGCGACGGTTCGTTCGTATATATTCCGAAAGGGGTGCGCTGCCCGATGGAATTGTCTACCTATTTCCGTATCAATGCGGCCAACACGGGGCAGTTCGAGCGTACTTTGATTGTGGCCGACGACGAGGCGTACGTCAGTTATCTCGAAGGATGTACGGCGCCGATGCGCGACGAGAACCAGCTCCATGCGGCTATTGTGGAAATTATAGCCAAAGAGCAGGCCGAGGTGAAGTACTCGACCGTGCAGAACTGGTACCCGGGCGACAAGGAGGGTAAAGGCGGTATCTACAATTTCGTAACCAAGCGCGGCTTGTGCAAGGGATATGGCTCTAAAATCTCGTGGACGCAGGTAGAAACGGGCTCGGCCATTACCTGGAAGTATCCCAGTTGCATCCTCGCCGGCGATAACTCGGTAGGCGAGTTTTACTCGGTGGCGGTAACGAACAATTACCAGCAAGCCGATACGGGTACGAAGATGATTCATCTGGGTAAGAACACCAAAAGTACGATTGTGTCGAAGGGCATTTCCGCCGGACACAGCCAGAACAGTTATCGGGGCCTGGTCAAGGTTTCGCCACGTGCCGAGAATGCGCGGAACCATTCGCAATGCGACAGCTTGCTGTTGAGCGACCATTGCGGGGCGCATACGTTCCCGTACGCCGACATCCAGAACGAAACGGCCGTAATCGAGCACGAAGCTACTACTTCCAAAATCAGCGAGGAGCAATTGTTTTACTGCAACCAGCGCGGTATCCCTACCGAAGAAGCCGTGGGGCTGATTGTGAACGGCTATGCCCGGGAGGTGATGAACAAGCTCCCGATGGAGTTTGCCGTGGAGGCGCAGAAGTTGTTGCAGATTTCGCTGGAAGGTTCGGTGGGATAAAGAACGGATAGAATGACGAGAGATAAACAGAAGATTTGAAGAGTATGTTAAAGATAAAAGACTTACATGCCAGCATCAATGGCAAAGAGATATTGAAAGGAATCGACCTGACGGTAAAACCGGGCGAAATCCATGCGATTATGGGGCCGAACGGTTCCGGGAAAAGTACGTTGGCTTCTGCGTTGGTAGGCAATCCTGCGGTAGAGGTAACACAGGGCGAGGTGGTTTTCCACGGGAGAAACCTGTTGGATTTGTCGCCTGAAGAGCGTTCCTGCGAAGGGCTTTTCCTCAGTTTTCAGTATCCCGTGGAGATTCCCGGAGTAAGCATGGTGAACTTTATGCGGGCGGCTGTGAACCAACACCGCAAATACAAGGGCGAAGAGCCGTTGCCGGCTACCGATTTCCTCCGGCTGATGCGTGAGAAGCGGCAGTTGGTGGAGCTCGACAGCAAGCTGGCGAATCGCTCGGTAAACGAGGGTTTCTCGGGTGGTGAGAAAAAACGCAACGAGATTTTTCAGATGGCTATGCTCGAGCCTTCCTTGTCGATTCTCGACGAAACCGACAGCGGCCTCGACATCGATGCGCTCCGCATCGTGGCCAACGGGGTGAACAAGCTGCACACGCCCGAGAATGCGGCTATCGTGATTACGCATTACCAACGGTTGCTCGACTACATCAAGCCCGATATCGTGCATGTGCTTTATAAAGGGCGTATCGTAAAAACAGCCGGTCCTGAGCTGGCGCTGGAGCTGGAAGAGAAGGGATACGACTGGATTAAGAAAGAAATCGACTGAGATTATGACGGATATACAACGACAATACGAAGCCATCTTCCAGGCCGACTACGAAGCCTTGTGCGCGCCGTCCGCCGCGTTGCTGAACAAGCACCGGCAGCCGGCGTTCGAAAGGTTCCGGGAGTCGGGCTTCCCGGCTTTCGGCTCGGAAGAGTATAAATATACGAACATCGAAGAGGCTTTTAAGCCGGATTGGGGTATCAATATCCGCCGGCTCGCATTTCCGGTAAACCCGTACGAGGTGTTCCGGTGCGACGTGCCGAACCTTTCCACGAGCTTGTATTTTATGGTAAACGACCAGTTTTATACGAAGGAAATGCCGAAAGCGCCGCTGCCCGAAGGGGTGTTCGTGGGTAGCCTGAACGATTTCGCGACGGCTTATCCGGAAGTGGCGGAACGGTATTATACTAAGGCGGCTCTGTATGCCGTCGACGGGTTGACGGCATTCAATACGATGATGGCGCAGGACGGGTTTGTGCTGTATGTACCCGACGAGGTATCGGTGGAACGGCCGGTACAGTTGGTGAATATCCTTCGCTCGAATGTGAACCTGTTGCTGAACCGCCGCTTGCTGGTGATTATCGGGAAAGGGGCGCAGGCGAAATTATTAGTGTGCGACCATGCGATGGACGACGAAACGGATTTCTTGGCTACGCAGGTAGTGGAAATTTTTGCCGAGGAAGAGGCGCAGTTCGATTATTACGAACTGGAGGAAACGGGAAGCCATACCATCCGGTTCTCGTCGCTGTTCTTGGAACAGGCGGCCGGTTCGAACGTGCTGGTAAACGGCATTACGCTGACGAACGGCCTGAGTCGTAATAATTATTATATCCGGCTGAACGGAGAATATGCCGAAACGTCGTTGAGCGGCATGGCAGTTTCGGATACGGCACAGCAAGTAGATACCTATTCGCATATCACGCATGCAGTACCGCATTGCCACAGCGACGAATTGTTCAAATATGTGCTCGACGACAAGGCAGTGGGCAGTTTCAGCGGGCGTATCTTGGTAAAGCCGGGTGCACAGAAAACCACGGCTTACCAGAATAACCGGAATTTGTGTATTGCGCGGGGGGCACGGATGTATTCGAAGCCGCAGCTGGAAATTTATGCAGACGACGTGAAGTGCTCGCACGGTATGACGACGGGCCAATTAGACGAGAACGCCCTGTTTTATATGCGTAGCCGTGGGATTCCCGAAGAGGAGGCGCGTATGTTGCTGATGGTGGCGTTTACCGGCGATGTAATCGACCGAGTACGGCTGGAGGCGCTTCGCGACCGGTTGCATCAGTTGGTGGAAAAACGGTTTCGGGGAGAGCTGGCGAAATGCGCCGGTTGCCGGATTTGCAAAGAATAAGAAATAGAATAGAACACAAAGATACGGAAATACAGAGAGAATAGTCGTTTACTATAAATCTCTGTGTTTCCGTATTTTTATGTTTTTATTTTCTCTTTAGCGCTTTGTCTAACAGGTTCGGTGCATCCTGTATCAACTTTTTAGTTTAGACAGGTTCCTTTTGGGTGAGTAACGTCTCCAATTTAATCAGTTCGTCACGTAAACTGGGCTGCTTCGATAAACTCTAACTTCTTTGCGGCTTCCATCATTTGCTTCTTGGTACGTTCTACCAGTTTCTCCAGGTCGGTCCGGTTCATATACTGTACTACCGGGTCGGCGGCTACAGTCGGTTCCGGCTCGATGTACGCGTACGGTTCGGGTTGCGTGCAGCCCGGCACCAGAGCCGAGTCTGAGTTCTTGACGATTTGCTTCGGCGTAATACCGTGCGCTTCGTTGTAAGCCAACTGCTTCTCGCGGCGCCGGTTCGTCTCGTCCATCGTTTTCCGCATGCTGTCGGTAATCTTATCGGCATAGAAAATCACCTTCCCGTTCACGTTCCGTGCGGCGCGTCCGGCTGTTTGCGTCAGCGAGCGGTGTGAGCGCAAGAATCCTTCCTTGTCGGCGTCGATAATCGCCACCAACGAAACCTCCGGCAAGTCCAGCCCTTCCCGCAACAGGTTTACGCCAATCAACACGTCGAAGACCCCTTTCCGCAGATTTTCCATAATCTGCACCCGCTCCAGCGTATCCACGTCCGAGTGGATGTAAGCGCATTGCACCCCCATCCGGGTGAGATACGAAGTCAACTCCTCCGCCATACGTTTGGTAAGGGTCGTTACGAGCGTCCGCTCGTTCGAAGCGATGCGCTGGTTGATTTCTTCCATCAGGTCGTCTATCTGGTTCAGGCTGGGACGCACCTCGATTACCGGGTCGAGCAACCCGGTCGGCCGGATTACCTGGTCTACCACCACCCCTTCGCTCTTAATCAGCTCGTAGTCGGCCGGAGTGGCGCTCACATAAATGGCTGCCTGGGTGAGCGACTCGAACTCTTCGAATGTGAGCGGCCGGTTGTCGATAGCCGCCGGAAGCCGGAAGCCATACTCCACCAGGTTTTGTTTCCGGGCGCGGTCGCCCCCGTACATGGCGCGGATTTGCGGAACGGTTACGTGGCTCTCGTCTATTACCGTCAGGTAATCGTCCGGAAAATAGTCTAACAGACAGAACGGTCGTTCGCCGGGCGCCCGTCCGTCGAAGTAACGTGAATAGTTCTCGATTCCCGAGCAATACCCCAGTTCCCGAATCATTTCCAGGTCGAATGTCACCCGCTCTTGAAGCCGTTTCGCCTCGTAAGGCTTGCCTATTTCCTGGAAGAACCGCACCTGTTGGCCTAAATCCAGGTCGATTTGGCTCACAGCCTGGTTAATACGCTCCTGCGTGGTTACGAACAGGGTGGTGGGATAGATGTTCAGTACGTCCGTTTCGTTGATTTCCTTGCCCGTTTGCGGGTCGAACGTAGCCAGCCGTTCGATTTCGTCGCCCCAGAACTCGATGCGGTACGCAATGCCGTCGTAGCCCTCTATCGAAGGGAAAATATCTACCGTTTCGCCGTTTACGCGGAAACTGCCGGGATTGAACTCTATCTTATTGTTGGTATAGTTCGCCCCGACGAACCGGCGAAGCAACTCGTCCCGCGGAATCGACATGCCCTTTTCCACCCGCGTTACCTTGGCGGCGAATGAAGTAGGGTCGGCCATGCCGTAGAGGCACGAAACCGACGAAACTACGATTACGTCCCTCCGGCCCGAAAGCAGCGAAGCCGTCGCCCGGAGGCGCAGCTTTTCTATCTCCGAGTTGATGGAAAGGTCTTTCTCGATGTACGTATCGGTGGTCGGCAAGTAAGCCTCCGGCTGATAATAGTCGTAATACGATACGAAATATTCCACCGCATTGTGCGGAAAGAAACTCTTGAACTCGCTGTAGAGTTGCGCAGCCAGCGTTTTATTGTGGCTCAGCACCAGGGTAGGCTTCTGCACTTCCTGGATAACGTTCGCTACCGTAAAGGTTTTGCCCGAGCCGGTAACGCCCAGTAAGGTTTGGTACGGTACGCCGCTTTTTAATGCGTCCGACAGGGAAGCGATGGCTTCCGGCTGGTCGCCCGTCGGAGCGAAAGCGGACGAAATTTCGAATTTCATATATTCCTTTCTTTAATCGTCTGTTTAAAATGGTGTACCCGGCGGCCGTTACCGCAGGAACCGACCGTCCGGTTGTTGTGCAAAGGGGGCCGGCTGCCCGCAAGGGAGTGCCGGGTTTATTTGCTCTTAGTTTCCGTGTTTCTGTGTTTGTATTTCCTCGTCAGTACCGGAAACTGCTCCCTCCCAAGAACTCGCGCAACAGTGAAGTGGCCGGCAGTTCCTCGTCGGGAATATACCGGAAATACTTCAGGAACCGTAGCAGCCGGAAAGCCTCCGCATACTCCGGCTCGTCTTCCAGTACCTCCATCAGAATCGGCTCTGCGAACCGGCGCAAAGCCGCCAGCTCGTAAATCATGGCACTGTTGAACATCGCGTCTGCGTTTTCCTGGTAGGGGAAAATCCACTTATCCTCGCCCCGCCGTATGCTGGGCCAACGGGCAATCGTCTCCTTCGCCGAATAGCCCCGGAAACGATAGTCCCGGATAATCCGGCGCAGCAACCGGTTGTCGGTCGTCGGAATCCAGTTGTGGCTGTCCAGCGAAATGGAGGTAAGCGCCGACACGTATATCTTGTATTTATAACAATCGTCAATCATCGAAGTTAATTCCGGGTTCAACGCATGGATGCCTTCGATAATCAGCACCGAGTTCTCCTTCATCTTCAGTTTCTTCCCTTTGTACACCCGTTTCCCGGTTTCGAAGTCGAACGAAGGCAACTCCACTTCCTCGCCCGCTAAAATCCGTTTCAGGTCGTTGTTGAAATAAGGCAAGTCGAGCGCGTACAACGATTCGAAATCGTATTCGCCGTGCTCGTCGAGCGGCGTATCCTCCCGGTTCAGGAAATAATCGTCGAGCGACAGGCTGACCGGATAAAGCAGGTTGGTAATCAACTGGATATTCAGCCGTTTGGCCAACGTTGTCTTTCCCGACGAGGAAGGCCCCGAAATCAACACCATCTGCGCCCCCGATTGGTACCGCCCGGCAATCTCCTCGGCTATCTTGGCAATCGACTTTTCCTGCATCGCTTCCGATACCTTTACGATATCGGTCGTATGCCCGGAAGCGGTAGCGAGATTCAGGTCGCCCACATAATTCAGTCCCAGCGTACGTTGCAGGGTAAGGTGCTCTTTGAACACCTCGAACATCTTGTCCTGGCGGATAACTGGCTCCAGCTCGTGCGTGTCGGTTTGCTTGGGGATTCGCAGCAGCACGCCGTCGAAGTACGGCACGATGTCGAACAGGCCGATAAACCCGGTCGAAGGCACCAGGGTGCCGTAAAAGTAGTCGATGTTGCCGTCGAGGTCATAATACGAAGTATAGGGCATCCCGGCCGTTTCAATCAGCAGCGCCTTGTCTTCCAACCCCTGCGAACGGAAAAGCGCGGCAGCCTCGGAGGTGCGGCAGGTGCGGAGGCGAAACGGCAGGTCGGCGTCGATAATCGCCTGCATCCGCTCTTTTATCTTGCCGATTGTCTCGGTCGTAACCGATTTCCCGTTATGGATAACACAATAATACCCTTTCGAAACCGGATGCTCCAGGTACAACTTGGCATGCGGCAACACGTCGCTCACGGCTTTCGAAAAGATATGGCACAGCGAGCGCACGTAGGCGCGTAAACCGGAATGGTTGGTATAATCTAAAAACTCCACGTCTTTCGGATAGTAACACCGGAATGCCAATCCCTCCACTTTGTTATTTACATGGGCGTTCATCGGCTTGTGCGGCAACGGCGAGCCGAATCCCTTGTAAATGTCGAGCAAGGTGGTGCCTATCGGAAAATCGCGGGAGGTATGCGTATTTTTGCAAAAGATAGTTATCGTTTCTTTCATATTTCGTTTGTGTTACAGATTGCTTTTCCCTATATTTGCAGCCTAAAGTTAGGAATTTTACCAGATATACAATCCCCTTAAACGAAATTTAAATGGACTATTCTTTTTTTGATTTCCTGACGCTCGTAGGGTCATTAGGCTTATTCCTGTACGGAATGAAGATAATGAGCGAAGGGCTTCAGAAGGTGGCCGGCGATAAACTGCGCTCCATCCTTTCGGCCATGACTACCAATCGCTTTACCGGCGTGCTTACCGGTATCCTGATTACCGCCCTTATTCAGTCTTCGTCGGCTACTACCGTGATGGTGGTGAGTTTCGTTAACGCCGGATTGCTTTCGCTTGCCCAATCCATCAGCGTGATTATGGGAGCGAACGTGGGAACCACGGTGACGGCCTGGATTATTTCGCTTTTCGGATTCAAGGTCAACATCAGCGTTTTTTCCCTTCCGCTTATCGGTATCTGTATTCCGCTTATCTTTTCCGGCAAGAGCCGGCGGAAGTCGTGGGGCGAGTTCCTGATGGGGTTCGCTTTCCTGTTTATGGGGCTCGATTTCCTGAAATCGTCGGTACCCGATTTGCAGAGCAATCCGGAAATCCTTTCCACCCTGCAAGGATGTACTTCGATGGGATTCTTTTCCATTTTGTTGTTTTTGTTTGTCGGTTCCGTACTTACCATTATCGTCCAGTCGTCCAGCGCTACAGTAGCCATTACCCTGATTATGTGTACCAAAGGCTGGATTCCGTTCGAAATGGCCGCCGCCATGGTGTTAGGTGAAAACATCGGTACCACCATCACGGCCAATATCGCCGCTTTCTCGGCCAATATATCCGCCCGGCGGGCCGCTATCGCCCATTTGATGTTCAATGTGTTCGGCGTCATCTGGGTGCTGATTCTTTTCTATCCTTTTACCCGGATGATTGCGTGGATCGTAACCAATTACGGGCCGGGCGACCCGAACGAGATGATGAGCTTCCTGGGTACGTTGGATGCGCAGACCATTAATGAAATTACCACCCCGGGAATCACGCTTACCGACCCGCACCTTATCGCATTGCAGAAACAACTGCTGTCGTTACAGGTATCCGTTTCGTACGGCTTGTCGTTGTTCCATACCGTGTTCAACCTGTTGAACGTATTCATTATGATTTGGTTCGTGAAAGGGTACGTAAAAGTTTGTTCCGCTATTATCAAGCCTAAGAAGGGAACCGAGGAAGAAGAATTCCAGTTGCGGTATATTTCTTCCGGTATGCTCTCCACTTCCGAGCTGTCGTTGATGCAGGCGAAAAAAGAAATCGCCGTATACGGCGACCGGATGTCACGTATGTTGCACATGGTAAAAGAGTTGCTCTACGAAAAGAACGAAGAGGCTTTCCTGAAAACCTACTCCCGGGTGGAGAAATACGAAAATATCAGCGACCGCATGGAGATAGAAATCGCTAACTACCTGTCGTTCGTATCGGAAGGGCGGTTGAGTTCGGAAAGTAAAGACGAAATCCGTACGATGTTACGCGCCGTAACCGAAATCGAAAGCATTGCGGATGCCTGTAACAACCTGGCGCGCAGTATCAAGCGTCGCAACGAATTTAAAGCCGACTTTACGGAAGAACAGAACCATAATATGGATAAAATGCTGGAGTTGGTAGACGAGGCTCTGGTACGCATGAACGAAATCCTGCACAAGCAGGAGGTGGTGCCCGAAGACATCAACCAGTCGTACAACATTGAAAACGAAATTAACAATTACCGCAACCAGCTCAAGGTACACAACATCGAAGACATCAACAACAAGAAGTATGATTATCAGGTCGGGGTGTACTACATGGATATGGTAGGCGAGTGTGAAAAACTGGGTGATTATATCTTAAATGTTGTTCAGGCGATTATAGAGAAGAAGATATGATTTATCTTTGCGTACCGGACGCAGAGAGAGCCCGACCGGAGCGGGCGTAGAACGGATTGAACACAGAGACACGGAGGCGCAGCGCCGGTAGTTTTTATTTACCCGCGTTGCATTTCCGTGTTTGTGTTTTTGTCTTTTTGCCCGGTGCGGTAATTTCTTGGATGCGTATAAAAACGAATGGAATATGAAAAAGATGTGTAAGTTTGGAGGGTATTATATCGGGTGCGTGTGCCTGCTGGTGTTAACGGCTTGCCAACCCGACGACGATACGGGCAAATCCGGGCTGAAGGCTACCGACAAGGAAGTGAACGAGTGGATTGAAAAGACTTTGCGCAGCGACTATTTATGGTACGACGATATGCCCGATAAAGGAAAGCTGAACTATTATACCGCCCCGGAAACATTCTTTACTTCGTTGCTTTCGTCGAAAGACGGCAAAGACAAGAACGGCTCGCACCATTATTTCTCTACTATAGAGAAGAAAGAAGAGGCCACGAAAGCCGGCTCGAACGTGAACTCTACATACGGGTTCGAATATGCGTTGGGAAACGGGGTTCGCTATTCTTTCCAGAAAATCAATGCCGCTTGGGTGCTGTATGTATTGCCCGATTCGCCTGCTTCGGAAGCTGGATTGAAACGGGGCGACTGGATTATCGGTGTGAATAGCGATACGCCGAATATTACGGATTTTACCGAATTGTCGTCCGGAGTGGCAGTAACCTTGTCTCTCGGGAAATATAGCGAAAAAGAGGATGGCTTAGTGCCCGACCGGCAAATCCGGATTGCGGCTGCGCGTGAGGTGGAGGATACGCCCTTCCTGCTGGATACGGTTTATACGCAATACGGCAAGCGTATCGGCTATCTGGTTTACAACCATTTCAGCGCCGGTCCGGACGAGGAGAATACGAAGGATGTAACCTACAATACCCGGATGAAAGAGATTTTCGCCCGGTTTAAAAACCAGCGGGTGGAGGAGTTCGTACTCGATTTGCGTTTTAATGGAGGAGGGCTGGTTACCTGTGCTCAGTTATTATCGTCTTTGTTGGCTCCGGAAAGTGCGTTGGGTAAAACATTTTGTAAAATGATACCGAATGATAAGCGTCAGAACGAAGCCCGGGAATTGAAATTCTTGGAAAAGAAAGAGGTTGCGTCTAATAATCTGAATTTGAAAAGATTGTATGTATTGACCGGGCAGCAAACGGCTTCTTCTTCGGAAGCGGTTATCAATTGCCTGATTCCCTATATGGGAAGAGAAAATATCCGGTTAATCGGAACGAAGACAATCGGAAAGACTGTAGGTTCAGAAACATATGGCACAGGCGACGATTATGGTTATTTACTGCATCCGATTACGCTGAGAATTCAAAATGTGAAGAATGAAGCAGACTATGAAAATGGGTTTATGCCTGATTATTTGGTAGATAACGATATACGTTTTCCCTATCCGTTGTATCCTTTAGGCGATGAGCAGGAATATTTGTTGGGAACTGCCCTTAACTTGATAAGAGGCCGGTCTTCCTTTACCGTTTCGGATGCCGTTACGAAGAGCGCAACGGAAGCCCCGACCGTACGGTTTACCTACAATTCGTTAGACCGGAAAGTCCGGAACAGCATTCTTGTACCCCCAACCGAATAAACGATGGAAAACCGGTATTATCAAATCCGTAACGGCCGCATTATCACCCCTTCCGGCATTCTGAACAACGGAACGCTTCTGTTTAGTGGCGGTAAGATTATCGAGATTACCGATGCCCCTGTCGACGTTCCGAACGCCGTTATCTTCGATGCCGCCGGTATGTACGTCGCACCCGGCTGTATCGACACTCATGTGCACGGAGGGGCGGGGCATGATTTTCTTGAAACGACCCCCGAAGCGTTCGTCGCCATTGCCCAAGCCCATGCGGCGCACGGAACCACTACCTTGTATCCCACGCTCGCCGTGGCGCCTCCGGAGGTGTTCTACCGGGCTTTCAACGTGTTCGAGCAGGTGAAAAAACTCCCTTGTAACGGTGCGGCCATGCCCGGGCTGCACCTGGAAGGAAACTACATCAACCCTCTTTACAAAGGAGCGCAAGACCCGCGCTACATCACCTTGCCCCGGCCGGCCGAGTACAGCGCTATGCTGGCGTATACCGATTGTATCAAGCGTTGGAGCGCCGCCCCCGAGTTGCCGGGCGCCCTCGATTTCGCCCGGTATGCTACCGAGCAGGGTGTCGTGGTGTCACTGGCGCATACCGACGCCGTTTACCAACAGGTACAAGCCGCCTATGAAGCTGGCTTTACCCATGTAACCCACTTTTATAACGCCATGCAGGGTGTACACAAGCAACGTGAGTTCAAACGGGAAGGGACCATTGAAAGCGTTTACCTTATCGACGGGTTGAGCGTGGAAGTGATTGCCGACGGCGTGCATTTGCCTCCGGCCGTTCTCCGGCTGGTACATAAATTCAAAGGAGCGGACCATACGGCGCTGGTAACCGATTGCTGTGCCGCCGGCGCAGGCGCTGCCGGAGAAAAATGTTTCGACCCGCGCGTGATTATCGAAGACGGCGTAGCCAAGTTGTCCGACCGCTCGGCGCTTGCCGGCAGTATCGCTACCGCCGACCGGTTGCTCCGCACGCTGGTAAACGAAGCCGGCATTCCCCTGGAAGACGCCGTAAAAATGGCTTCCGCCACGCCTGCCCGCATTATGAAAATCGACAGTGAAAAAGGTACTCTCCAACAAGGCAAGGATGCCGATATTATCCTCTTCGACAACGATATAACTATTCATGCCACCTTTGTTGGCGGGAAGCTGGTTTACCGTTCCTCTCATCCTTTATAAGAGCCTCCGGTTTTCCATTTTACAGGGAAAAGGGGTAGTGAAAAAGGATACTCAGTAAATAAATCCGGAATTTCAGTAAGTAGGAACTTTTTTCCCGCTTACCGGGATAAACCCGGTTTCAGGCTGTTCTTTTTCTCTGTTCATGGTAATGAAAACTGTATCCTTAGCTTGCGGATGTCCGTCCTTAAGTTACGGATGTCCGTCCGCAGGCTGCGGACGAACATCCGCAGTACTGCGGATACAGTTTTTATCCACATAAAATTGGTTTTCGTTCAGCATAAAAAAGAATAAATCCGGTGAACGAATCGTTTTTATAAAAAAGGATACCGTTTTTATCTTGTGTTTTTCGTTCGGATTATTCCCGTTCGGGCTGTCAAACCTTAGTTTTAAGGGAACTCCTTAAAGATATAAAAGCGTAGCATGCTATCCATTCAGTTGGCCCGTGCTTTTTAATTTGAAGAATTTCCCTCGAAAGTTTTTTAAGAGCCATCTTATATTATCTTTCGGATTTCCTTTAACGACCGTACCGTAAATGTGGGTTCGAATCCTTGCGCCGGCAACCCCTCCGGGTTGAACCACAATTGGTCGATACCCGCTCCGCGGGCGCCTGCTACGTCGGCCTCCCAGCTATCGCCGATCATCAGCGTATCCTTCCGGCGTGAGTTCGTATTGATTAGCGCGTAGTCGAAAATCCGCTTGTGCGGCTTGTTAATGCCCGCATCCTCCGACAAAATCATCCGGTCGAAATAAGGAGCCAACCCCGCGTTCCGCAGCTTTTGCTCCTGTACTTCCCGGAACCCGTTCGATAGAATATACAACCGGTACTTCGGTCGCAGGTACTCCAGCAACTCGAACGAGCCCGGCACCACCCGGGTTTTCAGTGTAGTGCGTTGCAGAAAATCGTCGTTCATCTTTAAAATAAACGCCGTATCGGTCAGTCCGAACGGGCGCAACACCCCCAGGAACCGCTCCACAATCAGCGTAGGCTTGTCGATAATTCCCCGGCGGTATTCGTCCCACAGCCGCAGGTTGTTAGGGAAATAAACGGCAAAGAATGCCTCGAATGACGGATAAAACCGGTCGAACCGGTAGTCGCCGTATAATTCTTCGAGACATTCCTTGTTATTGTGATACGTATCCCAGAGCGTGTCGTCCAGGTCGATAAACAAACTTTTGTACATACTCAACTCACCTCGATCACCAGGTATTTGCCGATGCTCCAGAACGACTTCGGGTCGAGTATTTTCAGCGTCAGGTTGCCGTCTTCGTCTTTTACGAACTCGTACGACCCTTCCGGATGCGACGACTTGAGCGACGCCTTCCCGGCAAACAACGGAATCTCCGTTACCTCGCGCATATCCACCGCCAGGAAATAATCCTTGTTAAATCCCGGCTGCAATACTTTCGATTTCGCGAACAAACCGCCGCCACTCAGGATTTTCTGGTCTTTCAACTCCTTCGCCGTGCCGAAGCAATAGTAAACCGTATTCAGTTCCTTGTCTTGCTGGCCGAGTTTTTCTTTCTGGGCCGCCGTTTCCACCGACAGGTTCTCCACATCCTCGTTCAGGCTGGTCACCATTTCGTCGAGCTCCTGCAAGCGGATGTTCTTCTTCGCCAAATCCTCCTGCAACGCCACGATCATCGTCGTTTTCTGGTCCAGTTCGGCCGACAGGCGGTCGATAGTCTTTTTCAGCGACGACGACCGGATATTGCTGTTCTTGAGCTGCTCCTGCAACTTGGCAATCTGCTCCTTGTTCTTTTGCAACGTTTCGGTAATCAGCGTCATGTTATTTCTGATTTGTTCGCGGCTCGAAGGAGTCATTTCCGCATTGTCCTGCTGTTGCAGGTAATTTTCCGCGTCCCGTATCGACTGGAAATTGGTTTCCACCTCGTTCAGGGTGGCGAGCATATCATTCAGTTCGGATGTCGTTTTTACGTTTTCCAGTTTCAACGAATCGTTTTCCGCCTTCAGCCGCTTATAATCGGTCGAATTCTGTCCGCAGGAGGCCAACATCACCGTACAAACACATGCTAATACTGCTTTCTTCATGTTCTTGTCGTTTTTAATTAATCTTCTTTTTCTTTCTCTTTTTCCTTTTTATTTAAGCCTGCTAAGATGATAACAAACTCTCCTTTCGGTTCGTTTGCCGTGAAATAGGAAATAACTTCTTCCAACGTACCCCGCACCGTTTCCTCGAACTTCTTCGAAATTTCCCGCGAAACGGATACTTCCCGGTCGCTACCCAGGTACTCGCTCAGTTGCGACAAGGTTTTCAACAGCCGGAACGGCGACTCGTACAGAATGGTCGTCCGGGGTTCTTCCGCCAGTTCTTTCAGCCGGGTTTGCCTCCCTTTCTTTACCGGCAGGAAGCCTTCGAAACAGAATTTATCGTTCGGCAATCCCGACACCACCAGCGCCGGCACGAAAGCCGTAGCACCCGGCAGGCACTCTACCGGCACCCCCTGCTTTACGCATTCGCGTACCAACATGAATCCCGGGTCGGAAATGGCCGGCGTGCCCGCATCCGAAATCAATGCCATGCTTTCTCCGCCCAGCATCCGGGCGGCGAGCTGTTCCACCGTCCGGTGCTCGTTGAACTTATGGTGCGATTGCGTCCGGGTTTCTATCCCGTAGTGTTTCAGCAAAACGCTGCTGGTGCGCGTATCTTCCGCCAGAATCAGGTCGGCCTCCTTCAATACCCGGATGGCGCGGAAGGTCATGTCTTCCAGGTTTCCTACCGGCGTAGGCACTACGCTGAGCTTCCCCATCGCTACCATGGCTTATACGAAACGTTTTTCAATCAGTTTAACGAAATCGGCTACCGCCTGGTCGTCGAGGTTCCAATCCAGTTCCGACTTCAGGTACGCAATCGATTCGTCGTACGACGACAAACCGTTCAACTGCTCGATTACCTGGTTCATCCGGCTTTCGTTTCCGCTGAATAGCTCCCGGCGGAAATAAAAACGATCGTTCAGGCTGAACGCTTTCCTGAAATCCGCGAGTTTACGCTTTTCCAGTATCTCGTTGACGGATAAGTTGGGATTCGCTCTTTTTTCCGGTGCGGCTGCAGTTTCCGGCGGGAGCGGGAGGCTGCTTGCTGCGGAGGCCGCAGGCGCGCCGGTTACTTTTTCTTTTTCTTCCGGGCAGGTATTTTCTTCCGGTTCCTGTACCGGCGTTGCCGTTTCGTCCGGGCTCTTGCTTCCGGGGGCTGCTACTTACGTAGGTGCCGGTTCTACCGGTAACTCCGTAGGCGACGGAGTAGGAGGTAAGTCTTGCAGAGCTGCCGCATGCACTTCCATTTGCTTGCGCAGAAGCTCTACTTGCGCCGCTTCCAGCGCGTTCAGTTCCTTCAGTATTTTCCGGGCCAGCCCGAACGACTGGTCGAAGAAGGAAGCCGGGTAAAGCTCCGCATCCCGCATCCCGGCAATCATCGTTTCCAGGTTTTGCACGTCGAGCAGCAAGTAATCTATTTTTTCTTTATGCACCATAAGGGAGTATTCCTTTTACTATACAGAAGCAAACATACAAAAAAATCGGGATTCCTGCTCTTTCGTTTCTATATTTCCACATCCGGAAGAAAAAAAAGAGGGGTAAGCAGCGGTTGCCCGGATACGTCTGCTTTACTTCGTCGCCGGTTCCTCGAATTCTTTGGGTAAGTTTACCAAAAACAACCGTTCCGTGGCCCGGGTGAAAGCCGTGTACAGCCACCGGTAAAAATCTTCGCCCAGCAACTCTTCCGTGATATAGCCCATGTCGAGGAAAACGTTTTTCCACTGGCCGCCCTGCGCCTTGTGGCAGGTTACCGCATACGCGTATTTCACCTGTACGGCATTGAAGTACGGGTCGGCTTTTAGTTTTTTCATCTTGCCCGCTTTGCCCGGTACGTCGGCATAATCTTCCAACACGGAGTAAAAAAGCCGGTCGTTTTGCTCCTTGGTCAGGCCCGGCGCTTCGGATTGCAGCGGGTCGAGCATGATTTTAATGTCCATCTCGAGGTCGTAATCCTGCAGGCGCACCGACACGTCGGCGAAACGGAACCCGTACAGTTCCGCGCTGCGGCGTACGCGGCGCACTTCCAGTATTTCGCCGTTCGCCAGGAAGTCGAGTTCTTTGTAAGGCTGCGTCCAGAAATAGTTATTTTTCGATACCATCAGCCGGTCGCCTGTCGACAACTCTTCTTCCCGGTCGAGAATCCGGTTGCGGATACCGTTGTTGTAAATAGAAGCCCGTTTGTTGGAGCGGGTAATAATCATGGTGTCCTCTATCCCGTCGCGATGATAGGCCGAGGCGATTTCGTCTATCAGCTCGTCGCCCGGAACCTTCCGTATATCGGCGAATCCTTCCAGCCGGAGCTTGGGAAAGATTTCCACTACGTTGTTCCGTAACGCGTCCCGGAGGCGGGTGGCGTTGAACAGGATACCCGACGTTTCGCTCTGGCGCACCACCCGGGTAAGCTGTATTTCCTCCACTTGCAGGTTATACCCGCTCAGCAGGGCTGCATTCAAAGCCGGGCTTTCCGGCTGCATCACGGGCGGAAGCTGCGCCGTGTCGCCCATCAGAATCAGGCGGCAGTTCTCGCCCGAGTAAACGTACTGTATCAAATCGTCGAGCAGGCGCCCCGAGCCGAAGGTAAGCGAGTCGAACCCGTCGTTGGCTATCATCGACGCCTCGTCTACGATAAACAAGGTGTCTTTGTGCAGGTTATCGGCCGGGAGGAAGCCTGCCGGCTCGTTCGCGAACGCTTTCTGCCGGTATATTTTTTTATGGATGGTAAGCGCCTGCTGCCCGGCATAACCGGAAAAAACTTTCGCGGCCCGGCCGGTGGGTGCCAGCAATACGGCCTTGAGCCGGAAGTCGTTCATCGTTTTTACGAGGGCGCCCACAAGCGATGTTTTTCCGGTGCCGGCGTAACCTTTCAAAAGTAAAATCGAATCCTTTTCGGGCGAAAGGAGGAAGTCTGCCAGCTTATTTAATGCAAAATCCTGGTCGTCCGTCGGATTATACGGGAAATTTTGCGTAATTTGGCGACTTAAATAGCTATTTATCATTTTGGTTGTAATAAATTTCGCGATAAAGGTAGCGTATTAAATATTCTTTTTTAAATTTGCCAGACGAAATAAACTAAAAAAACGATACGAACCATGAAAGTTACATTTAAGATTTTGTTAGTCGCAGCGGCCGTGGTGCTAGCTTACATGTGTTATAGGAGCATTATGGGGCCTATAGAATTCAACGAAACGAAGGACATGCGCGAAGAGCTTATCAAAAGCCGCCTGATCGATATCCGGAAAGCGCAGATCGAGTATAAGAACCGCCATAAAGTACATGCAGCGAACTTCGACGAGTTGATTAAATTCCTGAAAGAAAAAAAGCTTCCGTTCGTAATTAAAGAAGGCGTATTGACCGACGAGCAACTGGAAAAAGGGATGACCGAAGCCGAAGCCGTAAAGAAAGGGTTGATTACGCGTGATACTTTCTGGGTAATCGCCAAAGATACGATTTTCAATCCCAACTACAATGTCGACTCCCTGCGCTTCGTTCCTACGGTAGCTGACGGCGTACAGTTCAAGATGGATACCGCTTCCATTACGTCGGCTTCCGGCTATACCATCAAGGTATTCGAAGCGGGCGTTCCTTACGAAACGTACTTGGGCGACCTCGACAAGCAACAGGTTGCCAATCTCATCGACCTGGCCGAAAAACTGGAACGTTACCCGGGGTTGCGCGTAGGTTCTTTGACCGAAGTGAACAACTATGCCGGTAACTGGGAATAATCGCCTGTGTTATGTCCATCAGTGTTCCCGACACGCTAACAGTAAATAATTCAGATAAATACATATTGTCCATCCGGCTTTGCCTGGATGGACTTTCTTTTGTTGCCTATAATCCGTCCGAATCTGGCTCCTTCTTTTACCGGGAGCAGCTTTTCGAGCGGAGCACGCCTTTTACGGATAACTTTAAGAACTTCTTTTTTGAAAACGAGTTCTTCGGTTATCCTTTTAAACATACCCGTATCGTTTGTGCTTCTTCTCCTTATACGCTGGTGCCGCTACAGCTGTTCGACCCGCAGGAGGCCGGACGGTATATGCGGTTCAATTTTTCCGTTCCGCAACCCAAATGCCTGTCGGATAGGTTGGAAAAGGCGGGGATTGCCGTGGCATTCGGGGTGGAAGAGAAATTGTACGAGTTTTGTTGCCGGTCGTTCCCCGCGCCGCATTTTATGCATGCCGTTTCGCCGTTGCTTTCGTATTGGGCGAAGGCGGGCGCTACCAGCCTCGGCAACCGGATGTATGTGAACCTGCATGCCAAGCGGCTGGATATTTTTTGTTTCCGGCAAGGGAGCTTGTTGTTTGCCAATACTTTCGGGTTTGAACATATCCACGATATTTTGTATTATATATTGTATATCTGGAAAGAACAGGATTTGTCGCAGTTAACCGACCGGCTGTTTATTTCCGGAACGCCGGAGATGCGGATGCAACTCGCAACGGTGTTGCGTAAGTATATCCGGAACGTGGCGCCTGCCGAAGCGCCTTCCGAGGCGTATCTGCTGGGAAGCGAAGCGGTGTATGCGCCTCTCGACCTTTTAATTGTATCCTCATGCGAATTATAAGCGGAATTTACAAGCGCCGTCGGTTCGACGTGCCGAAGTCTTTCAGCGCACGGCCTACTACCGACTTTGCGAAAGAGAACCTGTTCAATGTAGTGAATAACCTCATCGACCTGGAGGGGGCTGTGGCGCTCGATTTGTTTGCGGGCACCGGAAGTATCTCGTTCGAGCTGGTTTCGCGGGGGTGCGAAGAGGTGGTTGCGGTGGAGAAGAATCCGGCGCATGCTGCCTTTATCCGGAAGGTGGCTTGCGAGTTGGGTACGGATGTATTGCAGCTTGTCCGGGGCGATGTGTTCCGTTTCCTTTCGTCGGCGGCCCCGGAGCAGTTCGACTTTATTTTTGCCGACCCTCCGTATGCGCTGGAAGAATTGCCTGATATTCCTTCGCTGGTGCTGGAGAAGGATTTGCTGAAGGCGGGGGGCGTTTTTGTTATGGAGCATCCGAAAACTTTCGACTTCTCTTCGTTGCCTTATTTCGCCCAACATCGTGTTTACGGTTCTGTGAACTTCAGCATTTTCGTTAAGGAGATTGGGGGATAGGGGGAGAGCCTACCGGCGGTTTTCGTTTCTTTTCCGAAAGAAACGAAAGGAAAGAAAAGGTTTTTCGGCGAAAGCTGGCTTTTTTGCTATACAGGGCGGTTTGGACCGTTGCCTCGGCGAGTTTTTCTCGCTCGCCGCGAGGGCGTCTGCCGACGGCGCCTACCGGCAGTCATCCTTTTTTATCTTGACATAAAAAAGGATGCAAAAAAGGTCAAGGGCTGACACCTCGCTCACTAAAAATGGCACTCCGCTCACTCATATCTTTGTATCCATATAAAAATAAGTCGA
>JAJBTJ010000012.1 GCA_020860905.1 Parabacteroides sp. | reverse complement strand
CATTGCTTTTTAAGATAGTATCTGAGGCCCCTGGGGCCATACGAGGTGGCCGGTGCTTTTCAGGGCTGAGTAGGTAGAGTGAGGTGTAAACGAACGGATGCTCTTCCACTTGTACCGCTATGCTATCGCTCTACTGTTTTAAAATCCTTTTTTGTCACGTACTTCGGTATCTTGTGTAAGGTTAGCTCGTATAAAAAACCGTACGCAGGAAAGGAGATTTGCCGCCCGGAAATAGGCAGGCCGGATTTTTTTAAGTACCTTTGAAGCGCATTTAACTTAGATTGGAGGAGACGGACAGGGATAAACTACTCCCATTTTTTATCTTCTGGCGTCTCCTCTGTTTCTCCGAACCCAGGAAAACCTATCCGTTGCAAGTCCTCCTGCAATTGCCTGTACTCATCCGCAGAAAAAGGACGGATAGGCGCCCGGCAATCCCCGCAGGCGATTCCCGCCAGGTTCATCACGGCTTTGCCTGCCCGCACGCCGCCTCCGTACCGCACCAGGATTTCGACGGTACGAATCGAATGCATCTGCCAAGCGCGGGCGCGCTTCAGGTCGCCCCGTTCCATCGCCTCGAAAATGCCGTTATACACCCCGGGCAAATAATTGTACGTACTCCCTACCCCGGCTACCGCCCCCATCGCCAGGCCGGCCGCCAGCATCTCGTCGAATCCGTGCAACACTTCGAACGCCCCGCCGTCGAGGTCGAGGCAAGCCCCCATCTCCATCAGGTCGTTGTGGGTAAACTTGGTTCCCGCCAGGTTGGGGATTCTCTTCCTCCCCTCCGCCAGGAAACGGTCTACCGGCAGGCACACCCCGGTAATCGAAGGCATGTGATAATAATAAAACGGAAGTTCGGCAGCCGCCTGCGCCACAGACACGAAAAAGTCGACCAAATCGCCCACGGCAGCCGGTTTGAAGAACGACGGAGCAATCGCAGCCACCCCGTCGGCACCAGCCTGCGCCGCGTGGCGGGCCAGTTCCTCCGCCTCCAGCCGGCAGTCGTGCCCTACATGGGCAATCACCTTGAAGCGGCCGGCGGCAGCCGCAATCCATTGTTCCAACACCTCTTTCCGTTCCCGGACGGTAAGCGAAGCGAATTCGCCGGTGGTGCCGCATACGAATACCCCTTGCACGGGGCTCGACGCTATCCGGGCGGCGTAACGGCCGATAACCGTCAAATCCACCCTGCCCTGTTTATCCATCGGGGTAAACACGGCAGCAATCATGCCTTTCAATCGTTCATACGTTCTCATAGTTGCATTTAAATCAGATTCGTATTCGAGTGAGAAACGAACCGGGGCGCCGGTTACATTCCGGGCGCCGCGCTCCCCCGCGGCACCGGTACCGAAGCTCCCCGTTTCGCCCCTCTATATCGTTTTGCCTGAGGGCGCCCCGCAGCCGTTACGCCGGGCATCGCGGTGGTCCATAAATAACTTATATACTTCGAAATGCCGTTCGATTGCTTCACGGTATCCTTTTTCGTCGCGCCGTTTCAGGTAATCCAGCAAATCGGCGTGGGTAACGAGGCGGTTGTTTTTGGCCAGCTCCACGTTAATCGGCTTGAGGTAATCCCGGAACTTGTTTTTTACGAACAGCATCACCGGATGGATGATTTGCTGGAACTGGGTAATCGTCCGGTTACCCGTAATCTGGTACAATTTGGTGTGGAACGACGATTCGCTTACCGGCGCATACTCGTTGTTCTCGAAAACGATGCCTAACCGTACGATTTCGGTAAGCTCGTCGAGGTCCTTATCGGTGATGTGCCGGAAAATATCGCTGGAGATACCGATTTCCAGCGCTATGCGGAAACCCAGTATATCGAAGAGGGCGTCTTCGCCCATAATCCGCGGGTCGGCCACCCGCTTCATTCCGCCCAGGATGGAAGGTTCGGTAATCACCATCCCTTTCCGCGGACGGGTGTAAACGAGCCCCATCATTTTCAGGCGGCTCAAGGCTTCGCGCAGTACGCTCCGGGCTACCCCCAGCTCGGCCGACAGGGCGTTTTCGTTCGGCACGGGGTCGCCGCATCGCAAGTCCTTTTCTTTGAAATAAGTGAGCAAGCGGTCTTCTACCTGGTCGACCAACGTAACGGGGTGGGTGTCTATTTTCATATCGTATATGCGTTAATCACTTGTTTTTCCGTGTATCCGGCTCGTCCGGAACAGCCTCTCCACCGGGTCGGGACGGAGGGCGCCGGCTGAAAAAGGCGCTTCGCCGGCCGCCTTCCCCGGCACGGGGCCGGCATGAGACGACTAATCTGATTTGTCTGATAAATAATACAACGGCAATATTAAACGGAAATCTCCATACGTGCAACTTTTTCCTGCGAAAAAAGAGGGGGTTATGCTGAAGAACATGCAGCGGAGGCCGTGCACTCCGGAGTGCACGGCCTGTTACAAGGCAAATCATGCTTTGCATCCGGAATGAGTAGGTAGTGCATGCTAAGTAGCGTGCAGGGTGCACGCTAGGTAGAAAGCACTGTGCATGCTAAGTAGCGTGCAGGGCGCATGCTAGGTAGAAAGCAGGGTGCATGCTAGGTAGCATGCACTTCCTCTACAAGGAAGGATAGGGAGGAGACGCGCAGGGTCTTGTATAAACAACGTGAAGGGGAAAGCTGCGTGGCCACCGTTACTTCCCATTCGCCCGGAGTAAAGGCGAAGTGCGGAACGAAGCAAAGGTGCGGGCCGGTATTGACTGCCAGGCCGGCGGCCGGGAAGAAATAGCTTTCGTCTGTTTCCACGCATCGCACGGTAAGCCCCACTTCCGGCAAATCGCCGGCGATTTTCAGCGAGGTGCCGTATACCGAAACGAACGGGTGGGTACCGGCGGGGATGCGGTTCAACGCTTCGTCGCTGCCGCGGAGGGAGGGCCCGCCGGCGAGGCTCACCCGGTACGGACGCGGCCCGGGCACTTCGCGGTAGACGTTCTCGGCCGGCAACTGCCGCACGCACTGCTTGAGGCGGGGCGACGGGTACAGGCGGGGTACGAGGGTGTGCCGCTTCTTGTCGAAAGGGCTCATCTCCGACTCGAAGCACCCGCTTACCGCTATTTCGGTGCGGGCCAGTCCGAAATCGACATTGAACCCTTCGGCGGTGGCGTTGTAAATCTCGTCGAGCATCAGGCGGAAAACCGTAACGAGCGTTTGCTGGCGGAACTCGGTGCGCAGGCCGACGATGCGCTCGGCCAACCCGTCGATGTCGAGGGTACGGCGCCGGATAACGCCGCCCGTGCAGGTTTGCACGCCGGGAAGGTTGCTCGGGGTTACGCGAATAAATGCTTTCGAGGGCTGGTATGCCAGTTGGTCGGCTGGTAATTCTTTATCCATGGTACATATCGGTTTGATTCCGGGCGAAGATACGTTTTTTCCGGCGGATTCAGCCTCTTTCCATACCGGTACTTTTCGTAATTTTATTCTATCAGAGAGGAAAGTAGCGGCAACAAGGCTTTCCGGCCGAACCCTGCCGGTTACACGGGTCCGCACGTTCTCTTTTTCTTTTATCCCCCTAACTTTTGGCAACCCGGGAAAAAGTTCCGACCTTTGTGTTCGTACACATAAACAGCTATATCTTTTTATCATGAACAACAAAACGAACTCGCTGGCAGCCGCGCTTTGCCTGTTGCCCGTATGCCTGCCGCTCCATGCGGAAAAAAACGAAAAACAACAGGGCGATAACGAGCGCCCCAATATCCTGTTTATCCTTTCGGACGACCATACTTCACAATCGTGGGGGGTGTATGGCGGCATCCTGAGCCAATACGTACAGAACAAAAACATCCGGCGGCTCGCCGACGAAGGGTGCGTACTCGACAACTGTTTCTGTACCAACTCCATTTCTTCGCCCAGCCGGGCGGCTATCCTCACCGGGCGCTACAGCCACCTCAACGGTGTATATTCATTGGAAGACGGCCTTTCGCCGGACAGCGCCAACATCGCCAAAGCGTTGCAAGAGGGCGGTTACCAGACTGCCCTGATAGGCAAATGGCACCTGAAGAAGCGGCCGGCCGGGTTCGATTACTTTTATGTTTTCCACGACCAGGGCGAGTACCGGAACCCGGTATTCAAATCGGCTGCCAACTGGGTGGACGACTCGGAAGGGAAGCAGGGCGAAACGGTGGAGGGTTTCTCGACCGACCTGGTAACCGACCGCACTATCGAATGGATTAAGAACCGCGACAAAACGAAGCCGTTTATGATGTGTTGCCACTTCAAGGCTACGCACGAGCCGTGGGATTATCCGGAACGGCTGAAAGATTTATACGAAGGGGTTACGTTCCCCGAGCCGGCCAGCATGATGGAGTTCGGGCCGGAAAAGTCGGGCCGGGCTTTCGAGGGACGCCAACTGGAAAACCTGGGGTGGCGCTGGGAAACGGCTTCGAAGGCGCCCGACAAATGGTGGTGCCAGTATCCGGAACTTCCGTTTTCTACGCAGGGGATGGAGAAGGAGGCGGCGCGCCGGAAAATTTACCAGAAGTTTATCAAGGACTACCTGCGTTGTGGGGCGGCTATCGACGATAATATCGGGCGGTTGCTGAATATGCTCGACGAAGAGGGGTTGGCGCGGAATACCATCGTAGTGTATGTTTCCGACCAGGGGTATTTCCTGGGCGAGCACGGTTTTTTCGACAAGCGGATGATGTACGAGGAGTCGCTCCGGATGCCGTTCGTAATCCGGTATCCGAAAGAAATTCCGGCCGGTACGCGTAACAGGGATATTATCCTGAACGTGGATTTCGCTTCGCTGCTGGCGGATTATGCGGGCATCGGGGCGCCTGCCGGCGTGCAGGGTACGAGCTTCCGAGCCAACCTGAAGGGGGAGACGCCGTCCGACTGGCGGAAGGAGATGTATTACCGGTACTGGACGCATCACGATATACGTCCGGCGCACATGGGTATCCGCAACGAACGGTACAAGCTGATGTTTTTGTACGGCGACCGGCTGAACACGACGGGCTCAGACGAAACGCCTACCACTCCGGCCTGGGAATTCCACGATTTGCAGAAAGACCCGTACGAAGACCGTAACAGTTACAACGACCCGCAGTATGCGGGTATCATCCGGGAAATGAAAGCGCAGTTACTGGAATTGCGGAAACAATATGCCGACAACGACGAACATAGCTCGCCGCGGATGAGGGAGATTATGGAGAAAAATTACTGGTAATTGCCTGCTACCCGCACAGTGGTCAACAAATCCTGCAGGTACGGAAACGACCCGGAACCGCGAAAGCACAGCGTTTACATGCGCTGTACTTTTGCGGTTTCCTTTTTAGGCCATACCTGCAAGGCCGGCCCCCATAAGCCGTACAATTCGCAGCGAAACCAAAGCCTCGCAGAAACCCCGTGCTGCAACAGCAAACAAACTATCTTCCTACCCAGCCCCGAAAAGTACCGGCCACTACGTATGGGACCCAGGGGCCTTAGCGAACGAGCGTTAAGAAAATGGTACGGAGTGAACGCCCGGAAGGCCACGCTGTTTGAGCGAAGCGAGTTCGGGGCCTTCAGTGAGTGGAGTGCCATTTTTAGCGAGCGAGGTGTCAGCCCTTGACCTTTTTTGCATCCTTTTTTGCATAAATCCCTCACGTTCGGCATTATCCAAACAAGTTTGGCTACTGCCTCTCTTAATCGGGATTTTCTGTC
>JAJBTJ010000285.1 GCA_020860905.1 Parabacteroides sp. | reverse complement strand
ATACAAATGTTACAATTTTTAAATTGCCCTTTATA
This sequence comes from Parabacteroides sp., assembly GCA_020860905.1. Classification (GTDB taxonomy): domain Bacteria; phylum Bacteroidota; class Bacteroidia; order Bacteroidales; family Tannerellaceae; genus Parabacteroides_B. The sequence continues at coordinate 5,615 of JAJBTJ010000285.1, read as the reverse complement.
CCGGCAGCCGGAAACACATGGAAATACCCGAAATAAACCGTATCTTTATTTTAAATCATATCCCGAATCATGAAAAACATCGTTTTGTTAGGATTTGTTGCGTGCCTGGGTTGTGTATGTGGCGGTTGTAAAAAACAAACTCCTGAAGTGTACATCGGATTTTCACAGTGTACCGGGGGCGAATGGCGCGAACAAATGAACCGGCAAATGCGGTCGGAAATCAATTTCTATGAAAATACCCGCCTCGAAATACGCAATGCCAACGGCAAAGTAGAACAGCAAATAGCCGACATCCATTACTTTATCGCAAAAAAAGCAGACCTGTTGATTATTTCGCCTTTCGAAGACAAAGCGCTCGTCGAAGCTTTTAACCGGATCGATTTCGGGGGAATCCCGATTTTGCTGGTCGACCGGAATTTATCGTCCAACAAACACGTCGCCTATGTAGGAGCAAGCAACCTGGAAGTAGGGAAAATAGCCGCCCGGTTCGCCCTGAAACAACTAGGCGGCGGAAAAGCCCGTATCCTGCTGATTCGCGGATACGAAAAGTCGTCGGTTACTTTCGAGCGCGAAGAAGGCTTCCTGCAAATCGTAAAAACCCGCCCCGACATCGAGGTGGTAACCATCGACGCCGGGAAAGACGTCGACGGCAAAGACCTGAGCGAAACCCGGCGGATTATCCACGAAAACCGGCACTTGCTACAAGAAGTCGACGCAGTATATGCCTTTAACGACGCCATGGCGATGATTGCTTCGGACGAAGCCCGGAAAATGAACCTGAAAAAAAACCTGCTGTTTATCGGCGTAGACGGACGGATGGGTTACGACGGCGGCATAGAAGCGGTACGCAACGGGCTGCTCGACGCTTCGGTCGTATACCCTACGGGAGGTGACAAGGCCATCGAAGTAGCGATGAAAATTATCAATAAAATCCCGGTACAGAAATACATTTCACTGCCTCTTACGCTCATCGAGCCGGCCAATGTGGAACCCTATTACCAACAAAGCCTGGTGTTACAAGAGTATGCCAACAAAATTGAAGTGCTGCATACCGGAAAAACCGAACTGCTGAAACGGTACGTGCAGCAGCAGCGCATGTTAGAAGAAGCGCTGGTGGCCGGAAGCGTGTTGTTGCTGTTGCTGATTGCGGCCGGCATCGTGCTTTACCGGAAAAAGAAAACCGTACGGCAGCTCCGGCAAGCGGAACACCGGCTGGAAGAACAGTTGCACAGCGAACGGGAAACGAACGCGCTGGCGCACCGCGACGTGAAACTGTCGGATATATGCAACCATCTCCAATCGCTTATCACCTCGTACACCGCACGCATCCAGAAGCAAAAAATCGCCACCCACCTACAGTTCGACATCAAATACCAGCAAATCGTTTACAACGTTTCGGCCGTGGATATGGACCTCTCCATTATCCTGGCCGTGATACTCGACCATAGCCCGCGGCAAGGCGATTTGTGTGTAAAACTCGATTCGGTATCCGGCAACACGTCGGATTCCGACCGGGTACGGGTACGTTTTATCCTGATGAACAAAACGAAAACCCGGGAAATCCGGGAAATCCTCCGTACCCGTTTAGGAAAGCCCGCTGCCGGAAACGAACCGGTTGCCGAAAACCCGTGCGTATCGGAAAAAGAAGATGAAAATACGTACGTAGATTATTATTTCCCGTTGATTCTGCCCGAAAGCGACACTCCCGAGCGGGATGAAGAAACCAAACCGGATGCATCCGGACGGTTCAAAGCGGAAATCGAAGAGTTGATGCAGAAACATTACGCCGACTACGACTTCTGTATGTCGGTACTGGTAAACGAACTGGCCTTGTCGCGCATGCAGCTTTACCGCAAATTCAAAACGACGTTTAACGAAACCCCGAACAATTACATCCGCAAATACCGCCTTAAACAAGCAGTGGAACTGATAAGGAAAGGCGAATTGAGCTTTTCCGAAATCGCTTACCAGGTGGGATACAACTCGCCGGCCTATTTTACCAAGTGTTTCCGTGAAGAATTCCAGTGCACCCCTTCGGAATACCTGGCAAAAGAAAAAGAGAAATAAGCAAAAGTTAAATTACCCAATAAGCTGTTGCGTAAAACTAAGAAGAAACACGTCGTCCGGCAACCGGCCGCAAAAGCTGCGGCTGCCATACAGCCCTTCCGGTTCCAGGCCCGGGCAAGTACCCCCGGCATGCGGCCGCACACGAAACCGCCTCCTTGTTTATTCGGTTAAAAATTAGTACGTTTGCACGTCATAATCCGAAGCAAATGTCAGAAGAAAAAAATATAACCATCAAGGGAGCCCGCATCAACAACCTGAAGAATATAGATGTGGAAATTCCCCGGGATAAATTCGTAGTAATTACCGGATTATCCGGCTCCGGCAAATCGTCGCTCGCCTTCGATACCCTCTATGCCGAAGGACAGCGCCGGTACGTGGAAAGCCTGTCGGCTTACGCGCGCCAGTTCCTCGGGCGGATGAGCAAGCCCGAATGTGATTATATCAAAGGCATTCCGCCCGCCATCGCCATCGAGCAGAAGGTAAACACCCGCAATCCGCGGAGTACCGTAGGCACTTCGACGGAAATATACGAGTACCTGCGGTTGTTGTTCGCCCGCATCGGCAAAACCGTTTCGCCCGTATCGGGCGAAGTAGTGAAGAAGCACCAGGTAGCCGACATCGTGAACGAAGCGCTCGCTTACCCGGCCGGCACCCGGTTCGCCGTATATACCCCGGTAGTGTTGCCGGAAGGACGGAACATGCAGGAGCAACTCGAAATCCTGATGAAAGAAGGGTATACCCGGGTGGAAATCGACGGAAACGTATACCGTATCGGCGAAATTACCGGCCATCCGGAATTATTGCAAGCTCCCTCCATCGAGTTGCTGATAGACCGCCTGGCGGTTTCGGACGATAAAACGCTGAAAAGCCGGCTGGCCGACTCGGTAGAAACCGCTTTTTTCGAAGGACACGGCGTATGCATTGTGCGGTTTTACCTGCCCGAAGGCACCGTAACGAAAGAGTTCTCGAAGAAATTCGAAGCCGACGGCATCACCTTTCAGGAGCCTACCGACATGATGTTCAGCTTCAACAACCCGATGGGGGCCTGCCCGGTGTGCGAAGGGTTCGGCAAGGTTATCGGCATCGACGAAAATTTAGTGATTCCCAACAAAGCCTTATCGGTATACGAAGGAGCCGTAGTATGCTGGAAAGGAGAGAAGATGGGCGAATGGCTGAACGATTTTATCCGCTCGTCGGCCTCGCACGGCTTTCCGATCCACCGTCCGTACTACGAGCTTACGGAAAAGGAAAAAGATTTGCTTTGGCACGGGGCGCGGGGCGTACACGGCATCGACGATTTTTTCCGCTTCGTGGAAGAAAACCTGTATAAAATACAGTACCGGGTGATGCAGGCGCGCTACCGCGGAAAAACCACGTGCCCGGCCTGTAAAGGGGCGCGGTTGAAACCGGAAGCGCTGTACGTACAGGTAGGCGGCAAGAATATCGCCCAGCTCGTTTCGCTCCCGATTGCAGAGGCCAAAGCGTTTTTCGATTCGTTGCAACTCGACGAAACGGATGCGGCCATAGCCAAGCGGTTGCTTACGGAAATAAACAACCGGCTGCAATTCCTGCTCGACGTAGGGCTGGGCTACCTTACGTTAGACCGCCTCTCGTCGACCCTGTCGGGCGGCGAAAGCCAGCGCATCAATTTAGCAACCTCGTTAGGGAGCAGCCTGGTAGGTTCGCTCTATATCCTCGACGAGCCGAGCATCGGATTGCACTCGCGCGATACCGACCTGCTGATTAAGGTACTGCGCCAATTACAGGCATTAGGCAATACGGTGGTGGTGGTGGAGCACGACGAAGAAATCATCCGCGCCGCCGATTACATCATCGACATCGGCCCGAAGGCCGGACGCTTAGGCGGCGAAGTAGTGTACCAGGGCGACGTAGCGAACCTGCAAACGGATAGCGACAGCTACACGGTACGGTACCTCACCGGGGAAGATAAAATAGAAGTGCCGCCCTACCGGCATCCGTGGAACAATTATATCGAGGTAACGGGCGCCCGGACGAACAACCTGAAAGGAATAGACGTACGGTTTCCGCTGAACGTGATGACGGTGGTAACCGGCGTGAGCGGCTCGGGCAAGTCCACTTTGGTACGCGACATCTTTTACGAAGGAGTGAAAAAACATACCGACGGCGCGGTGCCGGTAGTAGGCTCGGCCACCTTATCGGGCGACCTCGGCCTGGTACAAAGCATCGAGTTCGTAGACCAGAACTCCATCGGGCGCAGTTCGCGCTCGAACCCGGTAACGTACCTCGGAGCCTACGACGAAATCCGGAAACTGTTCGGCGAGCAGCCTCTTGCGAAGCAAATGGGATACTCGGCCGCCCATTTCTCGTTTAATAAAGAAGGAGGACGATGCGAAGAATGTAAAGGCGAAGGTACGATTACGGTGGAAATGCAGTTTATGGCCGACATCACGCTCGAGTGCGATGCGTGCCACGGCAAGCGGTTCAAACCGGATGTGCTCGAAGTGGAATACCAGGGCGCTAACATCTATGACGTGTTGGAAATGACGGTGAACCAGGCCATCGAATTTTTCGGCGCCGGCACCGGTAGCCAGGCCAAAAAGATTGTAAAGAAACTGCAACCGTTGCAAGACGTCGGGCTGGGCTACATCAAACTGGGACAATCGTCGTCGACGTTGTCGGGCGGCGAGAACCAGCGGGTAAAGTTAGCGTATTACTTAGGACAGGAAAAACAGGTGCCCACCTTGTTCGTATTCGACGAACCGACCACGGGATTGCATTTCCACGACATCAAAACGTTGCTCAAGGCATTCGGCGCTTTGATAGAAAAGGGGCACACGGTGGTGATTATCGAGCACAACCTGGATGTAATCAAGTGCGCCGACCATATTATCGACCTGGGCCCGGAAGGGGGAAAAGGAGGCGGTACGGTAGTATGTACCGGCACGCCGGAAGAAATCGTACGGTGCCCCGACTCGTATACAGGACGGTTCCTGAAAGAGAAGCTGGACGGAAAGTAACGCAAACAGCGAACCGGAGGCCTCCCGGCGCGGGATACGCCGGGAAATATTATTTTTGCCAAGTGCATCCCGTCGAAACGTTTCTTTTCAGCTTCGCCGGGGTTTCTTCCGCAACGCTTCCGGATTATCCCGACATCATACGCGGCCGGAACCGCATCCGGGCGGAACCGGTTATGCGAGGTGAAATAACTGTTTCATCAGCATGAAGCAGTTGTTTATCGCTACGGAAACTTTTGTTTTACCCGCAGACGTGCATTCCGGAACAAGAAAGATTTTTTATCCGCCAGGCAGTAAAACTTTCGACATTTCAGCTTTTTCCTCCTCCACCTGTTCCTTCGCGCCGGTTTTCCGTTAGCACCTACCGCCCCCACAGAGGCGGGTTTTGTTCTTATACGAAAGTACATGACAAAAATTAATTTCAGACAAAACAACAGAAAGAAAATCCGTTCGCTCACTCCTGGCCGTTTTCTACCAAGCCCCGGAAAGCACCGGCCCCTTCGTATGGCCCCCGGGCCTCGGGCGATGAGCGTTAAGCAGACCGGCCGAAAG
>JAJBTJ010000173.1 GCA_020860905.1 Parabacteroides sp. | reverse complement strand
GATACAAAGATATGAGCGAACGAGCGTTAAGAAAATGGTACGGAACGAACGCCCGCAAAAAAAGAAGTATGCGCAACCATCCGGCCGTACATACACGATCGTTTTGTACGCCCGCCTCCCGCTCAAGCCATATCCTCCCCGGTTTTCACCGTTTTTACGATACGGGTTTTATGGAAAGGGATGAAGCGGGTAACCACCGCCACCAAAATAGCGGCAATCAACATATAACCGATTATCTGCTTGATACTCAACAACAGGCTTTGCACCTGCACCGTAGTATACAAGCTGTTGGCAGCCAGTAGTTGCGCATCGGTCAGCGAATGATGCTGACCGAGGGCATTGTTTAGCGCCTGGGTATACCGGGACATGGCCAGCGGATTTTGTACATCCAGCCCTTCGGCCAGGATAGCGAGATTTTGTTGCTGGGTACGGTAAAGCAAGTTATTGAAAAACGCAGCGCTCATAGCCGGCGACAAAGCCGAGCGGATGCCGATAAGGAAAAAAGCATTGTAAATCATCAGCTTCGGATTCATATCTTCTACCGCATATACGCCGAAAGCGATAAAGATAATCATCATACCCGCACCGCGCAACAACATCGGCAAGCGCAGGTACTCGTACCGTCCGCCGGGCATCAGGCCGAAATAAAGGATAGCCAGGTAAGCGACGAAACAAGCGATGCCCCACGCCGCCAGCACCCGGAAACGATATTGCCTCTTGTACCACCACCGGCAAAATACGGCGCCGGCTACGAAACCGGGTATCATCCACAAATATAAGGCGTTGGCATGTACGCTGTCGACTTGCAACACGGTATTGACATAGCTCGACGTCAATGCACTGCTCGCACTGAAAAACATAGCGATGGCCATATATAAATACCCCACCGCCGCTTTGGGACTCGACAATACTTCCAGGCGCAGGTAAGGCGTTACGGCACGCTGCTGCCGGCGAACGAAAAGGTAAAGGAAAACGGGTATCAGTGCAGCGCAAATCACCAACTGCCCGGAAGCAAACCAATCTTTCACCTTCCCGTACGTGCAAATATAAATAAACAGCAACAAAACGGCCGAAACCAGGAAAAGGCTCGTCCAGTCGATTTCCTTATAGGGAAACCGGATAGGACGCCGGCCGTACCGGAATACCACCAGCACCACGGCAATGGCCAGGAACAGCAAAATCATCACCGCATAATAAATATACTGCCACCTGTAACTGTACGCCAACTGGGCGGTAACCACCATCGACACCTGGCCTACGCTGAACACGATAGGATAAAAATAAGAATAGAACTCGACGCGCACATTGCGGGGACTGAAGAACGGTTTCAGCAAGATAATCATCTCGAGCATGGCAAACGCTTTCAGTATCCCGATAAGGAAACTGCATACGATAATTACCTCCATGTGAGTAGTACGGGCGCAAATCAGGCAAAAAAACACCTGGACAATCAAGTCGAGCAACAGTACGGTTTTGGTAGTAACGATAGCCCGTATTTTCGGCACGATAGGATAAGCGGCTGCCATTCCGGCCGAAGCCGCATAATACGCCATGCTGATATCTTCCGATAACACGCCCAACGAATTGGATATATTGATACTGATTCCGGTATACGCCCCGTTGATAAGCATAACAGGCACCAGCACCACAAAAGCGGCGGCAATCCCCGCCCCATAGGGAACCCATTTCCGGAAAGGAAGGTTCTTCTGCTGCGTCATGGCTTTACCTTCACTTCCGTTTCCACCATCATGCCGGCCCGCAGCAATTGCATATCTTCGGGCGCCATATCGGTAAAATCGATGCGTACCGGAATACGTTGCTGTATCTTAACGAAGTTACCGGCCGAGTTATCGGTAGGCACCAGCGAGTATTTCGAGCCGGTAGCCTCGCTGATAGCCGTAACGCGCCCCTTGAATACACGCCCGCTGATAGCATCCACCTTGATATTCACCTCCTCGCCGATAGCGATGCGGGCAATCTGGGTTTCCCGGTAATTGGCGGTTACCCACTTGCCGTCGTTACGCACGATGTGGGTAAGGCTTTGGCCGGCCTGCACCAACTGCCCCGGTTCCAGCGTACGCCGCCCCATATAGCCGTCGTAAGGCGCCACTACCACCGTATAGCCCAGGTTGAGGCGCGCCATTTCGAGGTCGGCCTTTTTACGGAGGATAGCGGCCCCGGCACTCTTCGTCCGCTTGGCCGTTTCGTCCGCCTGCGACACAGACGACGCCTTTTGGCGCAGCAAGGCTTCGTACCTGGCCTGCATCGCCTCGTATTCGGCTTTTACCTGTTCGAAGTCGCGGCGCGAAACCGATTCTTCGGCCAGCAGGTTTTTATACCGCCCGAAATCCTGCTCCTTCTCCCACAAACGGGCCCTGGTTTCGGCGATATTGGCCTCGCTTATCCCCACATTCGAGCGGGAAGTCTGGATGGTCGACGCCAGTATATCGGCAACCGCTTCCGCTTCCATCAAAGCCGCTTCGGCATCCATCAGCCTGATTTTGTATTCGCTGTCGTCCAGAACCAATAACGTGTCGCCCGCCCGCACTTGCTGGTGCTCGATAAACCGCACCTCTGCGATGTATCCGGATACGCGGATATTTACCGGAACGATGTACTGGTCGATTAACGCGTCGTTGGTAATTTCGTACTCGGTATACCGCCAGAAGTAATGGATAACCCAGCCGATGCCGCCCAAAGCCAGGCAAATGCCCAGCGTATTCATCACGACATTCCGGATAAAGCGCTTCCGCAGCGTAAGGTATTTGTGTCGGGTATTCGTCATCATTCGTTTCCTTTCGTTTTATAAGTTACCGGTTTCGTGTAAGAGCTGATAATAAGTATAAATAGCATTCGTGCGGGCCGAGGTAAGCTGCAACTCGGCGTCGAGCCGCACGCTGCTCGCATCCAGCAAGTCGGTAAGAATCGCGAGGTGGTTTAAATATTTATTCTGCACGATGCGGTAGTTTTCGTCGGCCTGCCGGACGTTTACCGCCAGCACGTCGATACGCTCCAGCGCTTCCCGGTGCCGCACATACGCCGATTTCACATTCATCCGTATCTGCTGTTTAAGCAACTCTTCCCGGGTACGGTTTATTTTTACCTGCCGCCTGGCCTCGCTCACCTTGTGCTTGTTCCGGTAAAGCGACGACAAGCTGTAATCTACTACCAGCGCCATATTCCAATTGTTCATAAAAAGGTCTTGCACAGGCGATACGCCGGTAACGGGACGCCCCAACGTATTGGCCGCCCGGAACGATACGTCTGGCAGGTAAGCAGCCTTTACCTGGGATACGTTTTTTTCGGCCAGCGAAATATCCAGCCGCGAAATGCAGGCTTCCGGATAATGCTCGTACGCCTGCCGTATGTATTCGTCGTAGTCGCCCAACGGACGGCTGCCGGCGAGGAAAGCGGTGTCGGGCGCCAGCAGCAACGTTTCGTCGAGGCCGAGCGCAATATCCAGTTGCTGGGAAACAATCGCGATGTCGTTTTCTACCTCCCGGAGCGAAAGCCGGTAATCAGAAAGCTGCAACTCGCTGCGGATTACGTCGTTGCGGGTAATCATCCCTTCTTTCCGCATCTGGCGGATGTCGTGCAGGCGCCGCTCCGACTCTTCTATATTCTTGGCGTATACCTTCTTTTCCTTGTAAAGATTGAACAGTTCCAGGTAGCGGGTAACGAGGTAAAGTTTTACATCCGCCTGTTTCTGACTGACGGCTAATGCGGCTATCTGTTCTTCTATTTCCGACTTCTTTACCGAGTATCTTATCTTTCCGCCTGTAAAAAGAGGTTGCGTAAACGCCACGCCGTATTTATGCTGCCAGTTCGGTACATCGGAGGTCGAAGCGTTTTTCAGCCCCCGGCGGAAAACGGCAGGATTACCGGCATAGCCTTCCGTGAGGCTCACGTCGAGGGAAGGCAAATAGGCTGTACGGGCCCCCTTCAGCCGGTCGAACGCCATGCCGGCGCTTACCCGGGTGTTTTGCAGCTCCAGGCTGTTGCGTATACCCTGTTCGAACAATTCGGCTACGGTAAGCAAACGGGGTTCGTGCAGCGGTTCGCCGCTCCGGGCGGCGGCCGGTAAAAAAAGGACCAGCCACAAGACGGTTACCTGCGTACAAACAGATTGTATTTTATTAAAGCTCATTAAATATTTCATGCAATTGCTGTAAATAACGGGTGGCGGCTTGTACGGAGGCTGTGCGTATTTTTTGTCCGGCCGAAGTGTAAATATCGGTAAGCAAGGGATAAACCGCCTCGCGCAATTGCCGCCCTTCGGGGGTAAGGTAGATGCGCTTGTTCCGCCGGTCGCGCGTGTCTTCGCAGCGGCACACCAGCCCTTTCTTTTCCAGGTTATTAATCAGGTAGCTCATACTCACCTTGTCTTTGAAGGTTTTATGGGCCAGTTCCTGCTGGTTGGCTCCTTCTTCTTCCCAAAGGCAAAACAGGAGTTGAAGCATTTCGAAGGTTAAGTCGACGGCATTGTTTTTTAAATTGCGCTGGATTACCTGCCGGAAAGAAATCTGCATCTTCAACGAGGCGAGCACGCATTCGCGTACCAAATCTGCATCTGCCATAATCCGTTTTTGTTTAAAACCGGTGCAAAGGTACGAAATAGGCGGCAAATTAGTTAAATCCTTAACCGTTTTTTATAAGAAATATGCTTTTCCCGTTCGCTTACTTCTTTAAATCGCCCGGAGCGTTTCGCCGTTCCGTATCTTTGCACTACTTTTGTCTGTTCTTAATCAACACTGCATGAAACATCCCGTTACCTTCGTTTCGTTAGGGCCCGGCGACCCGGAATTGATTACACTCAAAGGGTTAAAAGCGTTGCAACAAGCCGATTGTATTTTTTATCCGGCTACGGCCGGCCCGAACCATCGCGTTGTTTCGCGCGCCGGGGACATACTCAAAGCGCTGGGAATGCCTTCGGATGCGTTGCAACCGTTCTTCCTGCCGATGAGCAAGGGGCGCGAAACGGCTAAACTGGTATACGCGCAAATCGCTCTCCGAAGCATCGCTTTACACGAAGAAGGTAAGAAAGTGGCGATTGCCGCCGAAGGCGACGCCGGGTTTTACTCGTCGAGCCACTACATTTACGACGACTTAACGGAGCGCCGGATACCGGTAACTACGATTGCCGGCATCCCGGCTTTTATCGCTTCGGGTGCGCTCGCCGGCATCCATGTGGTAAAACAGGAGGAGCCGCTCACGGTATTTCCGGGTACTGTATCGGCCGAGGAACTGCGCGCTACGTTGCAGGAGGGTAAAACGGCGGTAATTATGAAATTGTCGCAATGCGAGGCGGCGGTAAAGGTTTGTATGCGGCAAACGGCGGGGCACGTTTGGCATTACTTCGAGAATGTGGGACTCGAATCGGCTTTTTATACTGCCGATTGCGGGGTAATCGAAGGTAAAAGGTTTCCTTATTTTTCGCTGATGGTGATAAAACCGTAAAAATCGTTTTTTGTGCTTTTTCTGTATGGGTGCTTAACGTGCTCCGGAGAAGACTGTGCTGGATTAAACGCGAATATCTTGTACAGAAATCATAGTACATGACAAAAAATTCTTTTTTCGCTTACATCTTTTTCGCTCGCCGCGAGGGCGTCTGCCGACGGCGCCTACCGGCGGTCATCCTTTTTTCTCTTGACATAAAAA
>JAJBTJ010000133.1 GCA_020860905.1 Parabacteroides sp. | reverse complement strand
GCTTATGTTTTTAAATTTCTTCTGCATGAATTGGAAAAAACATAAGCATGTTTTTCCGAATCCTCGCTTTTCTTTCCAAAAAAACGGTCAAAAATTCAGAAAAAAGCGCCCGAATGCGTTTTTTATACAAAGTACGCGTTTTATTTTTCCTTCTTAACCGAACAAAAAGAAAGCAAATCACCCTATTCCATTTCTTTTTGCATTCCACCGGACTCCGTTCAAACGGCACCGGAAGAACTACCTTACTGAACGTAAACGCATTTTGCATTCCATCGAATGCCGTTCCAACCGGGACGGAAAAGCCCTTTTACTTATCCACAATCTCGAACCGTACCCGTACGGAATAAGTTTTCTTAATAGTACGGAAGCCGTCGAACGAATAAGCGTCAGACGAGCGCACATTACTCTGGGCAGCATATACCGGCGGAACACCGGCAGTACCGTCTTCTACGATACGCAACACGTCGCCCAGCTCCTTGCCTAACGACTCGACCAAATAAGCCGCCTTTCGCCGCGCCGCCTCCAGCGCCTCGATTTTTCCTTTCCGGTGATATTCCTGCAACTCTTTATTTTCCAATTCCCCGATGCGCATCATCTGGATACCCCGGGTATCTATCCGGCTCACAATCCGGTCGATTTGCCGGAAATCGCTCAAGGTAATATCGAACCTTTTCGACACCCGGAAATCTTCACCGCGCTCACGCCAGTAATCGCCTACCTCCTGCGTGCGCACGGCCGCTACAGGAACACCAGCTCGGGTAAGAACCGCGCGCAAGTCGTGCTCGATACGGCTCAACGGCACTTTGGTGCGGTACTCTCCGGGCTTGGACTTGCCGTCGAATTCTTCTTCGAAATACTCCCGGATTTCAATTAGGTAATGTATCTTGTCGGGTACGATTTCTATTTCGGAAGTGCCCGTTACTTCCACATACCGGTTATCGGTTCGGGCTTGCAGCGGCAAAATGGTTAACAACACCCACGCCCATACTAACTTCGCCTTCATATCATTCAAAATAAACGGATTACGGTTTTTATTCGATTTCGAACTCTGCCTGCAACACGATTTCTTCCGTTCCGCGGTAAAAGGCTTTTCCGATGCGGTATTTCCCCGCCGGCAGGTGGTAAAAGCGGCCTACCGGAAAGCGGAAATAATAGCATAACGGCGCCTTATCCACCTGAAAGCCGTCGGATTGCCAGGAAATATCCGGGATTTTCGTTTCCGGAAGCGCCCATTTCCCGTTTTTCCATACATGCAGGCTCCACTCCCGGCCGAACGAGAGCGGCACATCCGTAGGATTCACCACCCGGACATCGATTACTTTCACGTCGGGCCAGTACGTGTTCCTGGCGGTGTACATGCCGATTTCCGTGCCCCGGCAGGCGGCCGGCAAGGTATCGGTGTATACTAACGCACATGCGGGAATCTGGTAAATCACGGTGTCGCGGTCGGTAACTTCCCGGGGAACGGCTCCGGCCGGGCGGGTTACCGCACAGGCTGTATCTGTGGCGGACGCGCCCGGCTGCTTAGCTGTACATCCGGAAAGCAGGATGCAACAGGCGGAGAAAAGAAAAAACGGAATTTTCATTTTTACAAGGATAAAGAAACGCCGGTTGCAAACATACGAAGTTATCTTGACACGGCCGCTACCTGCCGGGCGAAATACGAGGCGAATAAAGGAAAAAAGCGGGGCGCTCCCGGGAAAGGCTTTACTCGATCAACCCGTTTACGTAATCCATCAGCGCATGCGTTCCGTTACCCGGGCCCGCTTGCGGATACTGGAAATCGGAATGAAACTCCCACCAGAAAATCCCTTTGTAACGTTTGCTCTTCACCCAATCCAGCTTGGCCCGGAGCGACCGCTCGTTATCCATCGTAACAAATTCGGTACGGTCGGGCGAAAAGAAATACGAAACGCTCTCGCCGGGGTCGTACTCCTCCGTCCAGCCCTGCTTTAGCAACGCAGGCAACTCGTTGTAATCCATGTACCGGCCGTACGCATTAAGCGGCTCGGGCGTAGTTTCGCCCGGCGCGATACCTTTGTAATAAAAGCCGTAGCTGGCCAGGCCGATGCAGATTTTCTGCGGGTCGAACACGTCCCAGCGCTCGCCATAGGCTTTCATCGCTTGCAGCGGCGTATTGTAGGAGGCGCACTTGTCCCAGATACCGCCGCCCATGTCGTACATCATCACGTTGATAAAATCCACGTAGCGGCTTACCGAATCGGCCTGCGCCTGCGTATACCGCTCGGCGAAATTCAGCGCCGAGGTAAGGTACAGCGGCTTTTCCAGCGCCTGTTCCTGTCGGTCGAGCACCCGGCGGATGTCGGCCATAAAGCGGTAATGCAAGTCGAGGTCGACCGTTTTTTCCCAATCCAGCTCGATGCCGTCGTAACCGTACTTGGCTACGAACGCACCCATCAGGGCGGCGAACTTGCTGCGCCGGGCCTCGTTGCTCACCACCTGGTCGAACGTGGTGCCGGGAAACGAAACCAGGATGCGGCTGCCGTCGGCATGCACCTTGTCGATAAGGTACGGAACGTAAGCTACCCCGTCGGTTCCGGATACCGGATAGCGGTGCTGCTCTACATATTTATGGATAATTTGCTCCACGGGCAAGTCTAAATCGGCCATCTCCCAGCGCGGGCCGGCCATGAGGTAAACGAACTGGAAATACCGGAAATCGGACTTGTCGATTTCCTGTTTGCTTTTCAGGCGCGAATCCACCGAATAGGTAGCGTGCACGAACCCGAGGTCGGGACGCTCGATTTTTACCGGTTGCGAAGTGCAGGCGCACGACAGGCAACCGCACAGGGCTGCAAGAAAGATGTTTTTCATGTCTCGTTCTTTTTAAAGGGTATGTATTTTTTTACAGAAGAAGGAGAGCCGGCCCCACACAGGCCACCGGGGCGGCTATCCGGATAACTTACCGAATCACAATCTCGTCGAGCATCGTGAGTGCCGGGGCGCCTACGTTGGGATGCCATACCGGGCAATCGCCTATCGAGGTAACGCGAATCTTTACAAAACGCGCCTGTTTCCCGGTTACCGCCGTTGTATAAAAAGCCGGTATCGGCTTGCACCCGCTGGCGTACGAGCCGGCGGGGCCGTTGGTGTTTACCGGTTCGGGCCCTTGCTGTTCGCCGGCCTTCGTATACGAAACGCCGTCGTGCGAAAGGAAAAACGTTACCTTAGCCGGCAGGAATACGGTACTGCTGTTGTTGTTCATAAAGTGGGCGGCTACCGAGGTAACGGGCTGCACCTTTTCCAAATCTACCGTAACGTCGAACTCCTTCATCGAAGAACGGAGCCACAACGACGAGTACTCGTTAGTGCCGTAAAGGCCGTCGGTAAGCAGGCCGGGGTCCGCATTCCGGTTCTGGCCGGCCAGCCCGGGCGCAAAGGTGCATTTTTTTCCGAAGGCGATATTGCCGTCGAAATTCATGTCGGTGTACGAACGGATGATTTCGAGATACTCGTCGGGCGTGGTATGCCATTCCGACAGGCGTGTAATACCTTCGCTCTTGCAGCAACGGATAAAATCGGTTATCTTGTTCATAAACGACTCGTTTACCCGGTACTTCCCGTCGTGTTCTACAAACAAGCTGCCGGGACCGAACGGGTCGACCCGCGCCTGTTCTATCTCTACATAAGTAAGCGGCAGCCGGGCGATGCGGATGCGTTGCAAGATATCGGGATGCGCCGCTTCGGCTTGCTCGGCGCGGTTGAACAACTCGCCGTATTGCCGGAGGCATTCGGGCGAAAGATACGATTTTTTCGGGTCGAGCGTGTTGCCGAAAATCGAAAGGCGGTCGCCGCTTTCCTCCAGGTTATCGTGCAGCAAGTCGATGTATTGCTTGACGTATTTGCCTCCTGCTCCGTAATAGCCGTCGGTAAAGTCGGCGATAATCGAATCGGCATCCTGATACGGATTCCACATCAGTTTGGCCAGCAGGTAACTGCGCAACTCATTGAACTCGCCGCCTACCTCGCGGTTGCCCTGCTCGAACATGCCGGTTACGCCGTGCCCGGCCAGGTAGGCCAGGTTGGGCTGCAACGTACGCAGGTTGGGGAACGGGCTCACCAGGTTTTTGAACTGAATCACGTAATCCCATACGAACATGCTGTCGGTGATTTGCTCCCAGCCGGTAAGGTCGTTCCGGAACGAAGCGGAAAGGGTGTCGGTTTCGAGCGGACAGCTCCGGTTACACTCGATGTTGCAAAACATGATGCTTACGTTCGGAGCCGGCTTTACCTG
This sequence comes from Parabacteroides sp., assembly GCA_020860905.1. Taxonomy (GTDB): domain Bacteria; phylum Bacteroidota; class Bacteroidia; order Bacteroidales; family Tannerellaceae; genus Parabacteroides_B. The sequence goes on along the minus strand of JAJBTJ010000133.1, from coordinate 1,410 downwards.
TTTCGGCGCCTCGCGCGTGTAGGTGTAGGCCAGCGTGGAAATCACCTTGTCGGGGAAAGCGGCGGCTATCTGGTTCACAAAGCGAATCAGCGTACCCGACGGAGCACCCTCTTCGCGGTGTACGGCTTCGCAGCGGTCGCAATGGCAATAACCGGTGTTGTCGTTCTGGCTCACCGACCAGTACAAGGCGTCGGGCCTCTTCGCCATCCATTCTTTCAGGTTGGCCGTTACCTCGCGCAACACATCGGGGTTGGTCAGGCAAAGCTGCGAAGGAACGCGCTTGCCGTTATACAGGGCGTAATACTCGGGGTGCTGCCGGTAATATTTCTCGGCCGGCAACAAGCGGTACAACGTTTCAGCAAACAAGCCCCAATGCGACTCGGGAGTACCTATCGCAGGACTGATTTTATTCCACAACGCATACTCGCCCGTACTTTTGCTGCGATACCCCAAATGCCGGTGCGCCATCACCGGCTCCTGCCGGTTGTCGATATGCTGCGGAATGCGAACTTCCGTACGGGCAGGAATCACCTGTACGCCGGGCGCATACATCCGGCAGCCGAGATACTCTTCGAGGAAAGTGTACACGCCATACACCAGCCCATTCCCGCTTCCGCCTACGATATACAAGTTCTTGCCCCGGGTATAAATACGAAAACCGTCGTTGCCGGGCGCCGCCGCCGTATCCCCGCAAAAAGCAGCGCAACCGCCCGAGCACAGCACGATATTCCCGTCACCTTCGGCCACCGTCGCCGCCGTAACAGCCAATTCGCCTCCGGATATTTTCCGCAAATAAGTTTGTAACACAGCCGCCGCCTCTTTTTCCTGCCGGCCAGCCTGACCCGGTATCACGATGCGGTAGCTATGCGAAGGAGAAACCAGTACGATTTCCGGTTCGGAGCAAGCCGCGAACAACAGAATAAAAAACACAAAACTCCAGTACTTCATGGTATTCGATTCGAATTAAACAATTTCAAACACAAAAACAAACACAAAACACAAAAACAGGCAAAACACCGTCACCCGTATATCCTCTTCCGGAGAACACTCAACTTTCACCCGACAATACACCACCACCGAAAAGAGCAAAACAAAGAAAATAACAACAGCCTATGAAAGCGTAAAAAAGAGTAAAAAGAAAGAGAATCCGTTCAGAATCCGTTCTATTACAACCTCACTCCTCCTACCCCGCCCCGAAAAAGAAAAACCACTCTTCACAAAAACCACCCTTTTCTTCCAAAGCGCTTTTTAAAAGAACCGCCCCCCTCCTATGGCCCTTCGGGCCTCGGGCGATGAGCATGAAGCAGACCGGCCGAAAGAGAGCGTTAAAAAAGCCACGCTGTTTGAGCTCCTGTAAGGAGCGAGTTCGGGGCTTTTAGCGAACGAAGGACGGGATGTAGCGAAGCGGAC
>JAJBTJ010000291.1 GCA_020860905.1 Parabacteroides sp. | reverse complement strand
CAATAAAACCGTTCCCCGTTCTTTTTTGTTCCTGCTCCGGACAGGCATAGGATACGCTTTTTTCTTTTCGAGTTGCAAAAATAAACCAATTGCCGGCATAAACGTTATTTTCCGCCAGATAAATTAGGGAAATCACCCGGCGAGCCCACCCCGCATGCGTGCCGGGAGAAAAGAGAAGCCCGGCGCGGCAACCGTTCGCTATCCCGGAATTTTTACGTACATTTGTTCCCCGCAACACACGTATCAATACAAACGAAAACGAGTATGACCAGTTACCTCCAGATAGACAACCTCACCAAGAGCTTCGGCGATTTGGTATTATTCGAAAACATCGCCTTCGGAATCGCCCAGGGACAAAAAATCGGGCTGATTGCCAAAAACGGAAGCGGTAAAACCACCTTGTTGAATATTATCGCCGGCAAGGAAGATTACGATTCCGGCTCGGTTGTTTTCCGTAACGGCCTGCGGGTGGGGTACCTGGAACAAACGCCCCGTTACCCGGCCGGGCTTACCGTATTGCAAGCCTGTTTTTACTCGCCGAACGAAACGGTGCGCCTGATTGCCGAATACGAACAGGCCATGACGTCGGGCGACCATTCGGAGCTGGAGGATATTCTACTCCGCATGGATACATTGAAAGCCTGGGACTACGAACAAAAAGCTAAGCAAATCCTTTCGCAGCTCAAGATTACGAATTTCGGCCAAAAGGTGGAAGAACTGTCGGGCGGCCAACTCAAACGGGTGGCGCTGGCCAACGTACTGATTACCGAGCCGGAGCTGATTATCCTCGACGAACCGACCAACCACCTCGACCTCGAAATGACCGAATGGCTCGAAAACTACCTCGGCCGCTCTACCATCAGCATCCTGATGGTAACGCACGACCGCTATTTCCTGGACCGGGTTTGCTCGGAAATCATCGAAATCGACCGCCACAAGCTCTTCCAGTACAAAGGAAATTACAGTTATTACCTCGAAAAACGGCAGGAACGCATCGAAGCGGAAAATGCGGAAACCGACCGCGCAACCAACCTGCTGCGGAAAGAGCTCGACTGGATGCGGCGCCAGCCGCAGGCGCGCGGCACCAAGGCCAAGTACCGCATCGACGCGTTTTACGAACTGGAAGCCAAAGCGAAACAACAACGGAGCGAAGGAAACGTGAATCTCGACGTAAAAGCCTCGTATATCGGTTCGAAAATATTCGAAGCCCGCCAGGTAAGCAAACGGTACGGCGACCTGAAAATACTCGAAAACTTCGATTACGTGTTCGCCCGGTATGAAAAGATGGGAATCGTGGGAAACAACGGAACGGGCAAATCTACGTTTGTAAAGATGCTGACGGGGGAAGTGGAACCCGACAGCGGCACGTTCGACATCGGTTCTACCGTACGGTTCGGCTACTACAGCCAGGAAGGGTTGCAATTCGACGAGCAGATGAAAGTAATCGACGTGGTGCAGGATATCGCCGAATACATCACGCTCGGCGACGGAAAAACGCTGTCGGTATCGCAATTCCTGAATTATTTCCTTTTCACTCCGGAAAAACAGCACAGCTACGTATATAAACTGAGCGGCGGCGAGAAGCGGCGGTTGTATCTGTGTACGGTACTGATGCGCAACCCCAACTTTTTAGTGCTCGACGAACCCACCAACGACCTCGACATCGTTACGCTGAACGTGCTGGAAGAGTATCTGCGCAATTTCAAAGGATGTGTTATCGTGGTATCGCACGACCGGTATTTCATGGACAAGGTGGTAGACCACCTGCTGGTATTCCGCGGACAGGCGGATATAAAAGATTTCCCGGGGAATTACACCTTGTATCGCGCCTGGAAAGAAGCGCAGGAACAAGAACAGAAAAAAACGCAGGAAGCCCGGCAACCCAAAACGGAGCAACCGGCCGGACGACAGGAACGGCAAGAGCAGAAAAAGAAACTCTCGTTTAAGGAGCGGAAAGAATACGAAGCCCTGGAAGCGGAAATCTCCGAGCTGGAAAAAGAAAAGAGCGCCCTGGAAACCGAATTGAGCAGCGGCATGCTGCCCACCGACGAACTGCTTGCCAAATCGAACCGGATTGCCGAACTGCTCAACGCCATCGACGAGAAAACCATGCGCTGGCTCGAACTGAGCGAACTGGTTTAAAAACCGGAAGAATGACACACACTCACCCGGCTCTTTGGAACAAGAGTTTCGTATTCGCTTGCCTCGGCTACCTGCTGATGGCGTTTCCGTTTTACATGTTACTGCCCACCATGCCGGTTTATCTCACGGAAGTACTGGGAATGAATACGGCATGGGTAGGCGTCGCCCTGTCGAGCTACACGCTCGGCGTATTTTGTGTACGCCCTTTCTCCGGTTACCTGGTAGATTGTTTCGACAGGAAACCGCTCTATATAACGGCTTTTGCAGTTTTCGCCGCTTTGTTTGCCGGATATTTGGCAGCCGCTACCGTGCTCACCGTGATGCTGGTGCGTTTTTTACAAGGAATGGCTATGGGCATTACGTCCGTATCGGGCAATACGATCGCCATCGACGTAATTCCGTCGGAGCGCCGGGGCGAAGGTATCGGGTTTTACGGATTCACGCTCAACCTGGCCATGTTGCTCGCCCCGCTGGTAGCCGTGGTACTTTACAACCGGTACGGTTTCCGCCCCATGACGGTAGTATGTATCCTGATTGCGTTTGCCGGCGTACTCTCGGCCACCCGTATCCGTACGCCCCGGAAAGAAAAAAGAACGCGGCCTCCCTTCTCGTTAGACCGTTTTATCCTGGTAAGAGCTATTCCTACAGGCATCGTCTATCTGCTTTGCTCGGTTTCCTACGGCATGATCGTGTCGTTCGCCGTTTTATACGGAAAAGAAACCGGCGTAGAGAATCCGGGATACTTTTTTATTTATTTGGCGGTGGGCGTAAGCGTTGTACGGCTCTTTTCCGGCCGGCTGGCCGACAAAGGGAAAGTACACCCGCTGGCCGTCGGCTCTATTATCGCCCTGGCCGTTTCGCTGGTTATATTCGCCTCGATGCGCACGCCGTTTGTTTTTTTCGGTATGGCTTTCGTGTTAGGCATGTGTTTCGGAACGATGGTGCCTGCTTTCCAGTATTTAGTAGTAAACGTGGCTCCGCCCGACAGGCGCGGTACGGCCAATTCGACCTACCTCACCTCGTTCGATTTAGGTTCGGGAGCAGGCATGCTGATTGCCGGCTTCGTTGCGGCGCACACCTCTATCGGAACGGCTTACCTGGCCGGTGCCGGATGCGCCGTACTGGCTGCATTTATCTATGTACGTTTTGCCCGGCCGGCATACGAGAAACACCGGACAGACCGATAACTTTCTATTTTTCAATCTTCTATCATGAAAGAAAAAAAGATTGTTGTGCTGTGTATATAATCACAAAAAAATACAAAAACATTTGGATGCCACTGGTACACCTTCTAACTTCGGTGTTCGAAATCTTTAAAACAACAATGAAACATGAAAAAATTATTTCTATTGCTGGCTGCTAACCTGCTTGTATTAAATGTATTTGCCCAAACTTCCGATGCGGAACAACTGAAGAAAGAAGGAAACGAAGCCCTGACGGCCAAAAACTACGCCGTTGCCTTTGAAAAATACAACGCTTACCTCACGCAAAGCGGTAATAACGACTCTACTGTTATTTTCAATTGCGCCGTATGCGCCGATAAAGCCGATAAACTGGAAGAAGCCGCCGAGTATTTCAAAAAGAGTATCGACAACAACTACAACACCGAATCGTCGTATGTAGGGCTTGCCAAAACATATTACGACAGGAAGAAAGGACCGGAGTTAATCGCTACGGCCAAAGAAGGAATGGAAAAGTTCCCGGCCAACATTAACCTGCAAAAGTTAGTATACGGATACTGCATGAAGCAGGGCCAGGCATTGCAAAAAGCCGGAAAGGCTAAAGAAGCGGAAGATTGTTTCGAACAAGCGTTAATTATTACGGATAAAAAAATGAAAACCAACGTGCTGTACAGTCTGGGCGTATTGTATTACAATACGGGTGCCGTTACCTTGCAAAAGGCTACCCCGTTGGCAACTTCCGACCCGGATAAATACAAGGCGGAAAAAGCTGAAGCTACCGCCGATTTCAAAAAAGCGAACGATTACCTGTCGGAAGCCGTCACTCTTTCACCCGACAATGCCAATGCTAAAAAATTGCTCGACTCGGTTAAGGCGGCCATGAAGTAATAAACAAAAGCACGCTCAAACAGAGATGTGCACGGTAAACACAAAAGAGCCGGCCGATTGATTATAATCGGCCGGCTTTTTTTAGGAACAGCCGGTAATCATCTTGCATACTCTGGCAGAAAACCGGGGCGTCTCTGCTCCGCTTTCTCATTCACGGATTCGTTTGCCGAGGGCGTCGGCAAAATAAACGAGGACGTCGGCAATTTAGCCGAAGGCCTGGTATAACTTGCCGAGGGCGTCGGCAACAAAAAAACAGCAGCACGCTGCAAAAACAGTATATACCCGGCCCTGCGTTATCAGCACCTAAAAAAGGCATTCCGCCTGTGTGTTATCGGTTGCACCGCCTGTCAGCTCCGGTTGAAACGGGCGCTTACGAACTGCATCACTTCAGGAAGCGCCGTACGCCAGTACGTCCAGGTATGGCCGCCGTCGCGCACCCGGAACTCGTGGCGGATGCCTTTTTTCTGCATCGTCTCGTGAATCAGGTTATTGCCGTGCAAAAGCGTATCCTCGTCGCCGCAGTCGATATAATAATATATATCGGGGCGCCGGTCGTCGGGCAGGTTTTCGAGCAAACGCAACACACTGTTCTTATACCAATGTTCCGTGAGGTTACCGGGCCCGTACAACTTATCGAATAATTTTCCGCGCACGTTTCCCTTGCTCTTTTCCATCATTTCGTCGGTATACACCGCGGCACTCAACGGAGCGCAGGCCGTAAAATAATCCGGATGGTGCAACGAGTACAAAAACGAGCCGTATCCGCCCATCGACAAGCCGGCTATCGCCCGGTATTGCCGGTCGGGACGGGCGCGGTAAGCGCTTTCGATATACGGAATCAGCTCCTCGAAAAACATCGTTTCGTACTTCTCTTTTCCGTCGTACGAATCGACGTACCACGTTTCACCCGCATCCGGCATCACGATAATCATATCCGTTGCACGGCCCGAAGCAATCGTACTGTCGGCGATATGCTTTAGGTTTCCCATCTGCAACCACGACGTTTCGTTATCCGACCAGCCATGCAACAGGTACAGCACCGGATACAACCGTTCCGACGTGCCGTAATCTTCCGGTAAATAAATAGAATACGCCACCTCCCGGTTCAGGATTTTACTAGCGAACTTTTTCGACTCGAGCACTTTGCCCTGCCCGTGCACGGCTGCAACGGCAACCAGCCAGAGCATCAAACCATACATTGCTTTTTTCATACGTACCTTATTTATATTATAAATAAACACCGCTTTATTATAGTATCATAGTACATGACAAAAATTAATTTTAGACAGAAGAACAGATGAGCAAAAGAAAGAGAATCTGTTCACTTACAGCTTACAGCCTCCATTCTTCCTACCCAGCTCCGAACAGCACCGGCCACTTCGTATGGCCCCCGGGCCTCGGGCGATGAGCGTGAAGCAGACCAACCGAAAGAGAGCGTTAAAAAAGCCACGCTGTCTGAGCTTACAAAGTAAGCGAGTTCGGGGCTTTTAGCGAACGAAGGACGGGATGTA
>JAJBTJ010000326.1:2494-5745 GCA_020860905.1 Parabacteroides sp. | reverse complement strand
TGCTTTTTAAGATAGTATCTGAGGCCCGAGGGGCCATACGATGTGGCCGGTGTTTCTCAGGGCTTGGTAGGCGGCGGCTGGTAACCGAACGGATTCTTATTCTTTTACTCGCTTATACACTCGTGTTATTTTTCCTGCCTTGTTCTTCGCTGTGGCGCCATATCTCCGGGTACAATTTCCGTATTCCCGGGAGCCATCCGACGAGGCGACCGTTTTTTTCGGGGATAAGCAGAAAGAAAGGAAGGGATAAGTAGACGGATTCCCGTCCGTTGTTCCTCTGTCGGAAACCAATCTTTGCCAGGCACTTTGCTTTCTACACAAAGCAGACGACGCTTTTTTCGAAAAAGAAACGAAGCCCGGCAACAAGCGCCCCTTTCCTCACAAGCTCTTCTTAAAAAGAGACTCCCCTTCCAACTCGCACATAATCTGCTCCGTAGCCCCGATCGACGCCTGCACATAGCTGCCGGCACATTCACCCGCCGCAGCCAGCGCTTCCGTGTACGTAAGCCACTCGTCCATCTGCGCCGCAAACGCTTCCGGCGTCGCCACCGAAAAGCCGCCACCGGCAGCAATCAAGTCGTGCGCTTCCTTAAACTTCCGGTAGTTAGGGCCGAACACCACCGGCATCCCGTATACCGCCGCTTCCAGCACGTTATGAATCCCGGCGCCGAAGCCCCCCCCGATGTAAGCTATCCGCCCGTAACGGTACACCGACGATAACAGCCCGAAGCAGTCGATAATCACGCAATCCTTGCCTTCGACACCCTGCACGGCAGCCTGCGACAAACGCACGAACGGCCGTTTCAGTTGCGCTTCGATAGCCCGCAGATGTTCCTCGTGGATTTCGTGCGGCGCGATAATCAGCTTCAGCTCGGGATGCGCATTGAAATAGGGAATAAGCAAAGCCTCGTCTTGCGGCCACGAGCTCCCCGCTACCAGCGTAACCGCCGGTGCCTCTGCCGCAGCCGCCGTGAATTTTTCGATTTCCGGAATAGCCTTCGCCCGGCTGCGCACCTCCGTTACCCGGTCGAACCGCGTATCGCCGCACACCGAAACGTTCGTAATGCCGTACCGGGACAGCAACTCCGCCGAAGGGGCATCCTGCACGAATAAGCGGTCGAAGCACCCGAGCACCTTACGGTAACCCGCGCCGTACCAACGGAAAAAGAGCTGGTTCTTACGGAAGATAGCCGAAATAATATACGTCGGGACGCCGCGCCGTTTCAACGCGGTAAGGTAATGGCTCCAAAACTCGTACTTGATAAAAACAGCCATTTCCGGGTGCGTAGCATCCAGGAAGCGCCGCACGTTCCGCTTCGTATCGAACGGAAGATAGCAAATCACGTCGGCTCCCGGGTAATCCTTGCGCACCTCGTATCCCGAAGGCGAAAAAAAAGTAAGCAGGATTTTATACTGCGGATAACGCCGCCTGATTTCCTCCATCATCGGACGTCCCTGCTCGAACTCGCCGAGCGACGAGGCATGGAACCAGATATAACGCCCGCCCTGCTCGATTTTCGAGCGCAGGCAATGCCAGGTTTGCCGTTGGCCGCGCACCATCCGCCCCGCCTTTTTATGGAACGGCGCCACTAACTTCACCGCCCAGGCGTACAAGTATATAGCAAGCGTATACATGCCGTTTTTATTTTAACACCTCGATAGCACGCTGCGTACGCCGGATAGTTTCGTCCCGTCCTAAAGCCGCTACGATATCGAACATGTGAGGCCCTTTCCCCTCGCCTACCAGCGCCAGGCGGAACGCATTCATGATATTGCCCAAGTGATAGCCTTTTTCCTGTATCCAGGCCATGCTTACCTCTTCGGTATGCTCCAGCGTAAACGGTTCTACCGGATGCAGCACGTCGAGCAACTCGGCAAGCTGCACGGCCGAATCGGATTTCCAGCGTTTTTTTACCGTTTTCTCGTCGTAGCTTTCCGGAGCGACGAAAAAGAACGACGCCTGCGCCCACAAATCCTTTACGAAACTCACACGCTCCTTCATCATCCCTACAACCAGCTCTACATAAGCCGGCTCGGCCTGTACCCCGTGCTTTTCCAGCTCCGGCATAAAAAGCGCCGCAATCTCGGCATTGCCCTTCTGCTGGATATACTGGTGGTTGAACCATTTGCCTTTTTCATAATCGAACTTGGCGCCGCTCTTGCTGCACCGTTCCAGCGAGAAGTGCGCCACCAACTCGTCCATCGACATGATTTCCTGGTCGTTCCCCGGGTTCCAGCCCAATAAAGCCAGGAAATTCACCACGGCTTCGGGCAGGTAGCCGCTTTCCCGGTAACCCGAGGAGATTTCGCCGCTTTTCGGGTCTTTCCATTCCAGCGGGAAAACGGGGAATCCCAGCCGGTCGCCGTCGCGCTTACTCAGCTTGCCGTTTCCTTCGGGCTTGAGCAGCAAAGGCAAATGGGCGAAGGCCGGCATCGTATCGGCCCATCCCAAGTAACGGTATAACAGCACGTGCAGCGGAGCCGAAGGCAACCATTCCTCGCCGCGGATTACATGCGTTACTTCCATCAGGTGGTCGTCTACGATATTGGCCAAGTGATAAGTAGGCAGCCCGTCGGCCGATTTATACAGTACTTTGTCGTCGAGGATGGAAGAGTTGATTACCACTTCGCCGCGAATCAAGTCGTGCACGGTAACCGCCTCGTCGGGTTCGATTTTGATGCGCACCACGTATTGCGCGCCGCTGTCGAGCAACGCCCGGGTTTCGGCTTCGGGCAGCGCCAACGAGTTACGCATCTGCATCCGGGTAGAGGCGTCGTACTGGAAATTCGCGGTTTCTTTCCGTTTCTCTTCCAGCTCGGCCGGCGTATCGAAGGCGATGTAAGCCAGTCCGGCGTCGAGCAGTTGCGTTACGTATTGCTTATATATTTCTTTCCGTTCGCTCTGGCGGTACGGCCCGTACTGGCCGCCGGTATGCACGCCTTCGTCGAAACGGATGCCGAGCCAGCCGAGCGCTTCCACGATATACGCCTCGGCGCCGGGCACAAAGCGTTGCGAATCGGTGTCTTCGATGCGAAGAATCACCTCGCCGCCTTGTTGGCGGGCGAACAAATAATTATATAACGCGGTACGTACACCTCCGATATGCAGCGGCCCGGTGGGGCTGGGTGCGAAACGAACTCTTACTTTCCTTTCCGTCATGACTAAAAACTAATATGGATTCATTATAAACGGGGCAAAAGTAGCTTTTTTTGCCAATATTTCATTCCCTTTTACAATAGAAGAATCGCAA
>JAJBTJ010000326.1:0-2482 GCA_020860905.1 Parabacteroides sp. | reverse complement strand
TTTTACGTACATTTCGGAGCAAAACTGAAAAATATGAAACTAAATAAACTGCGCATCCCCCCTGTTTTTTATTTTATCTTTACGACCTTGCTCATCTCTTACTTTTTCCCGAGGGAAGGAAAATTCAAGTACCAGTTTAACGAAGGAAAGCCGTGGCGGTACGGGCTGCTTACGGCGGCCGGCGATTTACCGATTTACAAAACCGACGAGGAGATGGAGGCGGCCAAAGACAGTGTATTGCATACCGTACAGCCTTATTTCAGGCTCGATGCCAAGATAGAAGCGGATGCGATAGAGAAGCTTCGCGAGAATTACCGCGAGTCGCTGCACCAGAAAGTGACGGCCAGCTACATGCGGTATATCGAAAACTCGCTTACCCGTTTGTACGACAAGGGAATCGTGGCTCCCGAAGAATTGCAGAAGCTGAAGGCGGAAAAATACGGCAAAATCAACCTGGTAGAGAATAATATCGCCAAGCCGGCTTATACGGCCGATTTGTATACGGTAAAGAGCGCTTACGAGTTTATTATCGACAATTGCCCGCCTTACCTGGATAAAAACACGTTGAAATCGTGCGACATCAATAATTACCTTACGGAAAATGTGTTCTATGATGCCGATATGACCCGGAAAATCAAGGAGGAGCGGCTGAAGAACATTCCGCTGGCTTCGGGCATGGTGCAGGCGGGCGAGCGAATCGTGGACCGGGGCGAAATCGTGGATACGCATATATATAATGTGTTGCGCTCGATGAAAATCCTGTACGAAAGCAAGGCGGGCGGCAAGCAGCGCGACGGGTTGATGATGGCGGGACAGGCGGTACTGGTATTCAGTATTATCGCTTGTTTCGGGTTGTATTTGTGGTCGTTCCGGCCGCGCTTGTACAAAAACCGGCGCACGGTGGTGTTTATGTTGTTGTGTATCCTCGGTTCGTGCGTGCTTACGGAACTGGTGGTTGCGTATGGGTTGTTCAATATTTACATTTTGCCGTATGCTATCGTGCCGATTGTAATCCGTACGTTTTTCGATTCGCGCACGGCTTTGTTCACGTTGCTTTGTACGGTGCTGATTTGCTCGCTGATGGTGCCTTTCCCGCACGAGTTCCTGGTGTTGCAAATCGTGGCGGGGATGGTGGTGATGTTCAGTTTGAAGGAGTTGTCGCAGCGCTCGCAGCTTATCCGGTGCGCGTTCCTGATTTTTATGGCGTATGCGGTGATGTACGTGGCGCTGGCGATGTACCAGGATGCGGATTTTTCAAAAATCAACTGGAACATGTTTTTGTATTTCGGTATCAACTTTATCTTGTTGATGTTTACTTACGTACTGATTTATATGCTGGAGAAGGTGTTCGGGTATGTGTCGAGCATCACGTTGGTGGAGTTGTCGAATATCAATACTCCGGTTCTGAAAAAGTTGTCGGAAACGTGCCCGGGTACGTTCCAGCATTCGCTTCAGGTGTCTATCCTGGCTTCGGAGGCGGCTAACCGTATCGGGGCGAATGCGCAGTTGGTTCGTACGGGGGCATTGTATCACGACATCGGGAAAATGAGCAATCCGGTGTTTTTTACGGAGAATCAGGCGGGGGTGAATCCTCACGAGAAACTGAGCTACGACCAGAGTGCGCAGGTAATTATCAATCATGTGAACGAGGGGGTGAAGATTGCGGAGAAGTGCGGCTTGCCGAAGGCGATTACGAATTTTATCACGACGCATCATGGAAAAGGGAAGGCGAAGTATTTCTATAATTCGTTTAAGAATGCTTTTCCGGACCGGGAAATCGACGAGGCGGCGTTTACGTATCCGGGGCCGAATCCGTTCTCGAAAGAAACGGCTATCTTGATGATGGCGGATGCGGTGGAGGCGGCGTCGCGTAGTTTAAAGGAATATACGGAGGAGAATATCCAACTGTTGGTAAATAAAATTATCGATAGCCAGGTGGCGGACGGGTTGATGCGGAATACGCCGCTTACGTTCCGCGATGTGGAGCTGGTAAAGGAGGTGTTCGTGGAGAAGCTGAAAACGATGTATCATACGCGGGTGAGTTATCCGGATTTGAAGAAACCGGAATAAAGGGAGGCGGTTCTTTTTAAAAGAACTCTGGAAGAAAAGATTGATTTTTTATGAAGGGTGGTTTTTCCTTTGCAGGGCGGTTTAGGCCGTTACCACGGCGGGAGTTCTTTTCGCTCACCGCGGGGCGCCTACCGGCGGTCTTTATTTCTTTCTGCTGAAAGAAATAAAGGAAAAGAAAGGGCATTTTTTGCGAAGGGTGGCTTCCCCGTCCGGGGTGGTTTAGGCCGTTACCACGGCGGGTTTTCATTTCTTTTCTCTTGAAAGAAAAGAAACGAAACAAAGAAAAGTTCAAGGGCTAACGCTCGCTCACTAAAAATGGCATTCCGCTCACTGAAGGCCCCGAACTCGCTCCCTTTGGGAGCTCAAACAGCGTGGCCTTCCGGGCGTTCGCTCCGTACCATTTTCTTAACGT
>JAJBTJ010000168.1 GCA_020860905.1 Parabacteroides sp. | reverse complement strand
CTTTCAAGAGAAAAGAAATGAAAACCCACCGTGGTAACGGTCGTTCCCGGCTCCCGGAAGAAGAGCTACCCTTCTGTTTTTTAGCAAAAAAGAAATTTTTGTCATGTGTTTGTATGTCAAGATAAGAATATGACCGCCGGTAGGCGCCCCGCTTCGAGCGAAAAAGCCTCCTCGTCCCGGAAAACAGAAAAGCTCTTTATTTCTTTCCGCAGAAAGAAATAAACCCGCCGGCACCCCTGGCAAAGCAAATAAACAAGAGAAAAAATAAATTATTATCCCTATGAAATTAAATTACATCATCCTGGCAGGAGCAGCCACGTTCATTGCCGCCTGCTCCGCTTCCCACGACAACCATGATCATGAAAGCGAAAATCACGACCATGCCGCCGAAGCAGCTGCCCACGGCCACGACCATGACCACGAAGCGGAAGCCGTGCACGCCGACGAAATTATTTTCAGCAAAGCCCAGGCCGAAGCCTTCGGGCTCGAAGTAATGCCCGTAACCCCCGGCAAGTTCCACCAGGTAATCAAGGTAAGCGGCCAGGTACTGGCCGCCCAAGGCGACGAAACCACCCAGGTCGCTCCGGTAGCCGGAGTAGTAACCTTCGGTAAAACAGCCGTAGTAGAAGGCGCCAACGTGCGCAAAGGCGAACCGCTTCTCTCCATTTCTTCCAAGAACCTCAACGACGGCGACCCCGTGTTGAAAGCCCGTTTCGCCTACGAAGCGGCGAAAAAAGAGTACGACCGCATGGCCGCCCTGGTAAAAGATAAAATCGTTACCGAAAAAGACTACAACGCCGCCCGGTTGAATTACGAAACAGCCAAGGTAGCCTACGAAGCCGTTGCCGGCCAATACACCGCCCAAGGGCAGAACGTTCCGGCCGCGATGACCGGTTTCGTGAAATCCCGCCTGGTGAACGAAGGCGATTACGTACAGGTAGGGCAACCGCTGGTTACCCTTTCGCAAAACAACCGGCTGATGCTCCGCGCCGACGTCTCGGCCAGCTATTACCCGGCCTTGCCTACCATCCGCACTGCCAATTTCCGCACCCCCTACGATAACCGCTTATATCAGCTCGACAACCTGAACGGCCGCTTCCTGTCGTACGGAAAATCCACCGACAACACCTCGTTCTACCTCCCCGTGCTGTTCGATTTCGATAACAAAGGCACCGTAATACCCGGCTCGTACGTAGAAGTATTCCTTATCTCGTCGCCGATGGAGAACGTGCTCCGGATTCCGCATTCGGCCCTTACCGAAGAAGAAGGCGCCTATTTCGTATACATCCGCCTCGATGAAGAAGGCTACCGCAAGCAGGAAGTTACCCTCGGCGTATCCGACGGGAACGACGTACAGGTATTGGCCGGCCTGCAACCCGGCGACGAAGTGGTAACGCGCGGAGCTTACCAGGTGCGCCTCGCCTCGCACAGCAGCGTGATACCCGAAGGCCATTCGCACAGTCATTAACCCCTATTCCCGAAACGATATGCTAAATAAAATAATTGCTTATTCCCTCCACAACCGGCTGGTCGTACTGGCGGCCTCGGTGGTATTGCTCATCGCCGGGCTGTATACCGCCAACCGGATGGATGTAGACGTATTTCCCGACCTGAACGCGCCCACCGTGGTGATTATGACCGAAGCGCCCGGCATGGCGCCCGAAGAAGTAGAACAACTCGTTTCGTTCCCGGTGGAAACCGCCGTGAACGGCGCCACCGACGTGCGCCGCGTGCGTTCTTCGTCCACCACCGGATTCTCGGTAGTGTGGGTGGAATTTAACTGGGGAACGGATATTTTCCGGGCCCGCCAGATTGTTTCCGAAAAACTGGCCGTGCTGGGCGAAACCCTCCCTTCGAACGTAGGCACGCCCACCCTCGGCCCGCAGTCGTCTATCCTCGGCGAAATGATGATTCTGGGCATGACGGCCGACACTACTTCCATGCTCGACCTGCGCACGCTGGCCGACTGGACGATTCGCCCCCGTTTGCTGTCGACCGGCGGCGTAGCGCAGGTAACCGTTATCGGCGGCGACATCAAAGAGTACCAGGTGTTGCTCGACCCGGCGCTGATGAAACGCTACGGGGTAACGTTCGCCGAAGTGATGGCCGTTACCCGCGAGATGAACCGCAACGCCAACGGCGGCGTGTTGTACGAATACGGTAACGAGTACATTATCCGCGGGTTGGTGTCTACCCGTAACGTAAGCGACATAGCCGGCGCCGTGGTGAAAACCATCAACAACGTGCCCGTGCATCTGGGCGATATCGCCCGGGTAAAGATAGGAGCCAAAACGCCTAAACTGGGAACCGCTTCCGAACGGGCCCGGCCGGCCGTGCTGATTACCGTCACCAAGCAGCCGGCTACCAGCACGCTGGAGCTGACCGGTAAAATCGACGCCTCCGTAGCGGATTTGCAAAAGAGCCTGCCCGCCGATGTAAAAATCTCGACCGATATTTTCCGCCAGGAGCGGTTTATCTCCAGTTCTATCGACAATGTGAAAAAATCGTTGTTCGAAGGCTCTATCTTCGTGATTATCGTCCTGTTCCTGTTCCTGATGAACGTGCGCACCACCTTGATTTCGCTGGCTGCGCTGCCCCTTTCGCTGTTAACCTCCATTCTGGCGTTGCATGCGATGGGCTTTACCATCAATACGATGAGCTTGGGAGGAATGGCGATTGCCATCGGGTCGCTGGTCGACGATGCGATTGTCGACGTAGAAAACGTATACAAGCGCCTGCGTGAAAACCGCTTGCTGCCCGAAGCCGAAAGGAAAGGCACCCTCGAGGTGGTATTCAACGCGTCGAAAGAAGTGCGGATGCCGATTCTGAATTCCACTTTGATTATCGTGGTGAGTTTCGTACCTTTGTTTTTCCTTACCGGTATGGAAGGGCGGATGCTGGTACCGCTGGGCATTTCGTTTATCGTGGCTTTGTTCGCTTCCACCGTGGTGGCGCTGACGCTTACCCCGGTATTGTGCAGCTATCTGCTCGACAATGCCAAGCCCGGCGCTGCGGTGCCGAAAGAAGCATACGTGTCGCGCACCTTGAAACGGGTATACCGGAAGGCGCTCGATTGGGCGCTGGCACATAAAAAAGGCGTGCTCGCTGGTACGGCGTCGCTCTTTGTCGTTTCGCTCGTTATCTTCTTCACGTTGGGACGCAGCTTCCTGCCGCCGTTCAACGAAGGGTCGTTTACCATCAATATCAGTACGCTGCCCGGTATTTCGCTCGAGGAGTCGGCTAAGATGGGGAGGCATGCCGAAGAGTTGCTTCTTACCGTGCCGGAGATAAAAACGGTAGCGTGTAAAACCGGCCGTGCCGAGCTCGACGAGCATGCGCTCGGGGTGAACGTTTCCGAAATCGAAGCGCCTTTCGAGCTGAACGGCCGGCCGCATGCCGAGGTGGTGGCCGAAATCCGGCGCAAGCTGGCAACGCTTCCGGGCGTGAATATCGAAATAGGGCAACCCATTTCGCACCGTATCGACGCGATGCTTTCGGGTACGCAGGCCAATATCGCCATCAAGCTGTTCGGCGACGACCTGAACAAGATGTTCGCTTTGGGTAACCGAATCAAGTCGGCTATCGCTTCGGTCGACGGAATCGCCGACCTGAATGTGGAGCAGCAAATCGAGCGGCCGCAACTGAAAATCGAGCCGAAACGCGAGTTGCTGGCGAAGTTCGGGATTACGCTTCCCGAGTTTACCGAGTTTATCAACGTAGCGCTGGCCGGCGAAGTGGTATCGCAGGTGTACGAAAGCGGCAAGGCGTTCGACCTGACGGTAAAGGTAAACGATACCGACCGCGACGGCATTGAAAAAATCCGCCGCCTGATGATTGATGCGAAGGGTACGAAAATTCCGTTGCATTATGTGGCTGATGTGATTTCGTCGTCGGGCCCGAACACCATCAACCACGAGAACGTAAAACGGAAAATCGTGATTTCGGCCAACGTAGCCGGGCGCGACCTGCGGGGCGTGGTGAACGATATAAAAACGCGTATCGACAAGGAAATCGTGCTTCCCGAGGGGTACCATCTCGAGTACGGCGGCCAGTTCGAAAGCGAGCAGGCGGCTACCCGTACGTTGCTGCTTACCTCGTTGGTTTCCGTACTGGTGATTTTCGTTTTGCTGTTCAACGAATTCAAGAGTTTGCAACAGAGCGCCGTTATTTTGCTGAATCTGCCGCTGGCGTTAATCGGTGGCGTATTCAGTATCTGGCTCAGCTCGGGACAAATCAGTATTCCGGCCATTATCGGGTTTATTTCGCTGTTCGGAATCGCCACCCGCAACGGCATGCTGCTTATTTCGCGTTACAACCGGCTGCGCAGCGAAGGGTATCCGTTGGTGGAAAGCATCGTGCACGGCTCGTTAGACCGCCTGAACCCGATTTTGATGACGGCGCTCACTTCGGCGCTCGCCCTTATCCCGCTGGCGTTGGGTGGCGATTTGCCGGGTAACGAAATCCAGAGCCCGATGGCCAAGGTGATTCTGGGCGGGTTGCTTACTTCTACGTTCCTGAACGCCTTTATTATTCCGATTGTTTATTTAGTAATGAACCGAAAACAACGTATCCGATGAAAAGATTTGTATGGATTTTGTTTTGTATGCTTCCGGCCGCAGCGGGTTGGTCGCAAAGTAGTATCGACCGGGTGTTGCAAAGCATCGAGCAGAACAACCGGGAGCTGAAGGCGAATACGCAACTTACCGCTGCTCAAAAGCTCGGAACGCGTATCGGCAATTCGTTGCCCGACCCCACGGTGGAGTATGAGATTGTAAAAGGACGGACGGCCGAAATGGGGAAGGAGGGGGAACTTACGGTTTCCCAGGCGTTCGATTTCCCTACGGTGTATGCCGACCGGAACCGGGTAGCGAAGCTCAAGGCGGCTTCGCTCGATAAGCAACAAGGCCTGTTCCGCCGCGATTTGTTGTTGCAGGCGAAGCTGTTGTGCCTCGACCTGGTGGCGTTGAACCAGCAACAGGCGTTGCTGGCCGGGCGCAAAGCCAATATCGACCGGCTGCTGGCCGATTACCGTCGCCGCCTCGAAACCGGCGATGTTACGATTCTCGAAGTAAACAAGGTGGAACTGGAATGGCTGAATATCCAAACGGAAGCGCGCCTGAACGAAGCCGACCGGCAGGCGAAGCTCCGGGAACTTACCGCTTTGAACGGCGATATACCGGTGGCGTTTCCCGATACCGCGTATGCACCGGCTCCTGTGATTCCTTCCTATGAATCGTTGCGGGAAGAAGTGCTGGCGTCGAGCCTCGAATTGCAGGTGTTGGAGAGCGAGCAGGCGGTAGCCCGGAAATCGGTTCGCCTGAGTCGCTCGGAATGGTTGCCGAAGCTGGAATTGGGCTACAAGCATACCAACGGCAGCGGCGAGCAGTTCAACGGGGCGGTGATGGGCATCAGCATCCCGTTATACGAGAACCGCTACAAGGTGCGGCAGGCGAAAGCGCAAGCCATTTATACGGAGCTGAAAACGGAAAGCACGGCGGTGCAGTTGGATGCTTCACTCCGGGGGCTGTACGACCAGGCATTGGCGCTAAAAGCCTCGCTCGACGAATACGACAAGCGGCTGGATAGTCGGCGGAATATCGTGTTGCTGGATAAAGCGCTCCAGGGCGGCGAGCTTTCTACCATCGACTATTTTACCGAGCTTGCTGGCGTTACCCAGAGTTTGCAGAATTATATCCGGCTGGAAAACCAGTACCGGAAACTTTTGGCCGAGATTTATAAATTCAGGCTGTAGGCCGGAAGTTAGAAAATATACCGCCCGCAAAAGCCGTCTTGTTACCG
>JAJBTJ010000325.1 GCA_020860905.1 Parabacteroides sp. | reverse complement strand
TCGGAATAAACCAATTCAATTACCAGGCCTCCTGGGTTTATCCGGAAGGCTCCGGTCCCGCTGCATCATCTGTTTCGCCCGACAGAAAAGAACTACTGGAAGCAGCCGAGAAAATAGACTACTTACAAGCGGGAGGAATGACGAATATAACAGATGCTTTCCGGTTATCTTACCAAATGCTCGATAAAGGCATCCCTGCCGACATAAAGGCATTCGTATTGATAAGCGACGGTGAACACAACGCCGAACAGGCCAAGCCCGAATCGGTTTACACCGGCTATCCCCCTCTTTCCATCGGCGCATTGGGTTACTGGATGAAAGAGAGTTATTTTAAGCCCTTGATAAACAAGAATCCAAAGGAAAACAAATATTATCATGCGGAGAAGAAAGAGGAAATGATAAAGATGTTCTACGATATAAGAGGCGCCGTACCCAATGCAATCCTGCTTGCCAACGAGCAGCAAGCCTACCAGGGCATGGGTTACCAACTCGTACCGGCTACGGTTTGCAGCGCATCCGGAAAAGCCCAGTTTTCGGTAGCGTGGCCGGATAAGAAATACAAATATACTTCCGGGCGACCGAACGGTTACAATATCAACGTGCAGCTAATCGACCCGAAAGGGCATCACAGGACAGACAAACCGACCATCGCGGGCGACGGATATTGCATATTCGACCTGAAGGACGCACAAAGCGGCGAATGGGACGTACTAGTGCAATACGATTTGTCACAACCCGCTTACGGAACGGTAGGCGCTTTCCAACTGGATGTGGACATAAAAACGGCAATCATAGCCCCGAGCATACTTTCTGCCGGGCAGCCCGTCCCGTTGGATGTAGAAGTAAGCCGCAACGGCAATCCGCTGGAAAACCTGAAAATACAGGCCACCGTAAAACGGCCGGCTATCTCCATAGAAAACGCACTGAAAAAGTATGCATCCCGATTAAAGGACATCCGGCTCGAAGGGAACGAAATCAACCCCGAAATACCGGAAGAGATAGAACGATTACGCCTGTTGCATACGCAGTTGCTTCCACAGGAAGATATTCTGCCGGTATACTCGTCGTTCCATACGCTGGCTTACTCGCCGGCAAAAGGCTTGTATGAAAACACGTTTACCGAAACACACGAAGCCGGCTCGTACTCCATACAAGTTAAAATAACCGGTACAGACCCGAAAACCGGACAGCCGGTTACCTGGTTAAAAAACCAGTCGGTTTTAATAGGCTGAGTACAGGAATACAACACAAGCTGTTTTCCCGTTTTACCGTATCCCCTTCTCCGGTAAAACGGGAAATACCGGGACGGCACTCAGGCAACCGATACAAGCAACCCACCTCCAAGCGCCGCAACGATCGTGCTGGCGCTTCTTTTTATCCGTTTTTCCTTTTCGCCCCCGAATCCATCCGCAATAAAAAAATAAGTTATACCTTTGGCCACTGATAACCCCAAATACCGCACTGCGTGAACGTTTTGCTATCCGGAACCCTGCCATTCCTGTTCGGTTGGATAACCGACCGCATCCTGGGCGACCCCGAAGGGTGGCCGCATCCTGTAGTAGGATTCGGAAAAGCCATCGCCTACGGCGAAAAAAAGCTGAACTACGGCGCCGACCGGGTATTCAAGGGGGGCTTGCTTACCGTAACACTGGTGGGAGGCGTATTTTACCTGACGCAGGAAGGGCTGCGACTGATTGCCTCTTTCGACTCGTATGCAGTGCCTTTGCTTACGGCGCTCGGCGTGTTTTACTGTTTGGCCGGCAAAACCCTGATTACGGAAGTGCAACGGGTTTTCGAAGCTACCGACCGCAATACGAACGAGGGGCGCCTGCAACTCGCCCGTATTGTGGGGCGCGACACCGCGAACCTGTCGCCCCAGCAAATCCGTACGGCCGCCCTCGAAACGCTGGCCGAGAACCTGAGCGACGGAGTAATAGCGCCGATGTTCTGGTTCCTGTTACTGGGTTTGCCAGGCATGCTGGCGTACAAAATGGTGAATACGCTCGACTCGATGATCGGGTATAAAAACGAACGGTACTTCGAGTTCGGACGGGTTGCCGCCAAGCTCGACGATATAGCCAACTACATCCCGGCCCGGCTCACGGCAACGCTGATGCTCCTGGTATCGGGCAACCGGAAAAAGATGAAATGGGTATTCGCCAACGGAAAAAACCATAGCAGCCCGAACTCCGGGTATCCGGAAGCGGCATTGGCGGCTATCCTGAACGGACGTTTCGGAGGGCCGGGTTTTTATTTCGGGAAACGGGTAGAAAAACCGTATATCGGCACCGAGCCGAAAGAGTTTACCACACACGACATGCTGCGCGCCGTTAAAATAAACAATTATACCGAATTGGCCATGGGAATACTGGTGTGTATCTTGTTATATATAATCAATTAAACCGAATTGACAGAAAATGGAAATACGACTCAATAAACTGATAAGCGATTCAGGCGTGTGCTCGCGCCGCGAAGCCGACCGTTTTATAGAAACCGGCCGGGTTACGGTAAACGGCCAGCCGGCTACCGCCGGAATGAAAGTAACCGGCGGCGACAGCGTGATGCTCGACGGTATCGAAATCGAGGTAAAGGAATACGGCAAAACCGGCTCCGGAAAGATAGCGAAGGGACAAGCTACCCACCTGATTTTCGGAGAGGACGCGCCCAAGGCCCCGGCCTCACGGAAAAAACGTACGCCGGCTGCACCCGTCGCCGGTAGAGAAGAAGGGAAAACAGGTGCACCCAAACGCGAAAAATACGGCAAATACAATAAGTATGCAGCAGCCCGGAAGGCGGCTAAGGCCGGACTGCCTTCTCCGTTCGGGAACAAGAGCCCGGAAGAACGGCAAAAAGAAAAAATCCTGAAAGAAGCGCTCCAGCCCAAGTTCGGCAAATCGTTGAGCAAAGGAGCGATAGCGCAACGGATAGCGGCTGCTCCCAAATCGGCGGCCCTGCGGAAAACCAGCAAGAACAATCCGATAAACAAAGCGAAGCGCGCCGCAAAACGGAATAATCCTTCCGACCCGGCCAAATGAAACGGATCGTATTGGTTACGGGCGGACAACGCTCGGGGAAAAGCGGATACGCCCAACGGCTGGCTAAGTCGTTAAGCGCTACCCCGGTGTACCTGGCTACGTCGCGTATATGGGACGAAGAACACCGGAAACGGATTCTGCGCCACCAGGCGGAACGCGGACCGGAATGGACGAACATCGAAGAGGAAAAACACCTCGGCAAACACAACTTGACGGGCCGTACGGTCGTAATCGACTGCGTAACGTTATGGGGTACGAACTTCTTTTTCGATAACCGGTCGGACGTGGAAGTGTCGCTGCAACAGATAAAAGACGAGTTTATTCGCTTTACGCGGCAGGAAGCATATTTCATTTTCGTAACCAACGAAATCGGTTCGGGTGGCGTTTCGGAGAACGAAACCCAGCGAAAATTCGCCGACTTGCAGGGGTGGCTCAACCAGTTTATCGCTTCGCAAGCCGACGAAGTCGTTTGGATGGTATCCGGAATCCCGGTAAAAATAAAAGAATAAAAGCGTCGGAAACAACCCGTTTCCGGCGCTTTTATATATCTATCCGGACTTACTTACTCCGGTTTACTTCCTTTTCCTGGTATACCAGTCGGTAGCCTGCTCGCCTTTCGATTCCACCCACTTGGAAAAGTCGGGATACACCACTCCGATGGCCGTTCTTTCGTCCGTCTGGCTGAAACCGGTAACAGGAAGGTCGATAGCAAAGGGGTACAGCCCGTCTTTGTCGACATAATACGCATCGTCGCCGGTACCTACCAGTGCAGCGTCGATTTTATCTGTCGGCTTATGTTTCGGCAAATGAACTTCCACCCGGGGCGTTTCGCCCTTATAGCCGGAAATCAAATAAGGATTATACTTTTTCATTTCGTCTTTCCGGATAGGAGGAATACTTCCCTGCATAAAATCACGGGTAACGGTAAACGTTTTATTTATGTTCGCATCGAGTCCCTGGAAAACCAGAAACGAATTCGTTTCCTTTTCTACGGTAATCCCGTCGGACAAATCGCCTACCCACCCCAACGGTTCCGAAGGGTCGATTTGGAAAGCAAACGTATTGACCAGCCCGGCATTTTTATATACAGGCGTAAACTGATGAACAATCTTTTTCACCCGGTTGTCTTTATCGAACGTTACTTCGTGCCGGTATTCTACAATCAGGTCGTTCATATCGTAATCGCCGCCGGTAGGCCAAATATCCTCGAATGCCAACGTACCGGTTTTCGTTTCTACCGCTTCGGGCCTCGCTACAGGAGTTTCGGGGTCGGGAATTACAGGCTGGCCTCCTTCCACTGCATCTTCCGGCGTAGCCTCGGCATAGAACAACAAATCGCAATAACTCTTGTTGCCTCCGTCTTCCACACCGATTACATATTTGCCCGACTTTTCATCGGCCACCGTGATATAGCGGCTGTCGGGATAAGCCTGGGCGCCCCGGTCGGAAGTAATCAGCGGAGCATCCGGCTTTATCTGGTCCGCATCGGAACCGAAATATTTATCCGGAGTTCTATATCCGTCCGCATAAACAAACCAACCGATAACAGTACCCGCAGGGAATATATCGGAAGGCCCTTCCGTTCCGTTTTCCCCGAAATATTTTAACTGTACTTTATCTCCTAACTTCAACACCCGGACATACTGGGCCATTTGACCTATCTGCTTGGCCGTGGTAACATTCGGGAAAACGATAAACTTTTTCAAATCCCCGGGCTGCGGGTTCGACGTTCCTTTTTTATAATAATAATAGCCGAACACATTATCGTAAGAAGCATCCCGGTTTACAAACGCTACGCTTACCGAGCCCTCTTTAGCCATCGTGAGATTAGCTTCTCCGTAATTTCTTACATAAGCGGAGTTATCCACTTCGTTACCATGTCTGTTACCTACTAACACACTCATCAACCGGTCGGCAAATTCGCCCACCGTTTCTTCTCCTATGGTAGAGGTGGGATGAAGATAACCGGTAATATAATGGTCGCCCGTATTATCAAAATAGTAGTCGAGCGAACCATAAGCGCCCCAGGGAGTCAGCGAATAAAGATTCGCACCGGGATTAACCGGATACGGAATGCTCGCTCCGAAATTATACGAACGGGTAACGGCGGCTTTGGTCGACTTGGAAGTAGCGGTTTGCGTCAGGTCTAAATTCACGTTTCCGTTTTCTACTTTCAATCGGATAAAGCGGGGCAATCCCCAGGCGGCCGTATACACATACACCGATTTCACGGAAGTAGGCAAATCCATTTTCCCGGAAAACTTACCGGAAGCATCCGTATAAATTTTAAACAGGGCTTCCGCGCCCGCTTTTACGGCAGGCGTACCGTTTACCGTTTCGATTTGTTCTTCTGCGTATACCTCTACCAAGGCATTGGCGGGCGTATCGTAATTTACGTTGAGATTCATATCCTTATGCGTCTCGAAACCGAAATATTCGTTTTCGTTCGGCAACGGATTGTTGTCCGGATTGTAAAAATCCTTTTCTTGCGTACAACTTCCTATTAAGGAAGTGAGTACCACCATGCAAATGCCGGATAAATTACCCGGCGCAGATTTAGCTTTCATAACTTTCCACCCTTTTAATTATATATACTGATATTAAAGATTACCTGCCGAATGTAAAAACAACTCCGCCTCGAGTATGTACCGCTACAGGTTGTTGTTTCTCCGGAGTAAAAAGAGTGCAAACCGGGTGCAAAAGCAAACTTGTTTGATTATGCCGGGGTACTGCCTATTTTTGCTTCATTTTTTTCGAAGAGAGAGTGAAAACCGAAGGCACAAAGAAGTTTACTTGGTTATGCCGAGGCGC
>JAJBTJ010000333.1 GCA_020860905.1 Parabacteroides sp. | reverse complement strand
GAGTGGAGTGCCATTTTTAGTGAGCGAGGTGTCAGCCCTTGACCTTTTTTGCTTCCTTTTTTATGTCAAGATAAAAAAGGATGACCGCCGGTAGGCGCCGTCGGCAGACGCCTTCGCGGCGAGCGAAGATTGTTTTTTCTCTGAAAAAGAGAAAACAGGCTGCACCTCGGCATAATCAAAGCAGCGCTTTGTTTCTGCCCTCGGTTTGCACTGTTTTTCATTAAAGAAGATTTTTTTTGTCATGTACTTTCAAGAGATGACAAAGAAACAACCCCCCCCATGACACGGATACGCGGAGAAGAATAAAACCGGAAAAAATAAGGGAACAAAAAGAAAATAACCATGACCCGGTTAAATTTTAGTCATGTACTTTGGTACCGGTTTCAAAAAAACGGTAATAACAGGCGTAATACCGGAGCCTGTAGGAGGCATCCCCAAACGGGAAGCGGAAAGAAAAGGGGAGGGGCGCCGGCAAAAGGGCTACCGGGTAAGTAAATAAATGGCCCAGAAGTGGCAGGCGGTTCCGCCCATTACGAAAAGGTGCCATACCGGATGCATGTAGCGGTACCGGTTGTCGAGGATAAAGAATGCCGCCCCGGCCGTATAACACAGGCCGCCGGCAATCAGCCAGTACAATATTTCCAGCGACCCGGTGGCGCGTAACGTTTGCAGCAGCGGTTTGAATGCGAAAACAATCACCCAACCCATGCCGAGGTAGCAAACCGTTTTCAGGTGGCTGGTTTTTTTCATTCGCATAAAACTGAGCAGGATGCCCGCCGCCGCACTCGCCCATACTATGCCGAAGATAATCCAGCCCCAGGCTCCGTCGTTGCGTAAAAGCACGAGCGTAAACGGCGTGTAGGTGCCGGCGATAAACAGGTAAATGGCGCTGTGGTCGAACTTGCGCAGCACCCGTTTGTGTAACGGATTGTACGAGCCGTGGTAAAAAGTGGAGGTAACATACGAGGCCAACATCCCCAGGCTGTATATGCCGGTACTGGCGATTACCCAGCCGTTGCCGTTGCGTATGGCCGAGGCCAGCAGGAATATGCAGGCAACCAGGCCGGCTGCGAGCCCGAGCCCGTGCGTAAGCGTATTGGCTATTTCTTCCCGGTTGATGTTTTTTGTTTGCATAAGGTCGTTGTATTTCGTTTTTTCCGAAGCGGGGCTTGCTTGGGGTATGCCGGGGGCTCCCTGCCTTCGGTTTATTTTTCCTGCGCCAAAGATAGTGTAAGCCGAGAGCGAAAGCAAACGTTGTTTGATTATGCCGGGGCGCATCCTGTCTTCGTTTTTATTTGCAGAAACAAAGATAAGGCGGAAATCGTTCGGTTACAAAACAATCTGTAGTGTAGGATGTTATTTATATACAATAAAAGTGTAGTAATAACGTATTAAAAACAGAACAACTATGAAAAGATTATGCATGTTGATTGTCGTGCTGGCAGTCGGAGTAAGCGGCATGCAGGCCCAATCCAGCCGCGAAAAGGCTCGGGAGGCCCGGAAAGCCAGAGAAGAACAACGCAAAGAAGAGCGCAAGGAAAAAGAGGCGGTAGAAAACCAGATTTCGTACGAGGATGCCTTGCAAGCTATCAATTCGCAGGCATTCGTGGTAGAAGCAAATACCTTGCAGCCACGTAGCGGACGGTTGTTTTTCGTTAACCCCACTACCAATTTCCTGGCGGTAAACAACGGGCAGGCTACCGTGCAGATTGCTTCCAACAGTGCGGTGTACCCCGGTCCTAACGGATTGGGCGGTATTACGGTACAAGGCTCCACCTCGAATGTGAAAGTGAGCAAAGACAGCAAAGGGAACGTATTTTTAAGCATGAGCGTACAAGGCGTAATTATCTCCGCTACCGTATCCGTGCAATTGTCGGCCGACAGCAACAACGCCACAGTGGTTGTCGACCCGAATTTCTCCGGAAATACCCTTACCCTTACCGGTACGCTGGTACCGGCGTCCATGTCGAATATTTTCATGGGCAGCACCATCTGACAATAGTTGCTATATACCTATAAACGCAGCAGTGCGGAACCGGTAAAAGCCGTTATCCCGGGGGGATAAAACAACGGCCTTACATAAAAGGGTTTCGCGCCGCTGCGTTTCTTTTGCTCTATATGTACTTTATCCCGGTATAACCAAGGGGTTTGTTTCTGTCCCCGGTTTTCCGTATCTTTGTACGGAAAAATTAAAATAAAGACAGGTTTCGGCCTGTCCGGCATACTAAATTCAAACATTAATTTATTACCGGGAATGAAAAAGATACTTATGGCAGTAGGTATAGCTATTACGTTAGGGGCATGCAACCCTTCCGGCGAGAAGAACGCGCAAGCTACAGGAAACAATCCTTTTTTTGCGGAGTTCGATACTCCCTTCGGCGTTCCGCCGTTCGATAAAATCGAGTTAGAACATTATAAACCGGCTTTTTTGCGGGGAATGGAAGAGCAAATGCACGAAATCGACGCCATTGCTTCCAATACAGAGCCGGCCGGTTTCGAAAATACCGTCGTAGCGCTCGACCGGAGCGGGAAGCTGTTGCGTAGCGTCAGTGCGGTGTTTTACGGACTGAACAGCGCCGATACGTCCGACGAGATGCAGGCGCTGAGCAAGGAGCTTTCGCCCCTGCTTTCCAAACACAACGACGATATTTACCTCAACCAGGCGCTTTTCGCCTGGGTAAAAGCCGTGTACGACGGCCTCGGCTCGTCTACGCTCGACAAAGAGCAGAAAAAACTGGTGGAGAAAACATACAAGCAGTTCGTACGGCACGGCGCTCACCTGGATGCCGGCAAGCAAGCCGCTTTGCGGGACCTGAACAGCCGCATTGCCCTGCTCCAGCTTACCTTCGGGCAGAATATGCTGAAGGAAACCAATGCGTTCCGGTTAGTGGTTACCGATAAAAACGACTTGTCGGGCTTGCCCGAAAACCTGGTCGCCTCGGCAGCCGAAACAGCGAAAGCGGCCGGCCAGGAAGGGAAATGGATATTTACCTTGCATAACCCGAGCATTATGCCTTTCCTGCAATTTTCCGACAAGCGGGAGTTGCGCAAACAAATTTTCGAAGCCTATCTCGACCGGGGCAATAACGGCAACGACGCCGATAACAAGGAAACAGTAAAACAACTGGTAGCTCTCCGGCTGGAAAAAGCCCGCTTGACGGGATACGATGATTATGCTTCGTTCGTGCTCGACGACCGGATGGCGGCCGACGAACAACAGGTATACGATTTGTTAACTCGCGTGTGGAAGCCCGCTTTGGCCAAAGCGAAAGAAGAAGCGGCCGAACTACAGGCGTTGATGCAGGCCGACGGGGTAACCGGCGAGTTGG
This sequence comes from Parabacteroides sp., assembly GCA_020860905.1. Taxonomy (GTDB): domain Bacteria; phylum Bacteroidota; class Bacteroidia; order Bacteroidales; family Tannerellaceae; genus Parabacteroides_B. The sequence goes on along the minus strand of JAJBTJ010000333.1, from coordinate 22,084 downwards.
AAGGCTGGGACTGGCGCTATTACAACGAAAAAAACATGCGTGCGAAGTTCGACCTGGACGAAACGCAAATCCGCCCCTACCTGAAGCTGGAAAACGTGCGCAAGGGTATGTTTTACGTGGCGAACCGCTTGTACGGCGTTACCTTTACCGAATTGCAGGATATTCCGAAGCCCCACGCCGATGCGGTGGCGTTCGAGTGCAAAGACGCTTCGGGCGAACACCTGGGCGTGTTGTATATGGATTATTTTCCGCGCGAAAGTAAACGGGGGGGCGCCTGGTGCGGTACGTACCGTTCGCAGGCTTACGAAAACGGTACGAAGGTAGCTCCGGTGGTTACCATCGTATGTAATTTCAGCAAGCCGTCGGGTAATCAACCGGCTTTGCTGAGTGTAGACGAAGCCTCTACGATGTTCCACGAGTTCGGCCATGCGCTGCATAACCTGTTCAAGGATGTACATTATTACGGCGTATCGGGTGTACCGCGCGATTTTGTGGAGCTTCCTTCGCAGGTGATGGAGCATTGGGTGCTCGAGCCGGAAGTGCTGGCCGTGTATGCGCACCATTACCAAACCGGCGAGCCGATTCCCGCCGGCCTGCTCGAGAAACTGAAAAAGAGCGGCAAGTACGGGCAAGGCTTTATTACGGCCGAGTATGTGCAGGCTTCCTTGTTGGATATGGATTACCATACCTTGAAAGAAGTGCCGGCCGATTTCGACGTGGAGCGGTTCGAAGCGGACGCGATGAAACGTATCGGCGCGCTGCGCCAGATTCCTCCCCGGTACCGTTCTACGTATTTCAACCACACGATGGGAGGGGGCTATACGGCCGGTTACTATAGTTATATGTGGGCCGAAGTGCTGGATGCGGATGCTTTCGAGGCGTATGTGGAAACGGGCGACATTTTCGACCAGGCTACGGCCGGTAAGTTCCGGAAACATATCCTTACGCCCGGATGTATCGACGAGGCGACCGATATGTATAAAAACTTCCGCGGAGCGGAGCCCGGCATCGGGCCGCTGTTACGCAACCGCGGGCTGTAACCGGGTAAAAAGGGATATTCGGTAAATAATAAACATAAAGCCGGCTGATTCGTTACGAATCAGCCGGCTTTTTTGTTGTTTTCCCGAACGGACAATCGAGTCCTTAGGTCGATGCAGGAGTTTCTTCAGACGACAGTATCTTTATCGGTATAAATTCCCCTTTATAGCCGATTTTGTATTTCGCTGTCGGCTGCCGGCCGACAATCGTGTCACCGTTTAATCGGTTCTGGTAAAAAGTAACTTCCGTATCATTCTCCGGATTTTTTGTAATAGTAAAAGAGCGTTCTCTCAAATCCCGCCCACCGTTCCCGCAATTATGCATATCGAAACAAACCAGGCTGTCTGAAACGGAACCACTGTTTGCCGTAATCAGGTAGTTGGCAGCATAGGGAGATTCCGGATTACTGCAAACCATATAAGTAACCATGTCTTCGGCGGTACGAATTTTCATATACGTACCCCTACAGTCATTGCCTAAATAACTTTTTAACATATCGCTTGTTTCCATATCATATACGGGATATTCATGTTCTGTTTCATACGAATCCGGTCCGGCTTGCGCATAACAGGTTCGATAATCATCATAATCGAAAGGCAAGCCCACTCCCTCGTCAACGACAATTCTTTTTTCTGAAGAGCGTAATTTTACAGGAATGAATTTCCCTGTGTCGTCGATTTTATATTTCGCTATCGGATATTGTTCTAAAACAGGATATTCGTCTTCCGTTTTTACCTTATTGCGGTATAACGTCACTTCCAAATCCTCCGAAATAGAATAAGACCGTTTCTTCCAGTTATCGAGTCGGGATTCGTCCGCGCAAACGATACTGTCCAAAACAGAAGTGCCGTCCGTTGTAACCAGATACTCAAAAGAAGGCGGGAATTCCGAGTCGTCGCTAACTACGTTCAAATCAAAGCCCGGCGCCTTGAAAAACATATACATGCCGTTAGTGCCGAAGCTTTTCTTTAAAACGTCATTTACTTGGATGTTATAAATCGGATATTCAGACAAGATCGGATATTCAGACATAACACAGGCATACCACGACACCTGATACCCCATGTAATCGAATGGCAAGCCGATTCCTTTTTTATTTTCAGGAGAATGTATTTCCGAAGGGATAAATTTTCCTGTATCATCGATTTTATACACCTCTGTCAGGGTCCGCTCCCGGGTTCCGTCATCATTCGATTGGTACTGATACGAAGTAACGTATAAATCTTCTGAAATAGTAAAAGTGGAAAGATGTTCCGGCCTGTCTATCCAACTCAGAACAGACGTATTGTCAGTGGTAACCAAACTCACATAAGGAACTTCGTCCGGGCCTATACTATGAACTATATAGAGGTCGAACTCCTTGCGAGATTCATTAATCCTTATGTAAGAAAGACTGTTCTCGTTTTCTTCCTTTAAAATATTGTTTTTCCCGAAATAATAATGAGAATAGTAAGGAGATTCATACCCGACCGCTTCACCTCGCCCGTATCTCTCATACCAGGATTGATAGGTGGAATAATCGAACGGCAAATCGGCTTTCTTTTTATTTGCAGGCTCTGTTTCCGGAATAAATTTACCTTCGTCATTGATTTTGTATTTTGCTATCGGGCGCCTCGAAACGATGTCGTCACCCTTTAACTCATTCTCGTATAGCGTTACTTCTGAATCCGCCGAAATAGTAAAAGAGTGTTTTTTCCAACCCTTCATATTCCACTTGGTCAGGCAATCTATGCAATCTATAGGAGAATCGTTCCTGTTGGCCGAAACCAAATACACACCGTAATAATCCCCGCCGAAACTTACAGGAGATGCACGATAAGCATTATCGATAAGACGAACCAGATAGAGGGTATAATCTGTTTTATCGGTTATAGGCATGTAATAACCGTCCTTGCCGAAACATGCGTACAAACTGTCGTTCTTTTTAATTTCATGTTCGTACGGATACTTGCGCTCCTCCGCCGATTTTTCCGTATGATATTTATCACGCCATAATTGATATTCACAATAATCGAACGGCAGCAAATTTATCCCGCTTTCCGCTTCTGGCTGGGATTTGTGTGAACAACCGCACAACACAGTGCAGGCCGTTACCCACAGTATTATTCGTTTCATGAGTTTTTATTCAGCTCGTTTTTCCATTTGTTATGTAAATACCCTGTTACCGCAATCTTATAAAGCGCACGCTGCGCCTCTGCGTTCAATCCTGTGGCTGCGATTCCTCCGCTGGTATCGTATCGTTTTCCTCCGGCCGGGCCGTTACGTTTTCGGCCAGTTGCGGATGCTCGTGTACGAAAGCCGAATCGGACGGCATCAACGGCTTTTCGAATAAAGCCGCCTGTAATTGTTTCCGTATGGATTCGTAAATCTCCTGCCGCACGTTCAGGCGCACGTTCGTGCTGTCGAGTACCGAGCTTTTGGCCGGTTTGAACAAATCCTTGTACTTGCACTTCGTGATTTTGAACTTGAACTTATCCAGCGTTCCGGTAATATCGATACCCAGCTTGAAAGGTACCGGCGATTTCAGCACCGAGATATGGTAATTGAACGACATATCCAGGTTATGCGTTCCGCCTACGGCTACCCGGTACCGGTCCATTTCCACCAGGAACGGATACACTTCGATTTTATTGTCTTTCACGGTAAGGTCTACGGCAATCTGGTCTATCATATTCCGTTTCTTGTTCTTGAACATCAACGTTTTCGATATTTCCGTAAACGTTTCGCCGTCGAGCAGCACCATATCCGTGCCCGACAAGTGGCAAGCCGAGTACAACGTAGGCAATACGATCGACATAGTCGAGTCCATATCGCACGTAGCGGCCAATTGGCAATCTACTATTCCTTCGAACGACCGCAGCATCGGTACCAGCGTATCCATCGAAGGGAACAGGTCGATGAGCTTATCTACCAGGATTTTTTCCATATCGAGGTCGAAACCGGCATAAGCTTTTTGCTTGTTTTTAGCCGTATAAATCATCGTGAGGCTTCCGCAACCGATGTTCGAGTGCATATTCAGGTCGGTAAGTTGCAGGCTTTGGTCTTTCATCGTTACCCCGCCGGTTACGTTTTCCAGGTTCAGGTCGTCGAAATCTATTTTCTTTCCCTTCATTTTAAGTGTTACGTCGAGGAACTTCGGTAAAACGAATACACCCGACGTGTCGGCCTCCTCCGTACGGTCGCTTATCCTACCGGCCGACTCCTGGAAATCCGAAAAACCTTCCGTAGCCATATCGGCCGACGAAGCGGCTACCTGTTGCTCGGTATAGAGCATGCCGCGGCTCATGGCATTCATCAGCTCGTTGCAATCGATATAATCGGAGGTAACCGACAATTCGGCCGTTAACTTCCCGCCCCCGAGAAAAGCGCGCCGCATATTTTTAATAGCGCCGTTCATCGTGAAATCCGATTTGCCGAGTTGCAGCCGGGCACCCGACAGATTAATTTCGTTCGTTGTAAAACGCACTGTACTGCCGTTCATCCGGATACGGGTGGGGAAAAACGGGCTGAACGCCCTCATATCGTTAAAAACCACGTTCCCTTTCACATCCCACCGGCGCAGCCATTGCGAAGTGCTCCGGTCGAGCATCAGCGTCGTGTCGCGTTGGGCGCGCATCCGTTGGCGCAGCGAATCCCGGCCGAGGGAAGAAAAGCGCCGGCGGCGTATGGCGTTCGTATCGGTTTTGTAAGGAAAAGCGCTCATGTCGAAAGCACTGTTGGTAAGCAGGATGCCCGAATGGTATTGCGGATATAGGTAGGCTAAGCTGTCGGATTGGATGACAGCAGCCATAACCGGCACTTTTTTATCGGAAGGCGACGGCTTGATACCCCCCTTCAACTCGGTTTTACCCGCCCAAAGCCATACCGAGTCCGGCAGCAATGTGCGCAGCCGGTCGAAACGAATCATCCCAGCCATCGGGATAATCGCCGTGGTATCGGAAGTGGGAGGGGCGGCCATCGCCAGGTTCAACCGGGCGAGTGTCGTTACGATTTTATCCTTCCAGCGGATATTCAAACTGTCGATAAACAGGTTCGTACTCAGTAATTTCCGGTCTTTCAGGAACTTTTCGGCCCGGGTTTCCGAATCTACCTTCAACCGGGCCTGCGTTACCGTCATATCCACGTCGAATGGTACGCTGATGGCCTTGAAGTTGCGTATATCCATTTCGCCCCGGGCAAAAATCTTGCCGTAATTCGCTTGCGCCACGTCGCTCATCCGGAACCGGGTTTCCATATCGGTACGGATAGCGCCCTCCATAATCAGCGTATCGGGATGCAGGAAATTTTTCGACATTTCCGTAAAATCGATATTCCCTTTCAGCGAGGCGTTTATATCCGGGTTAACGAGCAGGTCGGTTATTTTACCCTGCATATCGAACGAGCAATGCTTTCCTTGCATGAAGAAACGCGCCAATTCGATAAACGACGAGTCGCTGTGAGCCATATCCAGCGCCACATCTACGTCGAGCGCCAGTTTGTCGATGCCGCTCTCGTCCGATTTCCCCCGGAGCGAACCGTTTTCCAATACGCAACAAGCCGTAAGTACCGGGTAAATGCTATCGCCCAGTTCGCCTTTTACGGTACCTTCGAGTTTCACGGCTCCAGTAATTTCCGTCGCGTTGTCTTTCTTCAGGTAAGCCGACGGAATAAATGCCAGTAACGTATTCAGGTCGGGTACGTCGAGCCCGTATTGCAAGTCCATTTCGAGGCATCTTTTTTCTTTATTCCCGAACAGCGTGCCGTTCAGGGTAAACGGCAGCCGGTTTATCCGGATTTCCGTATCGGTAAGCGTTACCCAGCGCAGGCTGTCGCTCAAACCGATTTTGCTTTTCAAGTCGAGCGCCAGGTCGTTCTCCAGTACATAGTCGGGGCTTTCGAATTGGAAAGCTTTCCAACCGGTTTTAATATCGAGCCGGGCGCTTTTGTGTTCTACCGCGCAGTCGGCTATGAAATAGAACCCGTCGAGGTGCGTATACAGGTTGGTTTGCCGGTCGTCGTAAGTGAGCGTACCGTCGATGATGCGTACGTGTTGCACGAAAACGGGAGGCATCGGTGCGTCCGGTACCGTATCGGTTACCGCCGTCGAGTCGGTAGTTTGGTAAATATCCCAGTTCGCTTTGCCTGCCGGATTAACATAGCCGTAAATGGAAGGGCGGACAAAAACGATATCTTTCACCGTGATTTTGTTACGCAACAGGAAATCGGCCGGCTGTACCGACACCACGCATTTGGCGAACGCCACGAGCGTATCCGCAGGCAACGCGTGGTCTTGCCGGGCTATGGTAGCGGAATCTTCGGCTACATGGCTGGTTATCCGCCCATTGGTAAGCGCTATGCCTAAGTAGGGGAAGGTTTCGAAGTACGTCAGTTCTATCTTCTCGCATTCCAGGTCGGCATCCAGGTATTCGCCGGCCGTGTTTACTACCAAAGGAGTTAGTTTTTCCGGTGGGAGTACCGCCCATGAAACGATAAGGAAGGCAGCTACGGGCAACAGCACGAGGCAGCCGAGAACGACAAGGGTTATCCGGAGGGCTTTTCTTTTTTTCTTTTTCATTGCATCGGTTATCGAGAGTTTGTTTTTTGAAGTGAAGACAAGGTGGCCCGAAGGCAGAAACCAGCCTCGCCCGGTTACGCCGGGGGAACAGCCTATCCTGGAATCTTCATAGAACAAAAGTAGCGATTTTACACAGATTAGCCAACCGGCTGCCGATAAATTGCCCCGGATTATTGGTGATATGGATTTTTATTGATTTCTTTGTCCGGGCTTTTTCGATGTCACGGGAATTGGTAACCTTTGCTGAACAGCTCCATCCGGCCGGCATTGCAAAAAAGAGAAAAGATAAACAAGCGAAACCATGTTCGATTTCCGGCTGAAAGTATTCCAAAGCGTAGCGCAGAACCGGAGCTTTACCAAGGCTTCGAAAGAGCTCTTTATCAGCCAGCCCGCCATCAGCAAGCATATCCAGGAGCTCGAGCTTCAATATAAAACCCCACTTTTCGAGCGGACCGGCAACCGGGTGCGGCTTACCAAAGCCGGCGAGTTGCTGGCATCGCATGCGGCGGAGATACTGGCCGATTACCGGCGACTCGAGTTCGAGATGAACCTGCTTACCCGTCATTTCTCGGGCGCCCTTGCTTTAGGTGCCAGTACCACGATTGCGCAATACATTTTGCCCCCCATCTTATCGTCGTTTATCCAGAAGTTCCCCGAAGTGCACGTATCGCTTATCAACGGCAACAGCCGCGAAATAGAACAAGCCGTTACGGACGATAAGATTACCCTGGGGCTGGTAGAAGGAAACACGCGCCTCCATACGTTGCATTACACCCCCTTTATGAAAGACGAGCTGGTAGTGGTAACCCATTCGGCAGGTAAACTGGCGGAGCTCGACGAAATTACGTTGGAGCAACTGTGCCGCCTGCCGTTGGTTTTACGCGAAAACGGTTCCGGCACCCTGGCGGTGTTCGAGTCGGAACTGGCGGCGCGCCGTATCAAGCTCAGTGCGTTGAACGTGTTGCTTCAGTTGGGCAGTACCGAAAGCATCAAGCGCTTCCTGGAAAACTGCGATTGCCTGGGCGTATTGTCGGTACGAGCCGTAAGCCGCGAACTGGCCTCCGGCAAACTGAAAGTAATCGACGTGACCGATTTCACCGCCAAACGGATGTTTTCGTTTGTCGAAAAACAAGGCCGCAACGGCGGGATGGAAGAGAGTTTTATCCGTTTTTCGCAGCTTTATAACTTTTAGTTATCCCGTATAAAAATTTTAGATTCTTCCTGCTGGAAAATAAATCGTACTTTTGTCGCCGATAAACGAAGGTAAGCTGTAGCCCCGGGCTATACAGTACCGCTTGCCTACGTACCCGCCGGCATCAGGCTGCTTCGAGAGAAGCGGAAACAAGCTGCACTGCCGGAACAGAAAAAACAATATAAACCCACAACAAGTATGTTCAGCGAAAAAAGAAGCAACACGCTACACGGCATTCTCTTAATCGCCCTGTTTTCGTGTTCGGCGTTTTACATTGCAGAGTTCCCTTTCGTTAAAAACCTTTCGTTAAGTCCCCTCATCGTAGGCATTATCTTAGGGATGATTTACGCTAACAGTTTGCGTAACCATTTGCCCGAGACCTGGGTACCCGGCATTAAGTTCTGTACCAAGGAAGTATTGCGGTACGGCATTATCCTGTACGGCTTCCGCCTCACCTTCCAGAGCGTGGTAGCTATCGGTACGGCCGGAATCCTGATCGACACGGTAGTGGTAATCTGCACGATTCTATTCGGCCTGGTCATCGGGAAGCTGCTCAGGATGGACCGCGACCTGTCGCTTCTTACCGCCACCGGCAGCGCCATCTGCGGAGCCGCCGCCGTGCTGGGCGCCGAGCCCGTAGTAAGAGCCCAACCGTATAAAACAGCGGTGGCTGTTTCCACCGTGGTGATTTTCGGAACCCTTTCCATGTTTATCTATCCCGCCCTGTACCGCGCCGGCTTTTTTCACCTCGACACGCAGCAGATGGGCATTTATACCGGTTCTACCTTGCATGAGGTAGCCCATGTGGTAGGCGCCGGCAATGCGATGGGCAAGGAAATATCGGATGCCGCCATTATCGTAAAAATGATACGGGTGATGATGCTGGCGCAGGTATTGTTGTCGATGAGTTTGCTCCTTTCGCGCGCGGCGGCGAAAAAAGGAGGCGAAGCGGTAGCGGAGAAACGGAAAATAACCATCCCCTGGTTCGCTTTCGGATTCCTGCTGGTTATCGGTTTCAACTCGTTCGACCTGCTTCCCCGGCCGGTGGTCGACGGCATTAACAACGTCGATACGTTTATGCTCACCATGGCCATGACGGCGCTCGGCGCCGAAACCAACTTTCAGAAATTCAAACAGGCGGGAGCCAAGCCTTTCCTGCTGGCCTTCGCCCTGTACCTCTGGCTGTTTTTCGGCGGGTACGCCTTAGCTAAATACGTGGTGCCGTTGCTTCATTGAAACTCTTTACTCCCACTATATGTTTTATTCGAATTGCTCTTGGTAGAGGGAATAGTATTTATCCTTTATCCGGAGCAGTTCTTCATGCGTACCTCGCTCGATGATTTTTCCGTGCTCGAGCACCAGAATCAAGTCGGCATTGCGGATGGTGGAAAGCCGGTGTGCGATTACCAGGCTGGTACGTCCCTGCATCAGTTGGTCGAGCCCCTTTTGTATCAGTATTTCGCTGCGCGTGTCGATATTGCTCGTCGCTTCGTCGAGCAGCAGGATAGGCGGGTCGGCTACCGCTGCCCGCGCGATATTCAGTAATTGGCGTTGTCCCTGGCTCAGGTTGGCTCCGTCGTTTTCGAGCATCGTATCGTAGCCGTGCGGCAACCGCTTGATAAACGAGTGGGCGGCCGTGAGTTTCGCCGCCTGTACGATTTCCTCGTCGGTAGCGTCGAGCCTGCCGAACCGGATATTCTCGCGCACCGTGCCCGTGAAAAGATGCGTATCCTGTAGCACGATAGCCATCGAGCGGCGCAAGCTGTCGCACGTAACGCGGCGAATCGGATGCCGGTCGACGGTGATTTCGCCCGACTCGATGTCGTAAAAACGGGGCAGCATATTCATAATCGTAGTCTTTCCGGCGCCCGTAGCCCCTACGAGCGCCACCTTGCAACCGGCCGTTGCATGGAACGAAATCCCTTTTAGGATGAGTTTGTCGGGCCGGTACCCGAAGTAAACCTCGTGCATCCGCACGTCGCCCCGCACCTCCTTCAATACGAAAGCATCCGGCGCGTCGGGAGCTTCGGGCGCTTCGTCTATCACTTCGAAGATGCGCTCGGCGCCCGCCAAAGCCGCCTGGATGCTGTTATACAAGCTGGCCAGCTCGTTTACCGGGCGTCCGAACTGGCGCGAGTATTGCAGGAAAGCCGCCAGGCCGCCTACGTCGAACCCCCGGTAAATCGCCAGCAAGGCACCCACAATCGTGATAAGCACGTAATTCAGCGTACTCAGGTTTTGCATCACCGGCATCATCAACCCGGAATAAAACTGCGCTTTTTTCGATTTGTCCTGCAAGTCGCGGTTCAGCCTCCCGAACTCGTTTTCCACCCGCTCTTCCTGGCCGAATACCCGTATCACCTTTTCGCCGCTAATCATTTCCTCGATATATCCGTTCACGTTACCCAGCACCTCCTGCTGCGATTTGAAATACACCCGGCTCTTTTTCACGATAAGCCGGGCGCTCACGAACATCACTGGCACGGTAACGAGCGTAACCAGCGTCAACACCGGGCTGATAACCAGCATCAGGCAGAAAATGCCGATTACCGTAAGCGCACTCGAAAGCATATCCGAGAGGCTATCGGTGAGGGCGTCGCTGATACGGTCGATGTCGTTGGTATAGCGGCTCATCAGGTCGCCGGCCTGGTGGGTGTCGAAATAGCTCACCGGCAAACGCTCCATCTTGCGGAACAAATCGGTACGCATCCGCGCAACGGTATTCTGCCCTATCTTATTCAGTAACCGGTACTCTACATACAACGCGGCCACCCCCGCTAAATAAATGACAGCCAATACGATTAATATACGTACCAGGCCGTGCCAGTCGCCCGGAATGATGTAGTTGTTGATGATGGGACGCAACATATACGAACCCGTCAGGCTGGCCGCGATGTTCACGATAATCAGCACGCCGATTACCGCCAGCAGCAACCGGTCGTGAACCAGGTAGCCCGCCAGCCGGAGAAACGTTTTCTTCCCTGCCTGCGGCTTCGCGTTGTATTTGAGATGTTCGTTGTGAGCCATAGCTTACGAAATCAGTTGTTGCGAATTATAAATCTCGCGGTACATTTCCGACGTGCGCAACAGCTCGCCGGGAGTGCCCACCGCACTTATCCCGCCGTCGTCGAGCAGGATAATCTTGTCGGCCGACTGCATGGTGTGTATACGCTGGGTGATAATCAATACCGTGGTATCGCCCAGCCAGCGGTTCAGGTTATTGCGTATCCGCAACTCCGTTTCCGAGTCGACAGCGCTCGTACTGTCGTCGAGAATCAGGATACGCGGCTTCCGCAGCAACGCGCGGGCGATGCACAACCGTTGTTTCTGGCCGCCCGAAAGGTTGACGCCCCCGCGCCCCAGCCAGGTATCGTACCCTTCGGGAAAGGAACGGATAAACCCGTCGGCCTGCGCTACGCGGGCGGCTTCTTCTATCTCGCTCAGGGTAGCGTCCGGTTTTCCCCAGCGCAGGTTGTCGGCGATGGTGCCGCTGAACAATTCGTTCTTCTGGAGCACCATGCCTATCTGCGAGCGCAATTCGGCGAGGTTATACGCCGTCACCGGTACGCCGTCGATTACTATTTCGCCTGCCGTAACGTCGTAAAGCCGCGGGATAAGCTGCACCATCGAGCTCTTGGCCGAGCCGGTGGCGCCCGCTACCGCTACCGTTTGGCCGGGTTGTATATGGAAACTGATGTTGCGCAGTACGTCGGTTTCGCCGTCGCGATACCGGAAACTCACCTCCCGGAACCTGATTTCCCCCCGCGTAATCCGGTAGCGGTTCAGCAACCCTTCCGGGGTATCGATAAGCGAAGGCATCGTGTCGAGCACTTCCAGTATCCTCCCCGACGAGGCCGAAGCCCGCGCAATCGTCATGATAATCATCGAAAGCAGCATCAGCGACATCAATACCTGCGTTAAGTAGTTTACGAACGAAATAAGCTGCCCCACTTGCAACTCGCCGGAAATCACTTTCCGGCCGCCCACCCACAGGATGGCGATGATAGAAAGGTTCGTTACCAATTGCATCACCGGGAAGATAGAGACGATAATATCCGACGCCCGGATTACCATATCGCGCAACTCTTCGCTGCTGCGGATAAATTTTTTCGTTTCGAAATCTTCGCGCACGAACGATTTCACTACCCGGATGTTAATCAGGTTTTCGCGTACCACTTCGTTCAACTGGTCTATCTTTTGCTGTACTTTCAGGAAGTAGGGAAATCCTTTCCGCAGAATCAGGTACACGGCGATACCCAATACCGGTATGGCGGCTATCAGGGTAAGCGCCAGGCCGGCGTTGGTGCGCACCACGAAAAAAACGGCCATCGCCAGCATCAGGGGCGAGCGCAGCAACATCCGCATCGACATGAGCACCACCTGCTGGATGCGCGAAATATCGCTCGTGAGCCGGGTAATGAGCGAAGCGGGGCTGAACCGGTCGATTTCGGCAAACGACAATTGCTGTATTTTGGTAAACAGCGCGGCGCGCAGGTCGGTACCGAACCCTACCGAGGTGTACGACGACAGATATACGTTCAGCACGTTTACCAACATCCCGGCTATGGAAATCAGTACCATGTACGTGCCGATGCGGGTTACCACCGACAAGTCGCTTTTCATCACCCCGTTATCTACGATTTCGGCCATGAAAAGCGGTTGTACGGTTTCGCACAACGCGACAATCAGCACGAGGAAGGGCGATAATAGTACGCTTTTCCTGTAACGGAGGAGTATCTGCCAGTATTTTTTCATTTTTTTATCTGTCCGGTTCTTTTTAACCGGCTTCCGGAACGAATTGTTCTGCTGTTTCGCCCTGTCCGGCCGCCGGCAGTACAGGCAAAGGTATCCTAATTTCGGTTTCCGGCGTTTGTTGCAGGCCTGTTTTTTATACATCGGAGGGACTGTTTGCGAAATAACGTATGGCAATCGGTTTTTATGCGGCATGCAAACTTCCCTGCTTGCTGTGGAAAATACCGTCCGACCTGGGTCGACCACCCGTCTGACCTTGGGCGACCACCCGTCCGACCCGGGTCGGACGAGTGGAACACCCGGGTCAGACGATATTTTGCATACGGAGAAAGGCAATTTTTCCCGGCAGGAAATCCGGATAGGGTAGGCGGGTAACGAAAACCGATGCTGCGCCGGCCAGACCGTACCCGTGAAAGGCCGGGGCATAAAAAAAACGGAAACGCAGCCGCTTTCCGTTTCTTTTTAAGCGCTGTGTTTCCGTTTGTTCGTATTTATCTTTTTACCGGGCCGGGTTTAATGCTGTCGCTCCCCGGGAAAGAAGCCCGGCCTGTAGCGTAATCCGTTTGTGAAAAGGAGCGGGGGGATGCCTCCGGATTTGGCATAATCCGTTCGCCGTGCCTCCGCGGCTCCGCTTTGTTTCCTACAGGAGATACTTGCCGGCTTCGGGCCGGATGTTATTGCATTTTCTTGGCGATGTCCATATTCTGATGGGCCAACCGCGGGTTTTGCGGGAGCGCTTTCCGGAAATAGGAAATGGCATCCTCGTTTTTCCCTTCCATAAAAGCCAGTACGCCCAGGTTGTTCCAGGCGCGCGGGTCGCTGCCGGCCGTTTGGAAAAAATAAAGCGCCGATTCTTTGTCGCCGGCCGACAAGGCTGCGGCGGCCGAGTTGAGCTGGGCGACTTTACATTCCGGGAAACGGTAAGCGGCGATTTCGTATACCTCGCGGTATTGCTCGGTACCCGGACGGTATAAAGAAGCCAGGGCCAGCAGTTCGTTCAGCGAGAGTTGCTCCGGGTTCGAGTTCAGCCGCGAAGCGAGTACGGCCAGGTTGTATTCCGGTTCGGCGTTTTCCGATTCGGTGGAGATATTCAGCTCCATGCGGCGCAGGCGGTAGAAAAATTCTTTTTCGATGTCTTTGTACACCGCGCCTTTGTCGAGGGCTTTCAGTTCCTGCCGGCGGCGGTTGGGGTCGGAAGTCCTGTTCAGGATGTCGAGTACCTGGTTTTTGTATTTTTTATCGGACGCGTTTACCAGGCGGGCCAGCCCGTCCCAGTCTTCACCCGTCCAGTCGATGGTAATCTGCCCCGAATTGGGAAATCCGAATTGGTTAATCAAGTAATTCTTGAATTGAACGGCCCGGCTGCCGGCCAGCCGCTCGTTCTCTTTCGTATTGCCGTCAGGCGAGGCGAAACCGGTTATGCGGATGGCGGTAATCTGGTTGTCCGGATTGTTCAGGAAACGGCCGAGGTGTTCTTTCAGCTTTCCGAGTTCCAGCGGATTGTTGCCGTATTTGGGGTTGATGGTGGTACCGGCTGCCGGAAAGTCGATAAACACGGTAAGCTGTTCGGCCTGGATTTGCGGGTTGGTATTGGTTTCGGACGCGATATAGGTAAGCATTTGCTGGTAAACGGTAGAGGCGTCGACCTGGAGCAACGGAACTGCCGTGTGGCGTACCAATGAGCCATCGGTCGCGTTTCCGTCTTGCCCGCCGGCTACAGCTGTTGAAGAATCGCTGTTTCCCTGCGACGTTTGCCGTACGGTTTGACAGGCGGGAAGAGCCAGGGCCAGACAGATACTTACTATACCTTCCAATACATGTTTGTTCATAATGAATTACTTTTTATAGGTATAAACAGATTAAGTTATTATTTTAATGTAACGTGCGGATAAGCGGACTTGAAAGTGAACGCGAAGGCGTGTTTATTAATTCTTACCCGTACCTGCTAAAGTTTGTGCAAAGATAAATCCCTCCCTTCCAAGTACCATAATTTTATGTGAAATATATGTTAATGGCTGAAACTATAAATCGCTGTGTAGTAGCCGGAAATAAAACAGAATACACCAAAAAAGAGCTTTTATTCGTTCCTTTTTGGTGTATTCCGAAAGGTGTAAAATAACCTGTTACCTTAGAAAATCAAGGAGAGCGGACGGTAAGTAGAATGTGTTGTTCTTATCTACGTACACGATTACCGAGTTGAGTTTTACCTCGCCGTTTTTTGTTTTTACGATATTAGTGAACGGACGGATTTCCAGTTTTTTCTTTTTATTTTTCACTACTAAGGTAGGAAACTCGCTTTTTTCGCCGGCCGGAACGATTTCGTACTTGTATCCGTTAAATACATCCTGGTGCCGGGCGAACTTTTCTTCCGTCAGTTCGTCGAGTTTCCCTTCCAGCCCGAACAAGGCGCACAGGTACCGGTTGATTTCGATGTTCGTGTGCATGCCGAAAGGCCGGGTGTCTTGCGGATAGTAGGCGGCCAGGAACACTTCTTCGCCGGTGTGGCCGCCCGTAGTGAATCCGATACAGGTTCTGGAAGTAATCAGTTTCGAGAGGAACGAGTTAAGCGAGCCGCTGTATAAAGAAGGTTCCACTCCTTTTTCGCTCCGTTCGCTTTCCGGGACAGGGCTGTTTTTGTAGCCTTTGCAGTGGTATAAAGCCTTTAATTCGGCTTCGTTCAATTCGAATCCGGCATATTGCCGGAAGATGTTTTGTACTTCCGAAGCCGGCCGGCTGTTCAGTTGCCGGGCGAAGCCTTCGGCGGTGAGCTTGTATTGACTCAGTTGATGGAAAAGCTGGTGTTTGGTCAGTTTGTCGTACCCGGTGCAACTGGCTCGTCCGATGCTGAGGCCGCTGTTGCCGTGGTCGGGCAGGATGACAACCGCCGTTTCGCCGTTTTCCCGGGCGAATTCGAGCGCTGCGCCGCAGGCACGGTCGAAAGCCAGGAAATCCGTGGTTACCCCTACCGGGTCGTTCGCATGGGCGGCCCAGTCTACTTTGCTTCCTTCCACCATCAGGAAGAAGCCGTTTTCGTTGGCCGACAATTTTTCAATCGCCTTGCGGGTCATTTCTTCCAGCGAGGGGATTTTCGCCGGGTCGCGGTCGATGTCGTACGGCATTTCTTTCGGGCAGAAGAGGCTCCACATTTTGTCGCCCTCGTACCGGCGGAACCCGTCGATGTCGTCGAGTATTACGCCGTATCCGTTTGCCTGCAAGTACGCTTTCATCTCGTCGCCGAGCAGCGAAGTGCCGCCGCCGATTACCACGTCGATGTCGTTATGCACCATCTGCGGCGCAATCCATTCGTATTTGCCCCGTTTGTAACTGTGGGCCGAGCAGTCGGCCGGCGTGGCATGCGGGAACTCGCAGGTAAATACCAGGCCGGTAGCTTTGCCGTGCACTATCTTCGCCGCTTCCAGTACCGTGGCGAGCGGTTGGTAGGCGCGGGCGGAGTCGGTGGGGTAGATGTCGTTATCGCCGTCGTGCCAGGGATAGGTGGAAACGAAGCCGGTGATGCTCGGATAGCCGGTCATGTAGCACGAAGTGGTGGGGGCCGAGTCGCCGATGGGTGCGTTCGACGAATGGGTGCGCACCGTGCCGCACAGGTAAGGGTCGATAAATAAATTCGGCTTGTCGGGGTTTTCGTACCATTGTTTCCACCAGGCCAGCGATACGGCGGCTAAGGAGGTGCCGTCGGGAATCAGTACGATGAGGTTCTTTACCGGTTTCACTCCGGTTACGTCGGCTGCGTAACCCGGAACGAACAGGTTCAGGCACGCTGCTAAAAGGAAAAAAGTCGCTTTTTTCATTATGGGTAAATTTATTGTTTTAATTATGTGTGTCGGGCGGTTTCGACCGGTTTGTCCGGACGGATACGCCGGGTCAGCCAGGCAGTGCGATGATTTCTTCTTCGAACTGCGTGATTTTCTCGATGCCGTCGGCGGTTACCAGGAAGGTGTTTTCGATGCCTACTGCCCCGGTGCCGGGAATAACGAACTTGGGCTCGAGCGCGAATACCATGCCCGGCTCCAGGACTTCTTTCGAGCGTGGCGTAAATACCGGTAATTCGTTGATTTGAATCCCTACGCCGTGCCCTACGAACTTGGCTTGCTGGGCGGTGCCCATAAAGTAGCCGGAAAGGTTTTCTTCGGCGGCAATCCGTGCCGCTATCGCATACACGTCGGCGCAACATACGCCCGGACGGGCGGCCTGCATGATTTCCGCTTGTATGGTCAGGGCGGTCTGGTGGGCTTTATAGGCCGTTTCGCTCAGTTTGCCTACCGAGTATACGCGCGTCATGTCGGTCATGTAGGCCGTATAGTTGCCGGCCATATCCACCATGACGGCGGTACCTTCTTTCAATAAGGTGCCGTTGGCTCCCAACGGCACCGACGGATGCATGCCGGCTCCCCCTAAAGCGAAATCGAAGGCCGAAGGGGTTTCTGCGTTGTCGCCGGCCAGGATGCTTCCCATGAAGATGTCCATGTTGGCTCCGAATGCACGGAACAGGCCGAACGAGCCGTTTTCGCGCATCCGCTTTTCTATTTCGTACTGGAGTTGCAAATCGGTCATGCCCGGACGGAAGCATTCGGGTATTGTGCGGTAAGTTGCTTCGTGCGCCCGCGCGGCTTGCCGTATCTGGTCGATTTCCCACGGGGTTTTTACGGCTCGTAGCGCCCGTAGCATCGAGGTGGCGTTTCCGGTTTCCGCCGGGCTGAAGAGGCCGAGAAGCCGTATGTATTCGTTATACGTAAGTTCGTCGCCTTCGAGCAGGAGCTTGCGGGGCATGGGCAATCCGGCGGAAGCGAAAATCTCCGGCATTTGCTCGGGTTTCCGGATGTAATGGATGCGTTCGCCTTCGATTCCTACGGGACGTTTGATAAAAAAGTGCGGCTCGCCTTCGGCGGGGAAGTAAACGTAACCGCTGAAAATCGTACCGGTAACATAATATAAGTTTACGTCTACCGTGAGCAGGCAACCGTCTGCGTGCGCTTGTTGCATGGCTTGCCGGATGCGTTGCCATTTTATTTGTAAGTCGGCTTGTTGTATCGAGTCTGTCATTGTCTGTAGTATATATACGTGTTTTTTATTTGATAAAGAGTCGAAGATAATTTGTACTCCGGCATAATCCAAGCGGGGTTTTGCTTCTGCGCTCGGCTTGCTCTGCCTTTTCTTCGAAAAGAGAAAACAGGCTTCGCCTCGGCATAATCAAAGCGGGGCTTTGCTTTTGTGCTCGGCTTGCTCTGTCTTTTCTTCGAAAAGAGAAAACAGGCTTCGCCTCGGCATAATCAAAGCAGAGCTTTGCTTCTGCCCTCAGCTTGCTCTGTTTTTGATGTCCCAAAAGTATCTATTTTTAGTAGTTTGAACAACCTTACGGCCTCTTTGTACGGAATTTTAACGGAAATGTAACGGTTGCGCCGGTTTGTTACGCACTGTTTTTCCTTGCGTGAGTTTTTAGGCTTTGTTTTTTTTTATTGCTAAATAGCCTTTATATTTGCCCGTCTTTTTTTACGACCGAATAAACATTAAATTGAATTATATGCACAATTGGTTTGAGTGTAAGATTAGTTACGAGAAAGTGCTCGAAAACGGCATGCAGAAAAAAGTAACCGAACCTTACCTGGTAGACGCCTTGTCGTTTACCGAAGCGGAAGCCCGCATCATCGAGGAAATGAAGCCTTTTATTTCCGGCGAATTTACCGTAACCGACATCAAGCGCGCCCGCCTGTCGGAATTGTTTTTCAATGAAAGCGGCGACCGGTTTTATAAAGTGAAGGTGTATTTCATTACGTTGGATGAGAAAAGCGGCGCCGAAAAGAAAACAGCGGCCCAGATGTTGGTGCAGGCTTGCGATTTGAAAGAAGCTATCGGCGTACTGGAAGAAGGGATGAAGGGCACGCTGGCCGATTATACCATCGCTTCCGTAACCGAAACCCCGATTATGGACGTGTATCCTTTCTCGGCGGGCGACGATAAAGTGAAATCCCCGGAAGAAAAGATTGCCGAGAGCCTGTCATGAGTGTCGCATCCAATATCCGGCAACTCAAAGCCGCTTTGCCGGCCGGGGTAACGCTGGTGGCGGTGTCCAAGTTCCATCCGGTCGAAATGATTCGCGAGGCATATGAGGCCGGGCAGCGGGTGTTCGGCGAGAGCAAGGCGCAGGAGCTTACCGCCAAGCAGCCCCGATTGCCCGACGACATCGAATGGCATTTTATCGGGCACCTGCAAACGAACAAGGTAAAGTATATCGCTCCTTTCATCCATACCATTCACAGCATCGACTCGTTGAACTTGCTACAGGAAGTGGATAAGCAGGCCGCACGCTCGGGGCGGAACATCCGGGTGTTGCTCCAGGTGCATGTGGCGGCCGAGGATACGAAGTTCGGGCTGACGCCCGGAGCTTGCGAAGAGTTGGTGCGGAGCGAGGCTTTCGCCGCTTGCCGGCATGTTACCGTATGCGGCTTGATGGGTATGGCAACCAATACCGACGATACCGGGCAGGTCAGAAAGGAGTTCCGTACGTTGCATTCCCTTTTTGCGATGCTGAAAGAACGTTATTTCCGCGATAATCCCGCTTTTACGGAGTTGTCGATGGGTATGAGCCACGATTACCGGCTGGCGATAGAGGAGGGGAGTACCCTGGTACGGGTGGGAAGCCTTATTTTTGGCGACCGCACGTATTAATTTATCTTCTTTTGGAGGCTTCTTTTTCACAGATGCGAAAATTTGATTAACTTTGAAAAGTTGAATCGAAACAGAACGATCATGATTGACATAAAAACGAAATATGCAGGTTTGTCGTTGCGGAATCCGTTAATCGTCGGAAGTTCCGGATTAACGAACAATCCGTCGAAGATAAAAGAGTTCGAAAAAGCCGGCGCGGGTGCCGTAGTGCTGAAATCTCTTTTCGAGGAACAAATCGAAATGAATGCCGACACGTTGTTACAGGAGTCGGACTATCCCGATGCCGCCGATTATATCCGGAATTATGTAAAGGCGCACCAGGTAACGGATTACATCGACCTTATCCAGGAGGTGAAAGCGCAATGCGCCATTCCGGTAATTGCCAGTATCAATTGCTACAAAGCCGATGTATGGGTGGATTTCGCCCGCCAAATCGAGCTGGCCGGTGCGGATGCGCTGGAACTGAATGTTTTTTTCCTGGAAACCGATTTATGCTATAACGGCAGCGAGTTGCAGGAACGCTATATAACTATTATACGGAAGGTAAAGGAAGTGGTTTCCATCCCGGTGATTATGAAAATCGGGAAGAGCTTCGGCAATATCCCGTCGCTGGTGGATACGCTCCGGGCCAACGGCGCGGATGCGGTGGTTTTGTTTAACCGCTACTACCAGCCCGATATCGATATTAACAATTTGCAGCTCGTGTCGGGCAACGTGTTCAGCAGCCATTCCGACCTGAGCGATACGATTCGCTGGACTGCCATCGTTTCCGGCAAGATTCCCGGTATCAGCTTAGCGGCTTCTACCGGCATGCACGATTGGGAAGACGTGATTAAGTGTTTGCTGGCCGGGGCTTCGGCCGTACAATTGTGTAGTGCGTTGTATACGCATGGCTCCGAAATTATTTCGCAGATATTGGTGTGCATGGAGGAATGGATGCACCAGATGAATTTCTCGGCTATCGACGAGTTCAAAGGGCGTCTCGACTATGCTAATATTCCCCATCCCGCCGTATACGAGCGCTCGCAGTTTATGAAGTATTTCTCCAACCGCGATTAACGATTGACGCGAAGCCGTGCGAAGGCCGCGCGGCGAAAAAAGAATCCGGACACGGAGGTACGAAGATACAGGGTTTTATATTCCATGAATACGCTGTATCTTCGTATCTCCGTGTTTTCTTTTCCCTTCCGGGTCCTGTTTTTCAAAATCCTTCCCGAAACGGTTTCCGCAGGAAAATATTTTAATATCTTTATACCCGGTTTCTTATTACCTGAATGAATTACCATGAGAAGAACATGTATAGGGTTCTTTCTTATCCTGAACTGTATATGGTCGGTTTGGTGCGCGAACGATATCGATTCGCTGCTCCGGGAACTGGACGAAATGCTGGTTAACCGGAATTTGTATATCAAGGAGAAAGAGCTGCGCATCAGCAGCCTGAAAGAATCGTTGGATAATCCGGATGTTTCTCCGGAACAGCAATATACCATCCATGCCCGGTTGTTCGAAGAATATACCAAGTATATCTGCGACTCGGCGTTGCATTATATCGACCTCAACCTCGAAATCGCTTCGGCTTTGCAGCAACCGGAGCGGCTGGCCGATACGCAGCTGAATCTTTCTTACCTGCTCTCTACCATCGGCCTGGGGAAGGAGTCGCTCGATAACCTGGACCGAATCGACCGTTCCCGGCTGTCGCACCGGCAGCGGTGCCGTTATTACCAGTTATACCAGATGGCTTACAATTGCCTGGCCGATTATGTGCACGATAACAGGTATGCTCCCGAGTATTATCGCCGGGCTTCGCTTTACCAGGATTCGGCGTCGGTTTGTATGGATAAAACTTCGTACGAGTACCGTTTAATCGAGGGGCACCGGTTGTTTGCGTCCGGGAAACGGAAAGAGGCTATCGCTTTTTTCTGCGAATATGTGGCGTGTTTTAAACCGGGCTCGAAAGAATATGCCGTGATTGCGAATATCATTGCCGGTATGTACGGTGCGGAAGGCGATTCGATAAACCGCATGAAGTACCTCGTTCTTTCGGCTATATCGGATATTCGCGGGGCTATCCGCGAAAACAGCTCGTTGCGCGAACTGGCTACTTTGTTGTATGAGCAAGGGGAAATCGACAAGGCGTACGAGTATATGAAGTTTTCGAAGGAGGACGCTAATTTTTACAACGCCCGGCTGCGCAGCATCCAGATTTCCAAGAGCCAGCCTATTATCGACCGGGCTTACCAGGTAAAGAACGAAAAGCAGCGCGAATCGTTGCAATTATATTTATTGCTGATTAGTATTTTGTCTGTTTTCCTGTTGGGTGCCTTGCTTTATATTTACCGGCAAATCCATACGTTGTCGGCCGCCCAGAAAGAGTTGCACGAGGCGAACGTCAAATTGCACGGGTTGAACGCTGATTTGTTCCGTGCCAACAGGCAGGAGAAAGAATTGAACGAGAACCTGAAAAACGCAAACGGGAGCCTCGAGAAGTTGAACCGGGAATTGTGCGAGGCGAACTGCATCAAAGAGGAGTATATCGGGTACTTCTTGGATTTGTGTTCTACGTATATTGACAAGCTGGAGGAGTACCGTAAGCTAGTCAACCGGAAAGTAACGTCGGGACAAATCGAGGAGTTGCTTAAAATGAGCCGTTCGTCGCAGTTTATGCAGGCGGAACTGAAAGAGTTTTATATGAATTTCGATACTACGTTTCTTCACCTTTACCCGTCGTTCGTGCAGGATTTTAATGCGTTGCTGTTGCCTTCCGGGCAGTTCGTATTGAAACAGGGAGAGCTGCTGAATACGGAGCTCCGGATATTCGCCTTGATTCGGTTGGGCATTACGGATAGTTCCAAGATTGCCCGTTT
>JAJBTJ010000277.1 GCA_020860905.1 Parabacteroides sp. | reverse complement strand
TGTAGCGAAGCGGACGTAGCCCTTGACCTTTTTTGCATCCTTTTTTCTGTCAAGATAAAAAAGGATGACCGCCAGTAGGCGCCGTCGGCAGACGCCCCTCGCGGCGAGCGAGAAAGAATCTACCGCTGTAGCAACGGCCTGAACCGGCTTTCCGGAGAATAGGTACTCTGCTGTTAAAGAGAAAACAGGCTGCACCTCGGCAGAATCGAAGCTAAGCTTTGCTTCTGCTTTCGGTTTGCACTATTTTTCAGCAAAAAAGTTTTTTGTCATATACTATAGCTGCGGATACGAAAAAAACCGAAAGTACGATGTATACAAACACCCTTCTTTATTATCTTGCCACACCAGCCGGTTTGTTACGGGCGCTCCATGAAAAGGGCTCGCTTTGCTTACAAGCAGGGAATCTGCTGCATTCGCTTCCTGCGGAGGAATACGGATACGGCCTTGCGATGCTCAGGAAAGCAATTGCCGGATACGAAGCGTTACGGAACCTACCCAAAGAAAAAAGTAAAGCCGGCATTCCTTTTTTCCGCACCGATCGGCTCCGACTGGTAGGACCGGATACGGAAACGTATTTCCTACCGTTTTACGAATCGCCCTTGCCCGTTCCTCCCGGAAAGGAAAAGCTCCGTACGCCCGCTCTTTGGTTGGGCATCGACTACGAAGCGTTAGCCGACTATTGTTTGTTCGAAAACGCCTCTTTATTCAAATGCGGATACGGCGAAGAACAGGCTGTTTCTTTCTTCCTGGAAGAAATGGAAACCGAATACGAAAAATTCGGTTTCGATGAGGAACATACCTGGTTTGCCAAAGGCTCGCGATTAGCGTTTCTTTTACACACGGCCTGTTCGAAGTGGAAAGAAGAACGGTTCCGGAACGAAAACGAATGGCGCCTTACATTCGGCAGAACGGCGGAAGAAACGGATTTCCGGTGTGAAGAGGATTGCCTCACTCCTTTTTTCCCGGTGCAATTGCCCGCTGCGTGCCTCCGGTCGGTTACCGTTTACGCTCCGGCGGAGCCGCTCAAACACCTCAGCACCTGTAAGCTGTTACTGGAAAAGAACGGAATCGAGGTGAACCCGGTTCTTTTTAACGGGTAAAAAGGATAATTACGCATGAACGCTATCCCCCGATACCGATTCTATAAAACCAAATACGGCGAAGAGCTTTTGATAGACGTAGTTACGTTAGACGGTATCAAACGGTATATTACCGAACATCCGGTGCATACGCTGTCGTATTTCGATATTACGTTTATCACCGGCGGCTCAGGCGGTTTCTCCATCGACGGCACGCCGTATCTTCTCGAGCCGGGAGACGTTATTTTCTCCAGGCCGAACGAGGTGCGGGCATGGGATAAAACCTGCTTGCCGCAAGGATATGCTTTGCTGTTCGAGGAAGAATTTTTACTCTCGTTTTTTAACGACCGTTCTTTTATACGGAATCTATCTTATTTTAACCGCGACAGGACGAGTGCCAAAATAAATATCCGCGACATTTATCCCCGCATCGAAGGTTTACTTCAACACCTTATTTCGGAGATAAACAACAGGGAATCGAAAGACAAACACATCTTACGGGCTCAGCTTTACGAAATGTTGATGCTGCTGAACCGGGAGTACTCCAAGCACGAGCCGGTTACAAGCGAACGATTGCCCGACAGCTACACAGACAGTTTCATCAGGCTGGTCGACAAAAACTTTAAGCATCACCACGATACCCGGTATTATGCCGACACATTATGTATCACTCCGAATTACCTCAACGAAGCTGTTCATAAAAGCATAGGGATGAGCCCGAAGCGTTACATCCAGGATAAAATTATCCGCGAAGCCAAGATACTGTTGTCGTATACCCAGCTCTCGGTAGCGGAAATAGCCGACGAGCTGAATTTTGAAAATCATTCGTACTTTATACGTTTATTCCGCAGGCAAACCACTCTTACCCCTTTGCAGTACCGACGCAGCGTAAATCGTTGAAAAGTGCTGCTTTCCCATTGATTCTTGTCGCTCGGGTTCCCGTGCTCCTGCTTATTTTTGCATACGGATTAAAACAAACCAGTATGAAAGATGTAGAAACAACAATCGGGAAATTGATCGATAATCAAAAAGTAGCTTTCATTGCTTCCGTCGACGAGGCGAGATTTCCGAATATGAAAGCGATGTTACCGCCACGCCGCAGAGAAGGTATCCGCATTTTTTACTTTACCACGAACACCTCGTCTATGCGCGTACGCCAGTTTTTAAAGGACAATCGCTCGTGCATTTACTTTTGCGACCGGCGTTTCTTCAGGGGCGTCATGCTGAGGGGAACCATGGAAGTGCTCACCGACAGCCGGCATAAAGAGTTGATATGGCATGACGGCGATACGCTGTATTACAAAGAAGGGGTTACCGACCCGGACTACTGTGTTTTAAAGTTCACGGCAACCGACGGCAGGTACTACAGCAGTTTCAAATCGGAAAACTTTACCGTGGAGTAAAGCCTGCGCTTTTTCCGTTCGCTGGAGCTTACCATGCCCTTCATGCGTCTGAGCCGGCAGAAAGTTTTATCCTTTTCCTGCCGACGGCTTCGCTTGCCGGCATCGGCAGCAAGTTATCCGGGAGTGCTGTGCCGGCGATAAAAAAACAGCAACATTCTTTCGCTGCCCGTCGTTGGTTTTAAGAATTAAACCGTACAGACGGGAAACGTTTTACGCGAATAAAGGCGGCCGGTTCGTGAAGAACCAGCCGCCTTTACTTCCTGATGAGGCCGGATAATCCTGCCGTTATTCGGTTTTCGGGTAATTCGGACCGTACAGCATCGTATCTTTCCGTACGACCAACCGCCCGTCTTTTACGAACTCTTCGCCTCTTTCGGAAAGGTGAGCGACCATTTCGCCCCGCCATGCCTCCAGTTTTTTACGATACGCCTTAACGGAAGAAAGGTTTTTCAGTTCGTGCGGGTCTTTTTCAAGGTCGAACAGCTGCTCGGAACCGTTATGGAAGTTCCAGATATATTTCGTTTTCCCGTCGGTAAGGGCGCACCAGTAATTATCGGCGCTGTAACAAGTGGCGTGCTCCAAGTCGATACAGGTACGCCACGGCGTTCCTTCGCGTCCCTTGCAAACCAGCGAAAGGAGGGATTTTCCATCCATATCGGCAGGCACTTCCCCGCCGGCCGCGTCAATAAAGGTAGGCAGGAAGTCGCGTAACTCTACCGGCTGCTCTAACGAGGTTCCGCGCGCTACCGCCAACTGGGCGGCGGCAGGCCATTTCACGATATATGGAACATGCGTAGAGCCTTCGTAGGGGTAAGTTTTATGCCAGTGGTAATGGTCGCCCAGCATATCTCCATGGTCGGAGGTAAAGCAAATCAGTGCATTTTCGTACATGCCTTTTTCTTTTAATGCCTGCACGATGTCGCCGATTTGCTTGTCGATAAACGTGATATTGGCGTAATAGTGGCGGCGCGACTTTTGCGCATATTCCGCCCCGAAATTCCCGAAGGGCGCATCTTTGGCCGCCTTTTCCGGGTCGAGCGGCTCGGCATACTTGCCGCACCAGTCGCCTATGGCAGGCTCGGGTATATCCGCATCGGCATACAGGTCGAGCAAACGCTTGGGAGGGTCGTACGGGCTGTGCGGACGGGCAAACGACACTTTCAAAAACAGTGGTTGCTCGTTATCGTAATTCCGGATGAGCTCACAGGCGGTTTTACCTGTCCATGCGGTAGGATGCAGCTTCTCATCCAGTTTATAGGTACCGGCTCCGTGGGCATTCCAGCCGATACCGGTGCTGTCGGGATTTTTACCCGGTGCATTCAACTGGAACCATTCGTGATAATCGCTTATAAAGTCCGGACTTTCCACCCGGCCGCTTTCGTCGATTAAGGTGGCATGGAACCCGTGCAGCGCCTTCTGGGGGAACCAGTGCATTTTGCCTATTCCGAAGGTATAATATCCCAACTCGCGCAGCATCCGGGGCATTTCATATTTATATTTCGTAGCTACCCGGCCGTATCCTAACATGCCGTGGTGCCAGGGCGACAGCCCCGTAAGCAAACCGGCGCGCCCCGGCGTACTGCTGGGTGCGCTCGAATAGCCTTTTACAAACAATGTGCCTTCGGCCGCCAGGTTGTCGAGGTTGGGCGATATAACGGCCCGGTTCCCCATGCATCCCAAGGAATCGCCCCGGTGCTGGTCGGTCATCAGTAAAATGATATGAGGTTGCTTGCCGTTCCATTTATTCGTTGCCGGACGGGACGTAGCGGCGGTTGCGTGGTTGCCGTTCGTTTGCCCGTTTGCGGAAACGGCGCCCCAACCTTTTACGCCGGCCGACAACCCGGCACCCATAAGAACGGAGGATTTAAGGAAAGTTCTTCTTTTCATGATATCAGCTTCTTGATGTTTGCGAACACAAAAATAAGCAATCTTTTTGAAACCCGGAGGTGCAAAAGCATATTATGTAACAGGCGGCACGAGCGGAAACGCCTCCGCCGGCGTTGCAGGCATCCGGAGTACGTGCATGCCCGGCCTGTGTTATGCCCTCTACCGATACGTTTTATCCGGAACCCGCGCAACGGCGGATTTTCACCGGTCGGCGGGATACACTACGCCTATTTGCCTGCGGATTTCCTGCAAAATCTCCTGCGTGATAAGCGAATGGGCGGCGCTGTTTATATCCGATTCGGATTTGCCGGACACAATCAGGTCGATAAATTCCTTTACTTCGTAATAATATTCGTGCTGGCAACCGGAAACCGTAAGGTTCTCTCCTCCCCCGTTCCGGTAAGTCAGTTTCACGTCGCCGATGATATTAATCCGGTCGAGCACCAGATTCCCCTCTTCCCCCTGGATTTCGGTAGGCAAAGAAGAATTGGCTATCTTGGAGTACATCACCACGGCATCCATCTCGTCGTACCCGAACGTAACGCATCCCTGCCCGTCGACGCCGGTAGGAAGAAGCAGCCCGGTAGCCCGGATAGTACGGGGACGCCCGAAAAGTACCACCATCGGATAAATGGTATAAATGCCGATGTCGACTAAAGCGCCGTTCGACATCTCCGGCTTGAAGGCATTCGCCACGATTCCTTCCTTAAATTTGTCGTAGCGCGAAGAATACTGGCAGTAGGAAGAAAAATAGCGGCGTATTTTCCCGATTTTAGGAAGGTTGGCGCGCAACGCCAGGAAATTGGGGGTTAACGTCGGCTTCATAGCCTCCATCAATACCACGCCGTTACGGCGTGCCGTACGGAACATTTCTTCCGCTTCACACACGTTGGAGGAAAGGGGTTTCTCACACAGCACATGTTTGCCGTGCTCCATCATCCGGATACTCTGCGAAGCATGCAGGAAATTGGGGGAAGCCACGTAAACCGCATCGACCGACGGGCTGCAAGCCAACTCGTCGAGCGAGGTAAACGTATGGGGTATGTGATGCCTGGCGGCAAACGAATCGGCTTGCTCCTGCGTACGCGAATAAACGGCTGCCAGTTCGAAGCGCTCATCGTGCCGCGCTCCTTCAATTACCCAATCGGTAATAAAATTCGTTCCGATAACAGCGAATCGTATTTTACGATGCAAATTCGTTTCCATGCTCCAATTTAAATTATAAAGTAAACCAAGCCAAATCCTATCCCTTCCCACACCCCGACAAGCACCGCCCCCTTCGTCCGGGCTTGTAGCCCCCGGGCGATAAGCATTAAGCAGACCGGCCGAAAAAGAGCGTAAAAAAAGCTACGCCGTTTGAGCTCCTGGAAAGTACATGACAAAAATAGATTTTAGACGGAAGAACAAAAGAACAAGAATCCGCTTGATTACCAGCCTCCGCCTACCGGACCTTGAAAAACACCGGCCACCTCGTATGGCCCCAGGGGCCTCAGATACTATCTTAAAAAGCAATG
>JAJBTJ010000172.1 GCA_020860905.1 Parabacteroides sp. | reverse complement strand
GTACAACATGCCGTATTAATAATTACATTTGCATCGTTTTACAACGAAAAGAAATTTAGATTACTGTTTTAAACAAAAAAGAGATGAAAAAGTTAGTTGCATTTGCTGCCGTTATCGCAGCTGTTTCTTTCGCTTCTTGCGGAAACAAGTCGGCTCAGAATACTGAAACGACTGCCGAAACTGAAACTGTAGTGGAAGAAGTTGCTGTCGAAGAAGCTCCTGCCGTTGAAGAAGTTGCTCCCGCAGAAGCCGATTCTACCGTAATGGAAGCTCCTGTAGAAACTCCTGCTGCCGAATAAGATTCGGTTTAGTAGCAAAAGAGACAGTCTGTATGCATTTACATACAGACTTTTTTTGTTTATATACTTAACCCTGACGATATGACGCTGAAACGATTTATTTATACCTCGCAGCTAACAGTGCTCCTGTTGGGCGCACGGATGCCCGGCTTTGCCCAGGAGGCGTACGGCACCGATTCCGTTATCCGGCTACCGGCGGTTGAAATCAATGAAAAACAATTTTCTCGCCTCGGTTCGGGCAAAGTGAAAAAACTACGGGCAGGCGCCGACCTTACGGCCGTATCCGTTACGGCATCCGATGCGTTACGCCGGCTGCCCTCGGTAATTACCGACATCGAAGGAACGCTCTCTTTCCGGGGAAATTCCCGCAATGCGTTGTTGATTAACGGGATTCCTTACGGCTTTTTGGAAGAGAACAGCGGCGATGTGCTGATTCAGTTGCCGGCTCTTTTCTTTCCGGACGCAACCTTGTCGTCGGTACCGGGAACGGAGGTCGTGCCCGACGGGAGCGGGAGCGCGCTTTCGCTTTCTTCCGCTTCTTTTACAAACGGCAGTGCGTTGCGGATTACGGCGGGAGCCGGTTTGCACGAACGGTACAATGGCGGAGCGGCAGTGAACTTACATCTGGGGAAATGGCGTATCGGCGCCCGGTACGATTACCGGCGCGAATTCCGCGACCGTACGTTTACCAAGACGTTGGCCACGGCAGCCGGTACCAAAACGATGGATAACAGCGCTTCGGCGCGTCCCGGCGTACATGTGGCCGATGTGTCGGCGGCATACGAGGCGGATACGAAGAACCGCTTTTCCGTATACGGCTTGTATCATGCGATGGATTACGACCGCTACGGCGGTATCCGGGTAACTAACGAGTTGGCGGCGGGTACGGTAAACAAAATGCTTCGCCACCGCTACAATACCCAGCGGCAGGATGCCTATGCGGCCGAAGCCCGTTGGCTGCATTCGTTCTCTTCGCCGGAGGAACGGCTGGAGGTAATTTTCCATTACGACGGCTCGGGTTACGACGAGGATAATCATTTCGAGAACGAAAATCCGAAGGGCGAGATTGTCAAGCAGGATAACTCGGCAATCGACCAGGATAAGCAGGCGTATTACTGGTCGGCCGGGTACCGGAAAACGTTGGCGCCTTCGCTGTTTTTCAAAGGCGGTTATATAGGCCGGTACAAGCACGACCGGTACGAGGCGGCGGCCAGCGACCTGAAAAACGGTACCTGGGTGCCGAATGCTGCCGGCGCTACCGATTTTACTTTTAAGCGCACCATTCAATTAGTGTATGCCTCGTTACAGGCTGATGTGAAGCGTTTCGGGCTGGAGGCGGGCTTGCAGGGCGAGCATACCCGGCTGGAAACCCGGAGTAAAGGCGAAGGGGAGGAGCATCGTTCTTATTTTCATCTGTATCCCCAGGTGCGGCTCGGTTATTCCGACCAGGCAGGCGGCCGGTGGCTGCTTACTTATACGCAGCGTATCGACCGGCCGGTATCGAAAGAGCTGAATCCTTTTATCGACCGGAGCAACGATTTGCAAACGGTACAGGGTAATCCGGCATTGAAACCGGAAATCATGCACTTGGGCGAATTGTCGTATACGTATGCCGCCGGGACGGTTCGTTTAGTGCCTGCCGCGTATGGCCGTTACCGTACGAACCGGATTATGGACGTGGCGAACCCGTCGGGTAACGATGTAATCTGGCGAAAAGAGAATATCGGGAGCACCCGGACGGCCGGCATGGAGCTGGCGGCGTACTGGGCGCCGTGGCGCGTCTTTTCGTTGGGAGCTTCGGGCAATGTATATTGGGACGAAATAAACGGCCGTCTGTTAGGGTACGGCGATAGTAAATCGATGACGTGCTGGGATGTAAAGGGGCTGGCGAAGCTGGCTCTCGGTCGTAATGCCGAAGTGCAGGTCGACGGTTTTTATGTTTCCGGCCAGCTTACGGCGCAGGGAAAGATAAAGGGGCGTTATGCGGTAAATGCGGGTGCATCGTATTACCTGTTTCAACGCAAGTTGCGCCTTAACCTGAGTGTGAATAATCTTTTCGACTCGCTGAAGGAGGTTACGGTTATCGATAGTCCGGATATCCGGCTCCACCAGGAGCGGAATCGCGACGCCCGGGTAGGTTGGTTGTCGCTTACGTATGGGTTATAGCGGCAGGTTTTGCAAGCGGTAAACGGCGTGTCACGACAGGCTGAACCAGAAGGTAATGCTTTGCTGCCGGGTAAATTCGGCTCCTATGTTGCCGTTTACCGGCTCCAGTATTTTCCCCCATTTTTGTTTGATGGAGTGGCATTCGTGCGTAAACTGTTTTTGTTCCGCTTCCGAAAGCCGGAGTCCTTCGTTTTTGATGTAACAAATAAATTGTTGTCCCGAAATAATCCGGCAGATGATTTTTACGATGGTCTGGCTATGGTAACGCTGGATAAGGGTGATGCAGTTTCGGATAAGGTCGTTCAGTAAAGCAGGGTCGATGGCAATTTTCCGGTAAGTCTGCAAAGCCGGGTTGATGTGAATATCCAGGATAAGGCCTTTTTTTTCAAACTCTTGCCCGAGCGCATCCGACATCTGGCAAAGGGTATCGTAGGGAGACGGGGATATGGGGATTGTTTGCTGCATAAGAAACCAACGTTTATTGTGCCTGCCGAAATCACAAAAAAAGGAAAGTTGCCGGGCCTTTGTCATAAAGGGCTATCGGGCTGCTATCCCGTTCTCAGAGAATATTTTGGAGGATAATTGTGCTGATAAAACCGGTTTTTGAAAGAATATAATTATCTTTGCACAATAAACGTTGGTTTTTAGCGCATAAGCAACCGATATTTTTCGGGTATAAAAGCGCCCGTATCAGCTAAATAAAAAAGGGAAGACTTGGTAGCCTTCCCTTTTTTTATGGTGCTTGAAGCGATTTATTCCGAAACCACTTCGAAAGGAATTTCAACCGAAACTTCTTTGTGAAGTTTGATTTGCGCTTTGTAATTGCCCACTTCTTTTACGGCTTCTTTGATGTAAATAATCTTGCGGTCTACCGTATAGCCTGCTTTTTCCAACGCTTCGGCAATCTGGATATTGGTTACCGAGCCGAAAATAGTTCCGGTAGAGCTCGTTTTGGCGCCGATAGTAAGCGAAACGCCTTCCAGCTTGGCGGCCAGTTCCTGCGCGTCGGCTTTGATTTTTTCCAGTTTATGAGCCCGTTGCTTCTGGTTTTCGGCCAGTACTTTTATGGCTGAAGGAGAGGCGATTACCGCTTTCCCCTGGGGAATGAGGTAATTACGTCCGTACCCGTCTTTAACGGTTACAATATCATCTTTATATCCCAGATTGAGAATGTCTTCTTTCAAAATAACTTGCATATTCTGTTTCCTCCTTCTTTAATTATTTCATCAAATCGGTTACATAAGGAAGCAACGCTAAATGACGCGCTCTTTTCACAGCCTGTGCTACGCGGCGCTGGAATTTCCAGGAAGTACCGGTAATGCGGCGCGGAAGGATTTTACCCTGTTCGTTCAGGAACTTTTTGAGGAATTCAGGATCTTTGTAATCGATATACTTGATACCGTTCTTTTTGAAACGGCAATATTTCTTTTTCTTAACGTCGACAGTGGGAGGTGTTAAGTATCTGATTTCTGATTGTACGTTTGCCATGGTTAATTCTCCTTTACTTCTTTAGATGATGATTTTAAACTTCTTCTTTTGGCTGCATATTCGGCGGCGTATTTGTCCTGACGGAAAGTCAGGAAACGAAGAACTCGTTCATCCCGGCGGAACTGGGTTTCCAACTTGGCGATTACTGTGGGCTCGGCCTTGAATTCGACCAACTGGTAAAATCCGGTGGATTTCTTGTCGATAGAATAAGCCAGTTTACGCAAACCCCAGTTTTCTTCATTTACGATTTCGGCGCCTTCCGCTTTCAGGAGGCCCGTGAATTTTTCTACCGCTTCCTTCATCTGTACGTCAGACAAAACGGGAGTCAAAATGAAAACGGTTTCGTAATTGTTCATAAAACTTTGTTTTGTAATTTGTTGTTAGTACTTGTTTTTTGCGGTGCAAAGGTAGTGATTTTCTTTTACCAGCCAAATAATTCTTTTTATTATTTCGTTAACCGACAAATACTTGCTATTTTTGTTTAGATAGTAAAACAGGTGCGAATGATGAAACGGGTATTTTGGATAAGTTGGCTGTGCTTGCTTTTCGGGATAGAAACGTATGCCCAGTATCTTCCTGATTGCTTGGGCGATGGCTATAGTTGCCGTACGTTCCGGATGCCTGCCGATTACGGCGGCGAGGTTTTCGCTACGCTGGTGCGGAAAGAACCGTTGCCCGGCGTAGATAAAGCCGTTTTGTATGTACACGGGTATAACGATTATTTTTTCCAGAAAGAATTAGGCGACAGCGTCCGGGCGCACGGATACAATTTTTATGCGCTCGATTTGCGGAAGTACGGCCGGTCGCTCCGAGCGGAGCAGGACACCTTTTTCGTAAAAGACCTAAGCGAATATTATGCGGATTTGGATACGGCCCTGGCTACCATGATACGCGAGGGCAACCAGGAAATCGTTTTGATGGGGCACTCTACCGGTGGTTTGATTACTTCGTTGTACCTGCACGACAAAGGAAGCGGCGTGCCGGTAACGGGGCTGATTTTGAATAGTCCGTTCCTGGATATGAATATGAGTTGGTTCCTGGAGCATATCGGCGTACCGGCGGTATCGTTCCTGGGTAAATATTTCCCCGATTGGCAGGTACAGGGGCGCGGATTGTCTATGTATGGCGAGAGTTTGCTGAAAGAAGCCCACGGCGAGTGGGAGTACGATACCGGGTGGAAATTGTTGTACGGCCATCCTATCAAAGCCGGCTGGATACGGGCCATCCACCGGGCGCAGAAAAGGGTATGGGAGGGGTTGGATATTCCGGTGCCCGTACTGCTTATGTCGTCCGATAAATCCGTAAAGGAAAAAGACGGTTGGAACGATGCTTACAAAAAAGCCGATATCGTGCTGGATGTGGCCGATATACGGAAATACGGCGCCCGGCTGGGCGATGAGGTTACTTACGTAGCTGTGCCTGACGGGATACACGACCTTATTTTATCGGAGCTTCCGGCCCGTACGTTCGCTTACCGTACTATTTTCGACTGGCTTCCGGCCCGTTTCCGCCAGGAAAACTAAAGGCGGGAAGCTATGGCCGGCTTTAGTTTCGCCGGGAAAGTAACCGTCTTATTTTGGGTATTTTTCCCGAAGTACATGGCTAAATATCAAATTGTCAAAATAACCCCTGCGTGAAGGGGCTATTTGCGTGAGAGCCGGCAGGGCGCGTAAAATATCGCCTTCTCGGCAAATTCGTGTTTGATAAAAAGTCGGTAAAGTAAGGCGGATGTAGAGCGATTCGATGGAGAATGACTCGATTCTATTTTATTTTGATAGAAATTGGCGTGTCTGGACGGTTGGAAGATAATTTGTTTTTGATACGGTTTTAAGTAGAAATAAGAGGCTAAGGGGATTGTTTCCGTGCTTTTTCTGTGCTTTTCTTGTTTCTTGGTATCGCTGGTGGAGAAAATACAGGTTTATTAACCGAATTCATGCTACGCTTTTTTTCAAAA
>JAJBTJ010000108.1 GCA_020860905.1 Parabacteroides sp. | reverse complement strand
ATTTTATACATACAAATTATTCTTGGAAATTTATTCGAATATTCTGCTTTTTAACATCAATTTATTCTTAAAAGTCGATTTCTCCTTCTAAAAGATAATTAGCACATTGCTCTTCCACATAGTCTAAATACTCCAGGTCTTCGGCCGTAGTAGTATAAAAAACGGTGTGGGCCACCGGGGACGCGGTTTGTACCAGCAACGAATCTACGCCCCTTCCGGCATTCGTTTGTTCCGGAATCCCGAAAAAGAATTTGAAAAACACCAGGAGGCCGGCAAATACGGCAGCCAGGTAAAACAACGGTTTCATCCGGGCGTACAACGTAACCGGCGGCTGCGTAGTTTCCCGGACAGGGTCCGGAAGCTTTTCCATGATACGCTCCGTCAACCCTTCCAGGTAACCTTCGGGAACCGTGAACGGGTTTTTTGCTTTCAACTTGTCAAGTGGATCGTGAGCTGTTTTCATTTTATGCTTTCTTTTTTTTGACGGGAACGGGGTAAACGTTCCTTCTGTATTCCGTATGACTCTCCCCCTTCGAAAAGGTTTAAACATCCTTTGTTAAATATTCCTCTATTTTTTTTACCGCATGATGATACGACGCTTTGAGAGCGCCTACCGAAGTGCCGAGTATCTCCGACATTTCTTCGTATTTCATCTCATCGTAATATTTCAGTGTAAAAACGAGGCGTTGTTTTTCCGGGAGGCACAGAAGCGCTTGTTGCAACTTCAGTTGCGCTTCGTCGCCGTCGAAATACGTGTCGCCTTTCAGCTTTTCGAGCAGGAACAAATCCGTATCGTCCAGCGAAACGCGGTTCTGGCTGCGCTGTCGGTTCAGGAAAGTAATACATTCGTTCACGGCGATTTTGTAAAGCCAGGTGGATAATTTGGCTTCGCCGCGGAAGTAGTCGAGGTTCGTCCATGCTTTGACGAACGTATTTTGTAACAGGTCGTTCGCATCTTCGTGAGCCAGTACCATTTTCCGGATTTGCCAGTACAGTTTTTCGCCGTACAGGCTCACTACCGTTTCGAATGCTTTTCGTTGGGTATCCGGGTTCCGGAGCAGGGTAACGAGAGATGTTTCGTCGGGAATCTGCATGATTGCCTTTTAATTTGGCGTAAACTTACACAAAAAAACGGGATTATAAAAACAGCCGTTGAATTAGGGGGCGGAGAAGCGGTGCCGGAACGGGAGGTGTAAGCAAAAACGGAACGGAATAAAAAGGAGCGGGGGAGAAAAACAAAACACAAAGTAACGGAGCTACCGGATTCATACCTAATTTAGTATGCGAACCCCGTAGCTCCGTATCTCTGTGTCCTGCTTATTTATAGTAAGCGTTATTTATCGGCTGCGGCCGGCATTACATCATGCCGCCCATGCCACCCATACCCGGATTCATGGCCGGAGCGGGCGTATCTTCTTTCTTTTCGGCGATAACGCATTCGGTGGTAAGGAACATGCCGGCGATAGAAGCGGCGTTTTCCAATGCTACACGCGTTACCTTGGCAGGGTCGATAACACCGGCTTCGTACAGGTGTTCGAATTTATCGGTGCGGGCATTGTATCCGTAGTCGCCCGTGCCTTCTTTCACTTTCTGAACGATTACGGCGCCTTCTTTCCCTGCGTTTTCAACAATCTGGCGAAGCGGTTCTTCGATAGCCCGTTTTACGATTTCCACACCCGTGGTTTCGTCTTCGTTTTCGCCTTTCAGGTTTTCCAGCGCAGCGGTAGCCCGGATGTAAGCAATACCTCCGCCCGGAACCGTACCTTCTTCGATAGCGGCGCGCGTAGCGCTCAAAGCGTCTTCCACACGGTCTTTCTTTTCTTTCATTTCCACTTCCGAAGGAGCGCCTACGTACAGAACAGCTACCCCGCCGGCTAATTTAGCCAAACGTTCCTGCAGTTTTTCTTTGTCGTAGTCGGACGTCGTATTTTCGATTTGCGCTTTGATTTGGTGGATGCGGGCCTGGATGGCTTCTTTGTTACCGGCACCGTTTACGATAGTGGTGTTGTCTTTCGTTACGGTTACTTTCTCGGCCGTACCCAGCATATCCATCGTAGCCGAATCCAGCTTCAAACCTTTTTCTTCGGAGATTACCGTGCCACCCGTCAGAACAGCGATGTCTTCGAGCATTTCTTTGCGGCGGTCGCCGAATCCCGGAGCCTTTACGGCACATACCTTCAAGCCGGCTCTCAAGCGGTTAACTACCAAGGTAGCCAATGCTTCGCTGTCGATGTCTTCGGCGATAATCAGTAACGGGCGTCCCGATTGAACGGTCGTTTCGAGGATAGGCAACAACTCTTTCAATACGGAAATCTTTTTATCGTAGATAAGGATATACGGATTTTCCATATCCACTTCCATTTCTTCCGTGTTGGTTACGAAGTAAGGCGAAATATAACCGCGGTCGAACTGCATACCTTCTACCACTTCTACCGTAGTTTCGGTACCTTTGGCTTCTTCTACGGTAATCACGCCTTCTTTTTTCACCTTCTTCATGGCTTCGGCGATGAGCTTGCCGATGGTTTCGTCGCCGTTGGCGGAGATTTTGGCTACGTGTTCGATTTTCGAGAAATCGTCGCCTACCGCCTGCGATTGCGAAGCGATGTTTTCAACCACTTTCGCTACGGCTTTATCGATACCGCGTTTCAAATCCATCGGATTGGCGCCGGCAGTCACGTTTTTCAGTCCTACGCCGATAATCGACTGGGCCAATACGGTAGCCGTGGTGGTACCGTCGCCGGCATCGTCGTTGGTTTTCGAAGCGACTTCTTTCACCAATTGAGCGCCCATGTTTTCGAACGGGCAGGCGATTTCCACTTCTTTCGCTACGGTAACCCCGTCTTTGGTAATGTGGGGAGCGCCGAATTTCTTTTCGATAATCACATTGCGGCCTTTCGGACCTAATGTTACTTTTACTGCATTCGCCAGTTCGTCGACGCCTTTTTTAAGTAAATCGCGGGCATCCGTATCGAATTTAATTTCTTTAGCCATACTGTTTATACGTTTTTAGGTTGATTGTTATACATTAAATAATTGCCAAAATGTCTGACTGACGCATGATGATGTACTTTTCGCCTTCGAGCTCGATTTCCGTCCCGGCATATTTGCCGTATAATACGTTATCGCCCGGCTTTACAACCATCTCTTCGTCTTTCGTACCGTTTCCAACGGCTACGACTTCGCCTTTCAAAGGTTTTTCTTTTGCCGAATCGGGAATAATGATTCCGCTTACCGTTTTTTCCTCTGCTGCGGCTGGCTTAATCAGCACTCTGTCAGCTAATGGTTTAATGTTCATAATCCTTGTTGTTTTTATTATTACGTTATAAAATTGTTTTTATCGTCGAGAACCGGCGTTCACGCTTACTTCCTTGCGAATAACATGCCAAACCGGATAGAAGGCTTCTTCCTGACATTTTTACGCTGTCAGAGCGCACTGTTTTTTCAGTTATCCTGACAAGTTGGCGCATAAAATGAAAAAGGGAAATGCTCGCGTGTAATTCCGTTTTGCCCGATAGCTCCCTAATAAACCGCCGAACCGGTTTATTTGTTCATGGGGCGGCCGGCTTCCGAAAAAAATATTACATTTGCCTGCCGTGTGTGGCCGGTACGATTTCATTATCGTGGGCGGCTTACATCGCCCGTCCTGTTTCTATCCATCCGTATGCCGTACCTTACCGTTGCCTGCCCCGCGACATTTACCGGCTCCGGCCGGACGAGTCGAAAGAGCGGATGCGGAAAAGGGCCGGCAGACGAATTGTTGCCTGTTCCGCGCGCATTTATAAATAAGAATAGATAAAACAAACCATGAAAACGCTTTTTACCGTATGGGCGCTGGCCTGTACCGCTTGTTTTTCGTACGGGCGCGATACCGGTTACAGCCGGTTGTGCGGAGATACGCTGATTATCGGGAATAACCGTATCGAACGGAAATTCGCCTGGAACGGCGGTAACCTGAAAACCTGTAGCCTGGCCGACAAAGCGAGCGGAACCACTTTCCTTACTGCCTCGCAGGCGCCCGATTTTTCTATTTCCGACAAGGCGCCGGCCGCATCCGGCGGAACGTACGAAACCAGGCGACTCGCCGCTACTCCTATCCGTCCGGCCTGTACGGAAACGACAGTCACGTTTCTGCTCGATGCGTTGGAGGTAAAGCGGGTGTATCGCATTTACGACGATTGCCCGGCCATTGCCTGCGATACGTATTTGCGGGGAACCGTAGCCCGTATGTCCGGCGGCCGGGAAACGGATGCGGCCGACCGGAAAAACATCGAGTTTGCCGAAGATATGCAAACGAAGCCGGAAGCCGCCGCCTTAGACCGGTTGTACCTGCCGGGACGGCACTGGCACGCCAAGGCCGTGGAGTTCCGTGACGGAACGGATTGGAACAACAACCTCGTGGCCGAGCAGTCTATCCTGGCGTACCGCAAAAGCGGCTGCCGGGGCAACCTGCTGTTCGTGCGGAACGGCGTAGACGGGTGCGGTTTTTTCTTCTTGAAAGAAGCTCCGTGTTCGGGCACGCAGTTGGCCTATCCGGGTGCCGACTTTATCACGGAGTTCGGGAAGTTTACGGTTACCGGTTTAGGCATTACCGGAAACGACGTGTGTGAAAAAGAATGGACTCGCTTGTACGGCTGTGTAACGGGCGTGTACGGGCCGGGCGAACAGCAAGCCCTGGCGGCGCTCCGCAGCTACCAGAAGAACCTGCGGAGGCAGTTGCCCGCGCGCGACGAGATGGTGATGATGAATACCTGGGGCGACCGCAGCCAGGACGCCAAGGTGAACGAGGCGTTTTGCCTGCAAGAGTTGGAGCGGGCGGCCCGGCTGGGCATCACTTGTTTCCAGATAGACGACGGCTGGCAAACCGGGAAAAGCCCCAACTCGGCTGTGGCGAAAGGTTCTTTCCGGGATATCTGGCAAAACGGGGCGTATTGGCAACCCGACCCGCACAAGTATCCCCGGGGATTGGCGCCGGTGGTGGCGAAAGGCAAAGAGCTGGGTATCGAAATCGGGTTGTGGTTCAATCCGAGCGTGCAAGACGATTTCGCGGATTGGGAGAAGGATGCCGAAACGCTTATCGGGCTTTACTGCACGTACGGCATCCGTATCTTTAAAATCGACGGGCTGGCCATTCCCACCAAACGGGCGGAAACCCGGTTGCGCCGTTTGTTCGATAAAGTGCTGGCCGGAACCGATAACCGGGTGGTATTCAACCTCGACGCAACTGCCGGGCGCCGGGGCGGTTACCATTTGTTCAACGAGTACGGAAATATCTTCCTCGAAAACCGGTATACCGACTGGCAGAATTATTATCCTTACCAAACGCTCCGCAACCTGTGGATGCTTGCGCGCTATGTTCCGGCCGAGCGCCTGCAAATCGAATTCCTCAATAAATGGCGGAATGCGGATAGGTATGGCGACGACCCGTTCGCTCCGGGCTGTTACTCGTTCGGCTACTTGTTCGCTACCACCCTGGCCGGGCAGCCTTTGGCTTGGCTGGAAGCTTCGAACCTGCCTGGCGAGGCGTTCGGGATAAGTAGCTTGGTGGAAGGATACAAACAGGTGCAGGCCGACTTTCACCGGGGAATGATTTTCCCGGTGGGCGAGGAGCCTTCGGGGCGTTCGTGGACGGGGTTCCAGTCTGTGGGGCCGGACGGACGGGGTTACCTGTTGCTTTACCGGGAAGATAACGACCGCGAAAATGCCCGGATAAAAACCTGGTTGCCCGAAGGAGCGACGGTAAAATGCACGCCGGTACTCGGGAACGGCCGGCCGGTCACTGTTATGGTGGAGCGGAACGGGGAGATACCGGTTTCGCTTCCCCGGAAAAACGAGTTCGTTTTGTACTGGTACGAAAGTACATGACAAGAAATTCTTTTTTCGCTTACATCTTTCTCGCTCGCCGCGAGGGCGTCTGCCGACGG
>JAJBTJ010000252.1 GCA_020860905.1 Parabacteroides sp. | reverse complement strand
GCCGGTCGCGAACCTTGTCGAAAATAACGTTCATTACCGTCCAAACAACAATATCCCCTACAAACAAAATATTGATGTTCACGTACGGCTGCAACCAGATATTCAACAACGCGAAAAGGCAAGCGATACCCAGGATGCTCACCATCGTTTTCCGGTGGCTTACTCCCATGGCCAGGAACTTATGGTGGATATGATTCTTATCCGGCTGGAACAACGGGCGCTTCAAACGCAAACGAAGCAAGACAACCCGCAACACATCCAGCATCGGAACAATCAACGTGGAGAAAGCTATCAGGATGGCTCCGTCGCTAAGCAAGCCCGTTAAGCCCGTGTTCATCGCGTACTTGATGGTGAGGAAAGAGAGGATATAACCCAACGTTAAAGAACCCGTGTCGCCCATGAAAATCTTCGTGCCGTTTTCGGCCCGACCGAACACGTTGTAATAGAAGAACGGAAGCAGGACACCGAACACCGCAAACGCCAGGATAGCATAACAAAGAAAGCCTTTCTGAAGGAACAAGATACCCAGCGTAACCAGCGCCACGCTGCTCAGGCTCGAGGCCAGCCCGTCTAACCCGTCGATAAGGTTGATGGCGTTGGTGATAAAGATAACCAGCAGCAACGTGAGCGGGATACCCATATACCAGGGAACGGCATGCACGCCGAAAAGGCCGTAAAAGTCGTTGAGGTAAACCCCGGAAACCGGGAAGAAGAGCGAGGCGCCGAGCTGGATAAGGAATTTCTTTTTATAGCGCACGCTTATCAAATCGTCGGCTATGCCGATCAGGTACAAAAGCGTAAGCCCGCAGGTGAGGAACAGGAACTCGGATACCACCCGATCGGCTATTTTCTCCTGGATGTACCCGTCGGCCACGTAACGCAAGGCCAGGGTAAACGAAACGGAGAACATAATGGTGGGGAAAAACGAAACGCCTCCCAGGCGCGGCACGGCTCCTTCGTGGATTTTCCGTTCGTCGGGAATGTCGAAGAGCTTCTTTTTCTCGGAAATCAGCGTGATTTTCGGAATAATGATTCGTGCAATCATGCAGGACAAGAGAAAGGCCAGAAGGACAAAGAGTTTACTCATAGAATGCGGTAAAGTGGAACGGAAACGCCGGAGATGCCAAAGGCTCGTCACTCCCAGAACAGGGAGCAACCGGACGGCGCCCGGACGAACCGGAAACGAAGAGTGGCTTGCGGAATAAAGCAGGTTTGCGATATGCACAAAAAACCCTCGTTTTGCGTGTAAAGATAATTACCATATTCCGATAAAAAAATAATGCCTCAACTATCTTTGATTTCTGCCTGTAATCCTGCCTCTATCAATTTTTTATACCCTTTCCGGGCATCCTGGTAAATTTTGCCGCATACCCGTTTATAAAAGGCATAAAAAACGAGGGTTTTTTGTGCTCATTAACCCGTTATTTCTCAACACCTTACTAAGACGAACTCCCTTTAGAAGATGATTTTCCCGCCAATCGCCGCGTCTGTTTTTCCTATCTGAATTTGAGCTTATTAAGGCCGATTTCAGGAAAATGAGTATAGCCGGCATAAAACAAGCGGAGGCAATTCCCCGTTTTCCTCAGAAAAAGAAAAAACCGCCGGGCCGGATACGAGCACGGTATCCTGCCGCATAAAAAAAGATTGTATGCACGCTCCAACCGGATAGCGCTGCATACAACCTCCGTTTCCAGGCTGTGATTATACAGGGATATTCTTTAAATTTTAAAATATAAATTAAGTATCTCCCTTAAAACCGGATTTAACGACCCGAACGGGAGTAATCCGAAATAAAAACATATATAAAGAAACCACCTTGCACTGCCCGTTAGATTCGTTTGCCGACGGCAGCGGCAATAAAAACACCGCCGCCGGCAAGCCTCTCGCGGCCACGGCAAACGAAAACAGCAGCATGTAACATAGATATTCCCTCCGGTTTTACTGATTAACCTGCATCTTCGGCGAAAAGATAAGTGATAAAAAAGCAACCGGCTCACCGGGAACCGGCTGCTTTGGTGAGTTTATTTACCGAGTAACCAAAGCCTCCATCCTCCTATTATATCCCCACCCGACAAAAAAACAATCAACACCAGGATGACAGCCAGGAAGATATAGAGTATCACGGCGCTTTTCTTCAATTTAATCACATACTCCAGCAACAACACGAACGTGCCCAGGCAAAACGTGATACTGAACATAATGCGCATAAAATCTTTCGGTTCGCCCTTTAACGCCTGCGCCGAAATAGTGGCGATCGCCAGGAAAGCGGCAAAGATACCCAACGTTTGTACGGTACTCCGGCGCGATTCGTCGGCCATGACATTGGCATCTTCCACTTTTTTATTGAACTCGGCCAGGTTCTTATCCGAATTTTTCTGCTGCGCATTGAAATAAGCGGCGTAAAACTTCGCCACCAGCGTTACTTTGCGGTAGTTGAATTTGTCGTAATAATCGCGTAACATCAGCTTGCTTACCGGCCGGAGCCAGGTAGAAGCGATAAAAACGGTTTCGAGCTCGGCCGGCAATTGCAGCCCGTTACCGGCTTGCTCCTGCTGCCGAAGCGGGATACGGCGGATAGAACGGAACAGTTCGGGTTGTACGGTTTCCGGTTCGGGCCGCCCGGCTTTTTGTACGGGTTGTACGGCATTGCCGGCGGGTTCGTGCCCGAACCGGTAATAACAATCCTGGTAAAGCGCGGCAAAATTGGTACAATAGTTACCCGATTCGATCCGGTTAAGCAAGTTTTTGAATATCACGAGCTGGGTTTCTATCAAGTTACGCAGTTTAAAGCCGAGGTTATCGTATTTTTCTTCGCTGCAAAGCGATTCGAGTTCGTCCAACAAAAAGCGGGTATGCTTCACGATAAACGAGCACGAATAAATCTCGGGCACGTCGTTCAGCAAATCGGCCAGTTCGGTTACATAGCGTTTCCGTTCGTCGTCGTTGGTTTCCAAACCTTTCCGCAGCTGCTCGTCGAGCCGGCTCAACCGTTTGATATAGGCGCCGTACTTGATAAACTGGTGCCGGGCGTGGGAAACGATTTTTTTGTTATACGAAAGGATGTCTTTATGCCGGGTGCCGTCGAACTCTTCGATACGCGCTTTGTAGGCGTTCTTGATTCCGGCGAAATAAGCCGCTACCTTATCCGGTTCGTTATGGGTGATTGCCTTGAAAAAATATTCTTCGTACAGAAGGAACGACGTTTCGCGGTTCCAGAAATTTTTATTCACCAACAATTGCTGGTACACGTTCGACTCGCGTAACAAATCGTTCGTTTCGTCGGGGCAATAGGCGCATACTAATTTTTCTTTGTTCAGGCACTCTTTGGTGCTTTCTTTCGGCTCGATATTCTTGCTGTTGAAGCTCACGATGTGTTCGCCGGACACGAAGGTATAATTTTTCAGGCGCCCGGACTGGTCGCTTATCAGGATTTTATAGATAAGGAAATCGTTTTTGGAAGCTATCAAATCCAGGGTGAGAAAAAAGTTTTTCATAATTTTCAGGTCGAAAGAAGAAGAAAGCTCGGGATAATCTTCAAACACCTGGCGGATGCGTTTGATTACCGACCGTAAGGTAAGCAACGAATTCAGTTCTGTATTTCCTACGGTAAAATTATGGTCGATGTAAGTCATTTCGAGTAAAAACCGGAACAAATACGGGAAAATATAACTAAACACCAAATAACAACTGTTCGAACTTTTATAAAGAGAAAGCAGGTTGATTCCTTCTTCGTACCGGGAAAGCTCGTATTCGGTACTGCCTTCTTTAATAAGCTGAAGCACGGCATGCGAATTGTCGTCGATCGTATTGTCTATTTTCCGGTTGAATTCATAATACAAATGGCAGAGTTTAGCTATATCTTTCAGGTAAGTATCCGTATCCAACGACGACTCCTCGA
This sequence comes from Parabacteroides sp., assembly GCA_020860905.1. Lineage (GTDB taxonomy): Bacteria > Bacteroidota > Bacteroidia > Bacteroidales > Tannerellaceae > Parabacteroides_B. Next base: position 2,042 of record JAJBTJ010000252.1, on the reverse strand, counting down.
CATATAAAAACGACCGTTTGTACTTTCTTTTCTGGAACATCGTTTCTTCAAGCACTTTCTTCAGGGGCACAATCTTTTCCTTACTCAAAAAATCATCGTAAAGGTATTCTGCTTTTAAAATAGACTGGCAGAAATGGGTAAAAACAGCCAACGACTGGTTCCCTATATACATATACGGCGACGGCGAATCAATCCAGAGAAACATAGTAAGCACGATTGCTTCTCCCTGCTCTTGCTTCGGCTGATTGCTATCTTCGGCCTCGTCGTCATCGTCATCTGCCGCTCCCTTTAAAATATCGGAAAAACCTTTTTCTACAATAAAGCTATTGAAATCATACGCCCAGGCAAATAGCGCATTTTCGTTTTCTATTTCGTCTACCAGCCGGAGTTGCCGGATAAAATCCGGATCCTCTTGCAATTTATTGTGCTCCAAATCACAATAAACGGTGATGAAATTCTTCACAAAGTCTTTTTTTAATTTGCCGTCCGGCCCTTTCTGGGCAGCCAACAGCAATTGGGCGGTAGAAATAATCCGTGTTTCGTTCTTCTCCGTTTTAACCAGTAACAAACGTTCGATTTCTCCGAACGGCGAATAAGTCGTGTTTTCCATGTGAGTATCAGCGTAAAAAGTTAGAAATAAAAAATCCTTTACCGGAAAGGCAAAGGATTATATAAAAGGATAAACTTTCCGGCTCAGGGGATAATCAGTTTCACTTCTTCGGTGGCGCGGATTTTCCGGAGGGCGTTTTTATATCCCTTATCCTCGGCCAACAATTTTTTACTGATAATAAAACCCGTATCCTGGATGTTGTTTATGGAAGAAAAAGCTGCATATTTTCCCCGATACGATGAGGTAGTAGAAACTATAGCTTTCGGACGCACCGACGATTCTGATTTTATCATATTCTTGTTTTTTTTAAGCAGAACCCGTTTTTTAAGGGTGGATTCTGCACTTTTAATCAGGCCCCCAAGATACGGACTCTTTTTCATTTATACAATTCAGGAGAGGAAAAAGTTTCGATTATTATTACTAATTCATCTACTTTAGCGCTATTTATCACCCGATACCCGCTTTTTCGTTATCTTCATCGACAGAGATACGGATGCACGCCTGGATATGCCTGGTAAGCCTCGATGCGCTGCACCCGGTTATTCCTTGCCCTATGCACGAAAACAGGAACCGTTTGTTCTTGCACGGGCGGCATTCGATAAGCAGGCTTTTGTTGGCCAGTACGTGTTGGGTAGTGTCGTGCAAACGATAATGAAACACGGCATAGGTGTTCGAAATCAGTTCTATCTGAAAAGCTACCGCGTCGATTTCTTTGAGGTTCTTTACCTCGGCGTAGCTATCGCACAGAATAGCCGCCAATTGCTCGTATAGCGCCGTTTCGGGTTGCTCCCCGCATGCATCGGAATAAGCGGTTGCTTTTTCTTTTATATAGGTCTTTACCTTTTCCTTATCTTTTCCGTGCCCGATAAAATCGAGCAGCAATCCGGAAAAACAGGCTGCCGGTTCCGGTTGGGTTTTCTCCTGGCGCCGGCATTCCTGCTTGTGTTGCAAACGCCAGATATACAGAAAAATAAACGAGCACACAAATGAAAACACAATAAAATACACGCTCCATACCATCCTCTCGGCAGCGATTTCCAGGCCGGAAAGGGTAATTCCCGTTACCAAACAAACCAAGCTGTAAAGAAAAAGAAGAAAAACAGAAGCGGTTACGAGCGGATATTCGCGGAAATTACCGAAACAGGAGGAAAACGAATTCGACTTCATGGCGTTAACTTTTATTATTCGAACAATCGGATTTGCAAATATAACTATTCCGGACGGAAAAGGCATAAAAACGAAACTATATTCTACAGAAGAGTGTTTTTTAAACTATTTCCACTCAAAAACAGCCTGAAAACACTCCCCTCTACGAATTTATTTTTTTATTAAAATACCTATCCGTCCGGATAAAGCCACGGGTACCGGAGATTTCCTTTTTTTTCTTCCGGAATGCCTCCTGCATAACGGGCAGAGCCAGACTGATTGCTTG
>JAJBTJ010000088.1 GCA_020860905.1 Parabacteroides sp. | reverse complement strand
ACGGACATCCGTAACTTAAGGACGGACATCCGCAAGCTAAGGATACAGTTTTCATGGCGATGAACAGAGAAAAAGGACAGCCTGAATCCGGTTTTATCCAGGTAAGCTGGAAAAAAGTTCCTGTTTACTGAAATTCCGTAAATAATAAAAAAGCAACCGGTTCGCGACGAGCCAGTTGCCCCGGTATGCTTATTTACTGAATATCCCTAAATAACAGATAGTGCTTTTTATATTCTCCATCCGGTTCCGCACCGAAATTTTCCACTCTTACTCCCCGGCACGCAGCCACTTCCTGCTCAGGTACCGTACCGGATACCAAGCCGCCAGGAAACCAATAGCCGTTACGGTAAGGAAAACCGCCAGTACATCGGTAAAATGCACCTCCACCGGATACGCATCGATAATAAATTCGCCTGCCGTCTGCCCCAACTTGAGCAAACCCAGCTCCTGCTGCAACAAACACAACGTTAAGCCGAGCACGATACCGATTAAGGCGCCGAACCCGGAAATCATCCACCCTTCGAACAGGAAAATACGCGAAATCAGCGCGTCGCCGGCTCCCATCGTACGCAACGTGCGCACATCGTCTTTCTTCTCGATAATCAGCATGGAAAGGCTGCCCACGATATTGAACAGCGCAATGGTGAGGATAAAACAAAGAATCAGGAACGTCATCCACTTTTCGATTTCCACCATTTTAAAAGCCGCTTCCTGTTGCTGGTAGCGGTTCTTTACCACAAAACCGGACCCCAACAGCTCCTCGACCGTACGTTGTACCCGCTCCGTATCCGCCCCCTCGGCCAGGCGTAACTCAACCGATGTCACCTCCGTGTCGTATCCGAACAAATCGCGGGCCAGCGCAAGCGGAACCAGCACATAATTCTCGTCGTACACCGGCTGGTTGATACGGAACACCGCCCCTACCTGAGCATACTCCCGGTTAAACGAAGCAGCCGGATTCGCCAGGTTCACCTGCTCGTTCCGCTTGGGTGCATACAACTCCAGCGGCGAAACGAAACCCGCACGCGTTCCCAGAGCATAAGCCGCTCCGGCCCCGATGGTAGCATAATCCACCACATCTTCGCGGAGCCGGAATTCTCCGTCGATAATCGTACTGTCGATTTCCGTAAGCTGTTCGTAATTGTCCGCCACTCCCTTGACCACCGCCACTACCTGCCGGTCGTTGAAACGCACCAGGGCGTTCTCTTGCACCACTTCGCTGAAAACCGCCACTTCGGGCAACGCCTTCACCGCCTGCACGGCCGGGAGAGCGGGACTGAACGCCTTGCCGGTGCGCGGGGTAATCTTCAACTGGGGGTCGAATTCGCTGAAAAAGGAAGCAACCAAGCCCGAAAAACCGTTATACACCGACAACGAACACACCAGTGCCATCGTAGCGATTACGATGCCGCATACGGATACCATCGAAATGATGTTGATGGCATTGTGCGATTTTTTGGAAAAAAGATACCGCCGGGCGATGTAAAACGGGAAATTCACCGGATTGCTATTGATTCAGTAAGTTGTCGATTTTTTCTATGTAATCCAGCGAATCGTCGAGGTAAAACTGCAATTCGGGAATTTTGCGCAACTGTTTCCCTACTCGCTGTCCCAAGTCGAACCGGATACTCTTGATATTCGTTTTGATATTCTCCAGCAATTCCGCCCCCTTATCGGAAGGGAAGATACTGAGGTACACGCGGGCGAGGCTCAGGTCGGACGTAACCCGCACGGCGGTAACCGAAATCAGGACGCCCTTCATGGCCTTGGTCTGAAGCAGGAAGATGTCGCCCAGTTCTTTTTGAATCAGGCGGTTTATTTTATTCAGTCTCGTACTTTCCATAACACGGTGTTTTAGTTCGGTATAAAAGTAATAATAAAAACAGGACGCGCGCTATTTTTTCCGGATTATCGTAAGGCCGTCGCGTAACGGAAGCATCACCTTCTCCACCCGCGTATCGGCCTTTACCTTGTCGTTGAACTCGAGGATGCCGCGGGTCTGTGCATCCGTAGGAAGCGGGCTGGCCACCACTTTCCCGTCCCACAAGGTATTGTCGGCCAGGATAATGCCTCCCGGAGGCACATAATCGAACACCAAGTCGTAATAACGGCTGTACATCCGCTTGTCGGCGTCGATATACACCACATCGAACATGCGGCCCAGCGCAGGCACCACCTCCATCGCGTCGCCGATATGCAGGCGTATCCGGTCGCGGTGCGGCGAACGTTCCAGGTATTTCCGGATAAAGTCTTCCATCTCGTCGTTGATTTCCACCGTATGGATTTCGGCGTCGCCTTCGAGCGCCTCCGCCATGCACAACGTGGCGTATCCCGTATAAGTACCTATCTCGAGCACGCATCGCGGGCGTACCATCCGGCAAAACATTTTAAGCAACCGCCCCTGCAAATGCCCCGACAACATCCGCGGCCGGAGCAGGTTTACATTCGCGTCGCGGGTAAGCGCCGACAGCAACTCCCCTTCTTCGTCGATATGGCCCAATATATAATGGTCTACCGCCTCCGTCATTCCGCTCAATCGGTAAAAGTAGGCAGGCAATAGCCGGCACCCGAAGTCAGCACTTTCCCCACATTATTGATTTCAAGGAAAGTAGTTCCGCCACCGTCGCCGAAACTGCCGCTCAGGTAGGCCACCATGTCGTCGCGCGTAATCTTACCGCTTTGGAGCAATTGTTGCAATGCCTGCATATAATAGGCGCGCGGCGACTTCTTTTCTTCCTGGTATACCGCCCACACGCCGTACGAAAGCGCCAACTCACGGGTAACCCGTTCTTTGTAGCACATGGCGAATACGGTGGATGTTCCCCGGAAAGCAGCCAGGTAACGGGCGGTTTTACCGGTATAGCTATCGGTGATGATGGCTTTTACGTGCAATTTAACGGAAGCCTTTACGGCTTGTTTGGCCAGGAACGACGTAACATCGATGTCGTCGCCCCCGATGGGTACGCGTATATCGTTGGCCGATAGCTTGGTACGCTCGGCCTCAGCCGCGATTTTCGTCATGGTGCTCACCGCTTCCACCGGATATTTGCCGTACGCTGTTTCGCCGCTCAGCATAATGGCGTCGGTACGGTAATAAATGGCGTTGGCCACGTCGGTTACTTCGGCGCGGGTAGGACGCGGGTTGGTAATCATCGAGTGGAGCATCTGGGTAGCCACGATAACCGGTTTCTTGGCTTCTACGCACTTGCGTATCAACTTGCGTTGGATACCGGGAATCTTTTCCTGCGGCACCTCGATACCCAGGTCGCCGCGGGCAATCATCACCCCGTACGCCGCTTCGAGTATCTCGTCGATATTATCCACCCCTTCCTGGTTCTCGATTTTGGCGATAATCTTGATAGGGCTGTTATGTTCGTCCAGGATACGCTGGATGTCGAGCACATCCTGTTTGTTGCGTACGAACGAGTGAGCGATAAAATCGAGGTCGTGCTCGATGCAATACAAAATATTTTTCCGGTCGCGCTCGGTAAGCGACGGGAGATTAATACGCACACCCGGCACATTCACGCTTTTGCGGCTGCCCAGTACGGCGTCGTTCTGCACTTCGCACACCAAATAATCGGGGTACTTCTCCACCACTTTCAGCTCGATTTCGCCGTCGTCTATCAAAATATCGCCCCCCACCGACATATCGTTCACGAAATTCTTGTACGATACGCAAATACACTCGCGGGTAGTAAGGCAATCGGGGTCGCCCTTTATCTGCACCAGATCGCCCGTACGGAATGCAACCGGCTCCTCCGCCTTCGTAGTACGCACTTCGGGTCCTTTCGTATCCATCAGGATACCGATACGCTTCGACACGGCGCGGGTGTTCGATACCACGCGGTTAAACCCGTCTTCGTCCATGTGGGCCGAATTGAGACGTACCACATTCATGCCCGCCTTAAACAAGGCGTCGATAAACTCCAATTCACACCGCTGGTCGGAAACCGTAGCCACAATCTTCGTATGCTTTAACATAACCTTTTCTTTTATAACCTGATTAATACCTATATTTTATCGGAGGCGGCCGCTTTTATCCGGCACGGCTTACCGGCCTTCGCCGGCGGAAACGAACGGTTACGCACCGGCTTCGCACCGTACCGGGCCGCCGTCCGGTTATTCGCTTGCCAACGCTTCCACCGCCAGGCGGTACGAATCGAGCCCGAAGCCCAGAATCACCCCTTTGCAGGCAGCCGAAAGCATGGATACGTGGCGGAACGTTTCGCGCGCGTGCACATTCGAGATATGCACTTCCACCACCGGCGCAGGAACGGCTTTAATAGCGTCGTGCAGCGCAATGGAAGTATGCGTGTACGCGCCGGCGTTCAACACGATACCGTCGGCCGTAAACCCCGCTTCGTGGATTTTATCGATCAGTTCGCCTTCGATATTGGATTGGTAATACGCGATTTCGCAGGAGGGATAAGCCGCGCGCAACGCGTCGAGATAGCTTTCGAATGAAACATGTCCGTACACCGAGGGTTCCCGTTTCCCCAGCAAATTAAGATTCGGCCCGTTGATAATCTGAATCTTTTTCATCTTTATTCTATTTATTACCTTTGTGTGGCCTTACAGCCGTACGCCGGAAAAAATCCGTTGTGCCGAAACAGGTTCCGCTTGTTCACCGCCCGGCAGCGCCGGGCCGCGTTAAAAACAAGCTCGCCCGGTTATACCGGAAGAGGCGCCTGTGTTCGCAATTCTCCGGCAAAGGTAATCAAATAATTCGATACATAAATAAACGACCTATGAACAAGCAACCGGGAACCGACATACTCGGCAGGTACCATACTTACCTCCGGCTGGAAAAATCGCTTTCCGCCAACTCGATAGAAGCTTACTTGGCCGACGTAGGCAAGCTGATGCGTTTTATGGCATCCGAGGGGATACGCGTGCCGGACGTAACCTACAACGACTTGCAGCAGTTCGTGGCGCAACTGAGCGACGTAGGCATCCATCCGCGCTCGCAGGCGCGCATTATCTCGGGAGTGAAATCGTTTTACCGTTTCCTGCTGCTCGACGGTTATATAACAACCGACCCGACGGAATTGTTGGAGTCGCCCAAAATCGGCCTGAAGCTACCCGAAGTACTCACCGTGAGCGAGATAGACAGCATCATGAGCACCATCGACTTGTCGCTGCCGGAAGGACAGCGCAACCGCGCCATCCTCGAAGTTTTGTACAGTTGCGGACTGCGGGTTTCGGAGCTCATTACCCTGCGTTACTCCGACGTGTATTTCGACGAAGGGTTTATCAAGGTAGAAGGCAAAGGGAGCAAGCAACGCTTAGTACCGGTTTCGGACACGGCTTTGCGCGAGATACGCAATTACCTGTTCGACCGCAACCGGGTGCAGGTAAAAAAAGGTTTCGAGGATATCTTATTCCTGAGCCGCCGGGGCACGGGGCTGTCGCGCATCATGATATTTCATATCATCAAGCAGCAAACCGAGCTGGCGGGCATCCGGAAAAACGTAAGCCCGCACACCTTCCGCCACTCGTTCGCCACCCATTTGCTGGAAGGCGGAGCCAACCTGCGGGCCATCCAACTGATGTTGGGACACGAAAAAATCACCACCACCGAAATCTATACGCATATCGACCGCGAATTCCTGCGGGCCGAAATCCTGGCGCACCATCCGCGAAGCAAACCGCGGGAATAATCGGCGGCAGATAAACGCAATGTTTGCCGCCTAAGGGCGCTAAACGTTTCCGTTTCCATGCTTATGTTTTTGTTTGCCGGCGTCGGCGTTTTTATTGCCGCCGACGCCGGCAATATAGCCGCCGACGCTGGCAAGTTAGCCGGGGACGCTGGCAAACGATTCTTCCTGCAAAAACAAAAAATCCATCCGGTATCCGGGCGTACGAAACCGTTCGCGCCCGTTTGACAATCCGGGTACAAATCTTTCGCACGAGCAACAAATTCACGCCTTTTATCCCTTCTCAATAAAAAATATAATTAAATTTGCGCCGACAAGCAGAAAATTATCAGCATTAACTTAT
>JAJBTJ010000192.1 GCA_020860905.1 Parabacteroides sp. | reverse complement strand
GAACGGCAGTGTATAGAGATGCTTCGAAACCGGTGGAAGAGCGTATCGACGATGCCTTATCCCGTATGACGCTGGAAGAAAAAGTAGGACTCCTTCATGCCGACAGAAGCTACGGCTCGGCGGGAGTACCGAGATTAGGGATTCCGGAAAACAATCTGACGGATGGGCCGTCCAGATTACGACCGGAAATGGTATGGCAAACATGGATTCCTGCCGGAATGACGAACGATTCGTGTACGGCATTTCCGGCATTGGTATGCCTCGCTGCCACATGGAATCCCGAAATGGGGCATCTTTTCGGGAAAAGTCTCGGTGAAGAAGCATTGTATAGAAACAAAAACATGCTCCTCGGGCCGGCCGTGAATATTTTCCGCACGCCTATGAACGGGCGTAATTTCGAGTATATGGGCGAAGACCCGTATCTCGCATCGAAAATGGCCGTTTCCTATATTAAAGGCGTGCAAGAAAACCATGTATCGGCTTGTGTAAAACATTTTGCCGTTAACAACCAGGAAACTAAGCGCACAACAATCAACACGATCGTAGACGAGCGTACGTTGCATGAAATTTATTTTCCTGCGTTCAAGGCAGCCGTGCAGGAAGGCGGAGTATGGGCCGTGATGGGGGTTTATAATAAATTCAAAGGCCAATATTGTTGCCACAATTCTTACCTGTTAAACGATGTATTACGTAAGCAATGGGGGTTCGACGGAGTGGTGGTTTCCGATTTCGGCGGTACCCACGATACGCAAGAAGCAATCGACAATGGGTTGGATATGGAATTCGGTACCGATCTCGGTTCGGTAGAAGCGTTTCGAAACTATCGTCTCGGTGCGCCTTATTTGAAATTACTGAGAAATAACGGAACGAGTGAAGAGCTTCTGAATCAAAAGGTAAGGCGGGTGTTGCGTATGATGTACCGCACCAATATGTCGGAAGGACGTCCGTGGGGAACGCTCGCCTCGGAAGAACATGCGATGGCTGCACGCCGGATTGCGGAAGAAGGAATCGTTCTTTTGAAAAACAACAACCGTATTTTGCCGTTGGATGCTGAATCTTTAAACAACATCCTCGTAGTGGGCGAGAATGCTGTGAAAAAGATGAGCCGCGACGGCGGTTCTTCGGAAACAAAATCGAAATACGAAGTAACTCCTTTCGGCGGAATTTGCAAGTATGCAGCCAACCGGATTAAAATAGACTATCAACCGGGATACTCATCCGCTGCATCGGAAGCGGTAAACGATAGCTTGCACGTCGAGGCGGTGAAAGCGGCAAGAGCCGCAGACCTGGTTTATCTTACCACTAATGAATAGATTGTAGCCGTATCCGGCCGCTGCTTCCCGGCAGTGCGCCGGATACTTTTTCTTCTCCGGCGGGGAATGGGAACAAAAATTTGCTCGCCTCTCTTTTTTTATCTTATTTTGCGCCAATAAAATCCTAAGTAAACAAGCAACGTGACATATCCGCAAAATTTTGAACAGAAAACCGGTTTCGACAAGGTACGCCAGCTATTGAGCACCAAATGCCTGAGTACGCTCGGGAAGGAGAAAACCGGCGAAATGAGCTTTTCGAACGAGTTCGATGCGATTACCGAGCGGCTCGACCAGACTGCCGAGTTCGTACGCATCCTGCACGGCGACCGGGAATTTCCGGCCGACGGCTTTTTCGATGTGCGCTACTCGCTGAAACGCATCCGTCCGGAAGGTACGTTCCTCGACGAAAAAGAGTTGTTCGACCTGAAACGGTCGCTCCAGGCTATCGACGACATCGTGCGTTTTTTCAATACCGGCGAAGAGGAAGAGGAAGAGGAAGACAGGCCTTATCCGGCGCTCACCCGCCTGGCAGGCCAGGTGTTCGTTTTTCCGCAACTAATCGGTAAAATCGACGGTATCTTAGATAAGTTCGGCCGCATCAAAGACAACGCCTCTCCCGCCCTGGCGCAAATCCGGCGCGACATCACGCTCACGATGAACGGCATATCGAAGAGCCTGCAATCCATCCTGCGCTCGGTGCAAACCGAAGGCTTCGTAGATAAAGACACGACGCCCACCATGCGCGACGGCAGGCTGGTGATTCCGGTGGCACCGGCGTTCAAACGGCGAATCCGGGGAATCGTTCACGACGAGTCGGCCAGCGGAAAAACGGTTTTCATCGAGCCGGCCGAAGTGGTGGAGGCCAATAACCGGATACGCGAGCTGGAAGGCGACGAGCGCCGGGAAATCGTGCGTATCCTCACCGAGTTTACCTCGGTTGTACGGCCGCTGGTTCCCGACATATTGCAATCGTACGAGTTCCTGGCCGAAATAGATTTTATCCGGGCCAAGGCGTTGTTCGCCGAACAGGTGAAAGGGGTGCGCCCGGTGGTGGAAAACCGGCAGGTGGTGGATTGGTCGCATGCCATGCACCCGCTGCTGTACCTGTCGCTGAAAAAGCAACAAAAAGAAATCGTTCCGCTCGACATCGAACTCGACGAACGCAGGCGCCTGCTCATTATCTCGGGGCCGAATGCGGGGGGCAAATCGGTTTGCCTCAAAACGGTGGGCTTGCTCCAGTACATGCTCCAGTGCGGACTGCTCGTTCCGCTGCACGAAAGCTCGCGCACGGGCATTTTCAACCGTATCTTTATCGACATCGGCGACGAGCAGTCTATCGAAAACGACCTGAGCACCTACAGCTCGCACCTTACGAACATGAAGTTCTTCGTACGTCATTGCAACGACCGCACGATTATCCTCATCGACGAATTCGGCAGCGGCACCGAGCCGCAAATCGGGGGTGCGATAGCAGAAGCGTTGCTTCTCCGTTTCAACCGGAGCGGTTGTTACGGGGTAATCACCACGCATTACCAGAACCTCAAGCATTTCGCCGAAGACCACGAGGGGGTGGTTAACGGCGCGATGTTGTACGACCGGCACCTGATGCAACCGCTCTTCAAGTTAGCTATCGGCAACCCGGGCAGCTCGTTCGCCATCGAAATAGCCCGGAAAATCGGATTGCCTGAAAAGGTGATTGCGGAGGCTTCGGCCAAAGTGGGCGAAAGCTACATCAACATGGACAAGTATTTGCAGGATATCGTGCGCGACAAGCGGTACTGGGAAAGCAAGCGGCAGAATATACGGCAACAGGAAAAGAAACTCGAGGAGCTAACGGGGCGTTACGAGGAAGATTTATCGGCCATCCATTCGCAGCGGAAAGAAATCCTGGCGGGGGCAAAGGCAGACGCGAACCGTATCCTGGCCGAAGCGAACGCGCGGATAGAGAATACGATTCGCGAAATCAAGGAGGCGGAAGCGGAGAAGGAACGTACGCGGCTGGCCCGCAAGTCGCTGGACGAGTTCAAGAGTACTGTAGCGGCCGACGAAGAACCGGACGATAAAATTACACGGAAAATAGCGAAACTCCAGGAACGGAAGGCGCGGAAAGAAAAGAAAAAACCGGGGGCGGACGAAAAGAAGGCGCCCGGAAAGGAAACGATTGCGGTGGGCGACAGCGTGCGCCTGAAGGGACAAACATCGGCCGGTACGGTGCTGGAGATTCAAAACAAGCAAGCCACGGTGGCTTTCGGCATGATTAAAACGACGGTAAAAACCGAGCAGCTCGAAAAGGTGAGCAAAAGCCAGTTGAAGAAAGAGATGGCCAAGAGTACGTTCGTAAGCACCCAAACGGCCGACCAGATGCGGGAAAAGAAGCTGAATTTCAAAATGGACATCGACGTGCGGGGCATGCGGGGCGACGAAGCCTTGCAGGCGGTAATGTATTTCATCGACGACGCCGTCCAGGTGAATGCAGGCAAAGTACGTATCCTGCACGGCACGGGTACAGGGGCGTTGCGGCAGCTTATCCGCGAGTACCTGGAAACAGTGCCGGGCGTAAAGCGGTTCGCCGACGAGCATGTGCAGTTCGGCGGGGCGGGTATTACGGTGGTGGAACTGGAGTAGGCGCCGTTGGCGATGCAAAAAGCATATCCATCCTGCCGAAGCGTTGCCTGTATATAGCGGAGAATTATCCCAATAAAAAAGAAGAAGAGATTGTCCGGCGCTTTCGTCAGGTCAATCTCTTTTTTAGTTAAAACATCCCTTCTCTACGCTCCTGCCCTGCCCTTTTACGATGGTTTACTTGCGTCGCACAATCGTTACATGGTTGATAAATTCGGGGCTGTAGCGGCGGCGGTTGTTCTTTTGCCAACGGTTGTTGTCATAGAGCCCTACCCATTGTAAATCCAATTCGCCGCGGATGGAATCGGGAATGACTTCTTCCGCCTTCCGGCGCGATACGAGCACGAACGGCAATACATCCGTAACCGCTTTTTTATCATTCAAATCCATCTTCCGTATCTTTTTGTACGCATCGTACACCAGTTCCATCCGGATTTCCCCGTCGGCAGCGTTATAATAAAACGGCAACGGTTTCAACGCTTCCACCTGGCGGGTGGTGCGGAGCGTAGAGCCCTCGTCGTTTGCTACCTGCAAACCCACATAAGGCAACAGAAACGATTCTGCCGCCACGAACAAAGCAGTTACAGCCAGCACGAAGAAAAGGGGGCGCAGCTTTGCGGCCGCCACGAACAACGCTACCGAGAGGGCTACGAAAAGCGCCGTAAGAAGAATAAAATGCACCGGCGACATTTCTCCCTCCTTAAACAGGAACCAATACAGGGCCGCCGGTATCAACAGCGATACGGTAGCCGCCAACAGGGTATTGAACAAATAGAGTTTTTTCGCACTGCCGCTCCACGTCCGGCGGCGCGCTTGTTGAATCCAGTACCAGAACAAATAACCTACCGTAAGCGCGGCCGGGATAAGGCACGGAAACAAATACCGGTATTTCTTCTCGGGCAAGAACGATAAAAAGAGTACCACGAGCAGCGTCCAGCAAAACACGAGTGCGTAGGCTTTCGGGTTTTCCACCCGTTTCTTCCAGTACGGATACACGAGCGCCGTAAGCAAAAAAACAGCCCAGATGCCGGTTTCGAGGAAAAAGCGCCAGTAATAATACCACGGACGTACGTTATAATTCAGCCACGACGACGATTCCTTATGAAAAACGAATAATGACGATTCGGGGTGATAAACATAAATATACACATACCACCACGCTCCGATAACCAGGGCGATAACCAGAGCCAGCAACAACGCCGCCCATTTGCCGCGGAATCCGCTGCGGTACACCAGCCAGTACGCCACGGCAAACGGCAGGAGTAACGCATAAAACGAAACGGGCCCTTTGCTAAGGAAAGACAGCCCCATGAAAATACCGGCATAAATGAATGAGGAATAGCGGCAGGCACGCTCGTGCCATCCTTTGAAAAGGAAGTAAACGGCCCCCATCATAAAGGCATGGCAATAAATATCCCAGGTAGCGGTGCGTCCTAACAAAACCACATTGTAGGTGGTGCAGAGAACCAGGGCGGAAACGAGCGCATACGTACGGTTTTGCGTAAGGCGGCACGCAAACAGGTAGAAAAAGCAAACCAACAATACGGCTGCCAGGCCTGCCATAGCCCGCTGCACGGCAATGTTATCGGGCGAAACGAGTTCTGCGAGGGCGGCGCCCCAGGTAGGGAGGGGCGGCTTCTCCAGCCGTATCTCCCCGTTCATGGTAGGGAGCAGCCAATGTCCGTCGTACACCATTTCGCGGGCGGTAACGATGTTGCGCGATTCCATCAGGTCTACAAAAAGGGCATCGTTATGAACGAAAAAGGTAAAACCGAATACGATAAACAACAAGAGCCAATGCCATTTTCGGTGTGTCGGGGGAAAATTTTCTGCCATCTTCTTCCTTTTACTTGGATTTGTAATGCTAATTCCACTACAAATGTATAGTTTACAAAAGAATTTTGCACAGGTTTTGCAGTTTATTTGCATCTTTTGGGGGTATCGTCTTCCGTTTCTGTTTTCGCCGTGCCGGTAAAAGCAGAAAAATCCGCAGGAAACACAAAAATGCCGGCTGGTAGATTGTTTCCGTTACAATCCGCCAGCCGGCATTTGTTTTCCGTATTTCCCGCTCGCTCCGTCAGG
>JAJBTJ010000267.1 GCA_020860905.1 Parabacteroides sp. | reverse complement strand
GCATATCTCATCGATTTTATCATGAACGATTGTACAAAACTATAAAATATTTTCGTATGTACATAATTTAATTTCCACCCCGCCGGCCGGAAACAGGCGAGCCGATTTACCGGCATCCGCCTGTAAAGCAACCGGCCCGGACAAACGCGAGGCGGAAACCTGTTTCCCGGCTGTTTCGAAAACGTCCGCCGACACGGGCCGGGAAACATGGTTACGCAGCAACTCGAGTTCGCCGGCAAATCCGTTTATCCTGTTCCGGAAAGTTTACTTATTCAATGCCTGCTCGATGTCGGCGATAATGTCGCCGGCATTCTCGATTCCTACCGAGAGGCGAATCAAATCGGGCGCCACGCCAGCGGCGATTAACTGCTCGTCGCTCAATTGCCGGTGGGTATGGCTGGCGGGATGCAACACGCAGGTACGGGCGTCGGCCACATGCGTTACGATAGCCGCCAATTGCAAGTTATCCATAAACTTAATCGCCACATCACGGCCGCCTTTCAACCCGAACGATAACACGCCGCACGAGCCGTCAGGCAAATACTTCCGGGCCAGGTCACGATATTTATTTCCTTCGAGGTCGGGATAATTCACCCAAGCCACCCTATCGTTCTGTTCGAGCCATTTGGCTACCGCCAACGCATTTTTACAATGCTGCGGCATACGCAAATGCAGCGTTTCGAGCCCTAAATTCAGCAAAAACGCATTTTGCGGTGATTGGATAGAGCCTAAGTCGCGCATCAATTGACTGGTAGCTTTGGTGATAAACGCCATTTTGCCGAACGCTTTACTATAGGTTAATCCGTGGTAAGAAGGGTCGGGCTCGCACAGGCCGGGATATTTGGCCGCCTGCGCGTTCCAGTCGAAATTACCGCTGTCGACGATACAGCCGCCCACACTGGTAGCATGTCCGTCCATGTACTTGGTGGTAGAATGGGTAACGATGTCGGCGCCCCACTCGAACGGACGGCAGTTGACAGGCGTGGCGAACGTGTTATCCACAATCAACGGCACCCCCTGCGCATGCGCGATGCGGGCGAACTTCTTGATGTCGAGCACCATCACGCCGGGATTCGAAATCGTTTCGCCGAACAGCAGTTTGGTATTCGGACGGAAAGCCGCGGCGATTTCCTCCTCGGCGGCGTCCTGGTCGACGAACGTACAGTCGATTCCCAGTTTTTTCAGCGTAACAGCCAGCAGGTTATACGTGCCGCCGTAAATTCCGGTGGCGCTTACGATATGGTCGCCGGCCTCGCAGATATTGAAAAAGGCGAAGAAGTTAGCCGCCTGACCCGATGAGGTAAGCATCGCTGCCACACCACCTTCCAACGCAGCGATTTTAGCCGCCACCGCATCATTGGTGGGATTTTGCAGCCGGGTATAGAAATAGCCGCTCTCTTCCAAGTCGAACAGTTTGGCCATTTGCTCGCTGGTTTCGTACTTAAAGGTAGTACTCTGGTAGATAGGGAGCACGCGGGGCTCCCCTTTCCCGGGGTTCCAGCCGGCTTGTACGCAAAGCGTTTCCGGCTTCAGTTTGTTATCCATATCGGTTTGTTATTTAATTGAATACTCTTTTCGCTGCGCAAAAGTAAAGAAAATACGCCAACTATACGCCGGCTCGGGTCTCGGTTAGCCGAGTATTTTTCGTTGCAATACCCTGAACCACACGAACGCCACGATGCCCTTGAGCATGCTCGAGAGGCTGATGGCCCACCAAACGCCGGCAATGCCCATCCCCATCGCGGCAAACAAAAACGCCATCGGGATACGCAACGTGTTGAACAAAATACTGATAACGGCGGGCGGTACGGTATGTCCGGTTCCGTAAAACAAGCCTTGCATGGTGATTTCGAGCATCATAAAGAGCATCGAGTAACCGTCGATACGTAGAAATACGCCGCCGGCTTCGAACGCCGCCCGTTCCGGTACGATTAATGAAAACACCTCGCTGCCGTAAAATACGAACAGCAAGGTACACAGTACGCCGAAAACCGTAGTCATTTTCAAGGTAGTATGGTAAGCGCCCAGCACCCGTTCCTTTTTTCCTGCCGCGTAATTCTGGGCTACGAACGCACTCAGTGCCGTACTGAAGCCCTGCGACGTGTTCCAGGCAATCGCTTCTATCTGTCCGCCGGCCGTAAGGGTCATCAACCCGATATGGCCGCCGTATAACGAAGCGGTGCGCGCCATAAATATATTAATTACGGCAAACAGCATGTTCAGTACGGCTACCGGAACGCCCAACTGGAAGATGCGACGCGTGTACCGTTTTCTCAACCGGGTAAAAAATACGAAACCGCCGAACAGCGGTCCGCGCACTTTCAATTGGTAAACGAACAGGCCGCACACGAATGCCTCGGATACCCAGGTCGCCCAAGCGGCTCCTGCCATACCCCAGCCGAAAACAAAAATAAAAAGCGGGTCTAACACCATGTTCATCAGCAAACCGGTACCGCTGATATAAAATGGGATATTGCTTTTGCCGGCCGCATTGTGGATGCCGGTAAAGGCGCTGGCCAGAAAAATAAACGGAAAACCGGTGGAGATAATCCGGAGATATTGTACGGCGTTGCCCGAAATATCGGCCTGGAGCTTGTACACGGCAATCACGGGAGTGGCGAAAACGAACAGCAATGCACCCCAGCAAACGGAAAGAATCACCGCAATCGTCAGGTTATGCGAAGCGAAGTTCCGCGCATCTTCCTCGTTCCGGGCACCGATACTCTGGCCTACGCTCACCTCGGCACCTACTTTATTGAGGTACGACAGTGACGTAGTCATCCAGGTAAGAATCCCCACGGCTCCGATAGCGGCCACCGCCTCGCTTCCCAGCCGGCCCACCCAGGCCATATCGGTAATGCTGTAGGCCATCTGGATAAACGAGGTTCCCATGATGGGCAACGCCAGGTTAAAAAGCTGCCGGGTGATGGAGCCTTGCGTGAGATTTTTCGTTCCTTGCATAACGGATAAGTTTACCGGACGCAAAAGTACGGATAATTTTCCAGCTTTTTTTATGCGCTTTCTCCGGAAAAACGAAGAGCCGCTCCTCTCTCCTCTTCCCGGGTTCAACCGGAAAAAGAGTTTCGCAACGAAAACATGCCCCAGCGGTGTACAGGAGCACCTTCCCGAATCGCCGTTCCCTTCTGCCAGAACTTACCAAAAGACAGAACAACGCCCGAATACACATAAAAATACCCCGAAAGCAACTATTTTTTTAAATACCGATTAATATATTTTGATTTCAAAATGGCAATAAATACCTTTGCAACGTAAAACCAACGACTAAGCAAATGAGCCCGCAAGATAAGAGCGTTTCCATTTTATTAATCTATACCGGCGGCACTATCGGCATGATAGAAAACCAGGAAACCGGCGCCCTCGAGGCGTTCGATTTCCAGCATCTCCAAAAGCGTATACCGGAGTTGAAAGAATTAGGATGCCATATCGTCTGCGAACAGTTCGACCCGCCGATGGACTCGTCGGATATGGGACCCGACTCGTGGATGAAAATCGTCCGGTTGATTGCGGAAAACTACCACGCATACGACGGATTCGTTATCCTGCACGGCACCGATACGATGGCTTTCACAGCCTCGGCGCTGAGCTTTATGCTCGAAAACCTGGACAAGCCGGTTATCCTTACCGGCTCCCAACTGCCT
The DNA here is from genome assembly GCA_020860905.1 of Parabacteroides sp. GTDB lineage: Bacteria > Bacteroidota > Bacteroidia > Bacteroidales > Tannerellaceae > Parabacteroides_B. Next base: position 2,480 of record JAJBTJ010000267.1, on the reverse strand, counting down.
ATCGGCATGCTGCGTACCGACGGAAAAGAAAACCTGATTACGGCCATCGAAATAGCGGCGGCGAAAGAAAACGGACAACCGGCGGTACCAGAAGTGTGCATCTTCTTCGAAAATAACCTACTGCGGGGGAATCGCACCACCAAGACGAGTGCCGATAACTTCAAGGCGTTTTACTCCTATAATTACCCCTTGTTAGGACAAGCGGGCATCTCCATCAAATACGACCGGGCGGCTATTTACCGGCCGGTATCGCGCAGGCTGCTGAAACCGCATTACCTGCTCGACCGGAACGTGGCCATCCTGAAGCTGTTTCCGGGAATCCCGCCGCAGGTTGTGGAAAGTATTTTGCATATCCCGGATTTAAAAGGCGTGGTAATGGAAACCTTCGGCAGCGGAAATGCTCCGTCGGAAAGCTGGTTCATCAACCAGGTAAAGGAAGCCGTAGACCGGGGTATCGTCGTGGTGAACGTAACACAATGCCAGGCGGGAAATGTGGAAATGCACCGGTACGAAACCGGGCGCAGGTTATTGGAAGCAGGCGTTATCAGCGGGTTCGACAGCACTACCGAATGTGCCGTAACCAAGCTGATGTTCCTGTTGGGGCACGGGCTCAGCCTGCCGGAAATCAAGGAGCACCTGAACTGCTCGCTGATAGGCGAGGTAACGATTCCGTCCGGTTTACCGAGATAGGTGCCTGAAACGAATCATCCTTTAAAACATATATCTTATGGAAACAAACTTATCCGGCCAAACACGCACTGAAAGCGATTTAATCGGTGCACGCGAAATTCCCGCCGAAGCGTTGTATGGCGTTCAAACCTTGCGGGGAATAGAGAATTTCGCCATCAGTAAATTTCACTTGAGCGAATATCCGTTGCTAATCAAAGGATTCGCCATCACTAAAATGGCGGCGGCACAGGCGAATTATCAATTAGGGCTGATTACAGCAAAACAGAAAGACGCCATTACACAGGCTTGCCGCGAAATCATGGAGGGGCGGCATCACGAGCAATTCCCCGTCGACATGATTCAGGGAGGCGCCGGTACCACCACCAACATGAACGCCAACGAGGTGATTGCCAACCGGGCGCTCGAAATCATGGGTTATGCCCGGGGCGAATATGCCTATTGTTCGCCCAACGACCACGTTAACTGCTCGCAATCTACGAACGATGCTTATCCTACTGCTATTCATTTAGGCATGTACTTCAAGCATCTGCAACTCATACCGCACTTAGAAGCATTAATCGCTTCGTTCCGGAAAAAAGGCGAAGAATTTTCGCAAATTATCAAGATGGGGCGTACGCAACTGGAAGATGCGGTGCCGATGACGCTGGGGCAAACGTTCAACGGCTTTGCCAGCATCCTGGAAGACGAAATCGCACACCTCGATTACGCGGCTGCCGATTTCCTGACGGTGAATATGGGGGCGACCGCTATCGGTACGGGCATCTGCGCCGAACCGGGCTATGCCGAAAAATGTATCGAGGCCTTGCGCGAAATCACGGGTTGGAACATCCGACTGGCTAATGACCTGGTAGGGGCTACATCGGATATGTCGTGCCTGGTGGGATACGCTTCGGCGATGAAAAGGGTAGCGGTAAAAATCAACAAGATATGCAACGACTTGCGTTTACTGGCCAGCGGCCCGCGCTGCGGCTTGGGCGAGTTCAACCTGCCGGCCATGCAACCAGGCTCGTCGATTATGCCGGGTAAAGTAAACCCGGTGATTCCCGAAGTAATGAACCAGATTGCTTACAAAGTGATAGGGAACGAGTTGTGCGTAACCATGGCCAGCGAAGTGGCGCAAATGGAGCTGAACGCGATGGAGCCGGTGATGGTACAGTGTTGTTTCGAATCGGCCGAATTGCTGGGCAACGGGTTCGATACCCTGCGTACGTTGTGTGTAGACGGCATCACGGCCAACCCGGAACGTTGCAGGGAAGAGGTGTATAACAGTATCGGGGTAGTAACGGCGTTAAACCCGATTATCGGATATAAAAACTCGACCAAGATAGCCAAGGAGGCGCTCGAAACGGGAAAAAGCGTTTATCAGCTGGTATTAGACCACGGTGTTCTTTCGAAAGAGGAACTGGATACCATCCTGAGCCCGGAAAATATGATTAAGCCGGTGAAACTGAATATACAACCGCGGAAATAATAACAAGAATGCGTATCCTGAAAACCGGGCTGACTTGTTTATTTTCACGCCCGGCGCTCCGGAGTACAAATAGTAAGTAAATAAGCAACCCGCTCGTTTTTGAGCGGGTTGTTTTCGTTCAAGGTTATTCCCCAATACCCGGCTTTTGCATCCGGGTCAAAAATTCTTTTTTGTTGTTTCAGTGTCTTCGCTCGCCGCGAGGGCGTCTGCCGGCGGCGCCTACCGGCGGTCATCCTTTTTTCTCTTGACAGAAAATCCCGATTGAGAGAGGCAGTAGCCAAACTTGTTTGGATAATGCCGAGCGTGAGGGATTTATGCA
>JAJBTJ010000164.1:4340-6172 GCA_020860905.1 Parabacteroides sp. | reverse complement strand
GCTTTTTTCACGCTCTCTTTCGGCCGGTCTGCTTAACGCTCATCGCCCGAGGCCCAGGGGCCATAGGATGTGGCCGGTGCTTTTCGGGGCTGGGTAGGATGAAAGGAGGTTATCGAACGGGGATTCTCGTTCTTTTGTTCTGCTGTTTAAAATTAATTTTGGTCATGTACTTTGGGGAATCCTCCGAAAATGGTTAATATTGTGCGCCTGTAAAGGAAAACTACCTAACTTGCAATGTAAAACCGATAAATAAACGAAACATGATGTACGATGTAGCTATAATCGGCGGCGGCCCGGCCGGTTATACGGCGGCCGAGAGGGCGGCAGCCGGAGGATTGAGCGTGGTTCTTTTCGAAAAAAACGCCCTGGGCGGCGTTTGCCTCAACGAAGGATGCGTACCTACTAAAACGCTTTTGTACGCCGCGAAAGTATTCGATACAGTGAAGCAGGCGTCCAAGTATGCCGTAAAAGCCGATAACCCTTCGGTGGATTTGGGGAAGATTATCGCCCGGAAAACCAAAGTGGTGAAAAAGTTAGGCGCCGGCATTAAGATGCGGCTGGCCGGCCACGGAGTGGCTTGCGTTTCGGGCGCAGCCGAAATCCGGGAGCGGAAGCCCGACGGAACGGTGGCGATTGCCTGCGGCGACGAGTTGTACGAAGCAAAGAATTTAATTGTAGCCACCGGGTCGGAAGCCAGCATCCCGCCGATTCCCGGCCTGGCGGAAACCGGTTATTGGACGAGCCGCGAAGCACTTCTCTCCAAGGAACTTCCGGAGTCGTTAATCGTTATCGGCGGCGGCGTTATCGGGATGGAATTCGCGTCTTTCTTTAATAGCCTCGGGGTAGACGTACAGGTGGTGGAGATGACGGACGAGATTCTGGGCGGAATGGATAAGGAGCTCAGTGCCTTGCTGCGGGAAGAATATACGAAGAAAGGCATCCGTTTTTACCTCGGCTACAAAGTAGTTTCGGTGAACGGCACGGAAGTGACCGTCGAGAAGGACGGCGAGCAAACGGTGCTGGTCGCAGAGAAAATACTGCTTAGCGTAGGACGCCGCCCGGTAACGAAAGGCTTCGGGTTGGAAACGCTGCAACTGACGCCGTTCCGGAACGGCGTGGCCGTAAACGGATTTATGCAAACCTCGGTGCCCAACGTATATGCCTGCGGCGATATTACGGCCTTTTCTTTGCTGGCCCATACGGCCGAGAGCGAGGCGAAAGTAGCGGTTAACCATATTCTCGGCGAGCGCGGAAAAGAAATGAGCTATGCAGCCATTCCGGCCGTAGTGTATACCAACCCGGAAATTGCGGGCGTAGGCAAAACGGAAGAACAGTTACAGGAAGCCGGCATTCCGTACCGGGTGAAAAAGATTCCGATGTCGTTTTCGGGGCGCTTCGTGGCGGAAAACGAAATGGGCGCAGGCGTATGCAAATTGCTTTTTACCGACGACGATCGGATTGTGGGCGCCCATTTGCTCGGCAACCCCGCCTCGGAGCTGATTGTGATTGCCGGCATGGCCATCGAAAAGCAGATGACTGCCGGGGAATTGAAAACGTTCGTTTTTCCGCATCCTACCGTAGGCGAAATCATCAAGGAAGCGCTGTATAGTTAAGAAAAGCGTGGCATAGAAGGCGTTTGTACGGAAAGAAAGGAGCCCGGGCGACACGAAAGCATAACCCAGGGAGGAAAGAATTGTTCTTCCGCCGCTTTTCCGTTGCCAGGAACGGGGATAAATCAACCGGGGGCGCGGGGCGGGTAGCCCCCCCCCCCGGGTTTTTTAACGATGCCCCCGAAAAAAAAGGGGGGGGTTGGGGAGGAACGCTTTTTACGG
>JAJBTJ010000164.1:0-4330 GCA_020860905.1 Parabacteroides sp. | reverse complement strand
CCACACAACCTCGCGCCCCCCCGCTATGCCGCCGCCCCTCCTGGCAAAAAACCACGCGGGGGGCGGGCCCGTGCCCCCCGCCCCCCCGGTTATTTTACCGATGCCCCGTAAACAAACGGAGGGATTTCGGCAGCAACGTTTTTACCGGAGCAAGCCCCGGCTCGCGCTGCTATTCTTTCCCTGCCGGATTCGGGCAGTGTGCCGTTAGCCGGTTTATAAACGTACGGCCGCGGCTTTACCGCGCTTGTTTTATGCCTTTTTTCCTTGCGCGTATCCCGACGGCGTTACCCCGAACTGCTCGGTAAACCGTTTACGGAATGTGGCCGCATCGTTAAACCCTACCATCTCCGATACTTCCTGGATAGAGTACAACTGCGTGGAAATCAACTCCGCCGCTTTTTTCAGCCGTACGGTACGGGTAAGCTCCAGGATGCTGCAATCGGAATGCTGCTTGATTTTGCGATAAAGCGTAGGCAAGCTCATACACAACTCGTCGGCCAATACCTTGGCTTCGAACTTCGGGTCGTCGATGTGCTTCTCGATACATTTAATTACCGAACCGATAAACAGGTTTTCTTCCCCCTCCGGCACGATGGCCGTATTTGCCTGTCCCGATAAATCGGTCGACAACAGCGAGCGGGTAAAGTATTTTTGCAGCTTTTCCCGTTGTTTCAGCAGGTTTTTTACTTTGCTGCGCAACACTTCCACCGAAAACGGCTTGGTTATGTAATCGTCGGCACCGTTTTCTATTCCGGTGATAACGTCTTCGCTTTCCACCTTCGCCGTGAGCATAATCACCGGAATCTGCGAAGTCTTCCTATTGGTTTTCAGCTCCCGGCAAGTGTCGAACCCGTCTTTTCCGGGCATCATCACATCGCACAGTATCAGGCTCGGCAGTTCTTTCTGGGCGCAAGCGATTCCCTCTTCGCCGTTCCGCGCCTCCAATACCTGGTAGTCGTTGGTGAAAACATGCTTCAGGAACCAACGTATCTGGTCGCTGTCGTCTATCACCAGCAGTTTTTTGCCGGTTTGCTCTTTTTCGGAAGTAATCTGAATCAGGTCGGCGATTTCTTCCTTCTGAATCGCGTTGAGCTTTACCAGGTCGCTTTCCGGCTCCACGAACTCCACCGGTTTGTCCAGCAGATGCTGTTTGCCGAGCGGTATATATATAATGTACCGGGTAGGCCCTTCCGATTCGGTATCCGCATGCTCGAATTTGCCCCCCAGGTCTTCCGCCATATCGGCAATCTGTTTCAGCCCGCGCCGCGTACTTTCGTTTTCGTTCAGCCCGTCGTCTTGTACTGTAATCGTGCAATACCCCTTTTTCTCTTCGTCTTGCACGATAGAGAGCGCTACCGAGATTTTGCCGTACAGGTAAGTATTCTGGAAAGAATTGGAAAGAAGCGTCCGTAGCGCGTATTCCATTTTCCGGCGGTCTATCCATATCCACAATTCCGGGTTTTGCATCGACAGCGTGAAATCGATCCGGTTCATGGCAATCCAGTCGATGAATAAATCGCTTACTTGCCGCGTAATATCTACTATATTGTACCGGGCGATGCGCAGGTGCTTCGAAACGGTAGCCGCATGCCGCGTATCGATAAGCTGGTCGGCCAGGTCTTGCAGCGCCAACGCGTTCCGGTAGGCGGAAAGCAACTGGGTACAGGTTTCCGAGTCGAACCGGGTATCCTGGGTGAGCAGGTTCAGCGTACCGAGCACCAGCGAAAGAGGCGTACGCATTTCGTGAACCGTATACGTAAAAAACGTACTGTGCAGTTGCTTGGCCTCGTTCAGCTCGTTTTCCGTTTCCTGCTGTTGCGCCCGCACTTGCTCGAGCGTTTCTTCCTTTTCCCGCAACGTTTCGGCCAACCGGCGCTCGTAGGTTTCGGTTTGCGTCTTTAACTGGATACGCAACCGTCCTTCCCGTTCTTCTTTTTCGGCCAGTGCATTTTGCGCTTGTTTGCAGGCTTGCTTGTAGTTGCGTAGCCGGTATATGGCAAACAGGGCTGCGAGAAAGGCCAGGAATAAAACACCGGCGCCGATGGATATGAACAGGTTGCCTGAAAAAGCGCCCGAAGCTGTTGCCATAGCCGCAGTGCCGCCTGCCGTTATGCCTGTCGAGGTGAAGAATGCTCTTTTTATCGTATTCATTGGGGGCATGATTTGTCATCTATTTAGATGAACAAAATTAACCATTTTACGGCAAGAAAAAATACAAATCGGGTGCAAATTTGAAAAAGACTTCTATTTTTATGAATGACGGGAATGTTCGGCCGGCGTTTTGCGTTCGGAATATCGGAAAATTCGTTATCTTGCTTAACTTTTGCTTGTTTTGATTGGGAAAAGAGGCTCTGTAACCGGCTTTTCGTTCGATTGATAGAAATAACGTGTATGAATGAGAGAGATGCAGGCGTTCATTTTCCGGGGGTGCCGTTATCTTTGTAATCAGAAATTCAAAGAAGTGATTTGTAATTTTTTACCCTAAAAACCTAAGTTTGCATATCCCTAAAATGCAGACGGTATTCAAGGAGGGCCGTGAGGCTATCGTATTGAAAAAATGAACCCTGAATAACAGGAAGATTTTTAAAATCCTACTGTTATTCAGGATTCGTGTTTTTATACCTTTCCGTTCGTTATAAACCCCGCTCCGTTCCGTTTTTCCGCTCCGTTTTTCGTTTGCAGGCCGTGCTCGTGTACCGGCGCGCTTTCGGCACCCGGCAGTAAGCCGGAAAGCCGGGTTCCGCTAAAGCGTTTCCGGGCCCGTACGACACGGTAACGAGCCGGATAAAACGCTTGCATTTCCCCGTAAGTTCTCTTTTCCTTGTTATACGCGGCGAATTTTTAATCGCTTGCCGCGGAAGAATCCTTTTTCTGCTGTAAAAAATATCGTCCGACCCGGGGCGACCACTCGTCCGACCCGGGTCAGACGATATTTATCCGGTACGGAAAAGAAATTTTATACTGCATAAAACAGGCTTTTTCATATACCCTTGCTGCCTTTTAGATTATGTTTAGCCAGTTCCGGCAGGTGGTAAACATGTCGGAAACCGGGCCGTCCGGGGTGGCTTCGGGCTTGCGTTCCCGACAGTTTTTTTGTCGTTTTTTTGAGAGGATAACCCCTGTTTTCTTATAGAAATACATCGGTTTGCCGGGGGTTTTGTTTGTCTTTTTCGAAGGAAAAACGATAGGAATGGCGATGTTTTCGATAGAAATACCCGCTCTCAAGGCCTAAAAACGGCTATTTTGTATGTTTTGCAACATAATTGGCAAAATAACGGTTGTTTTATAGAATACAGAACGAATTTATCATTTACATTTGTAGCAAATAATCCGGGGAACCGATTAGGGACCGGTTCTGAACCCAGGTTGTTTTAAGCATATAAAATTTAGAGTTATGAAAGGGAAAAAAATTGCAAATCGCTTCTTATTCGTATGTACACTCTTGTGTACCCTGCTGTTTGCAGCATGCTCTTCCGATAGTGCGGAAGAGAGTACGATGGGAATTAGCGACCAGGAACTGCAAGCGGTCGCCGAAGCACCTTTTTCAGTAGTATTGAAAGCGCTTGACAGCGAAGGAGCCGATGTTACCACGCAAGGCGAAGTGGAAAATGCCGTCTTGTTCGTATTCGACGCGCACAACGATTTCGTCCTGCAAATCCAGGTAGGCCAATCGGCCCTTTTGCAACGCCAAAGTATCGAAATCGCTTGTCCCGGTACCGATGCCATCACGGTGATTGCCTGGGGAGGCGTTTCGTCCGGAAGCGTGGAAGTAAGCGCGTTGAGTCCAGCTAACATCATTTCGGAACTTCAGGTCGCATTGAAGCAAAACAACGGTGTGGCTCAGGCGCCCGGCGATTTGTTTTACGGACAAGTTACCGTAAACCGTTCGGTTACCAAAGGGGCTCAGCAGGAATTGAAGCTGGAAAGGAAAGTTTCGTCCGTGTCTCTTATCACGAAAGGATTGGTTAAGTATTTCGGTACTGCCGACGGAAATTACGAATATCGGGTTCGCAGTTCGAACAATGCCTTTAATTATAAAGGCGAGTTGACGGGCGAGCAAACCGAATATGTTTTTCCGGCTTCTTTTGATAAGAACGGTAAGTTGATTGCCGATACCCCACCGGGTTTACCGGCCTCAAAAATGGGTGGAGAGCTTTATAAAGACGGTAATTTGCTTTATTCGGCCGAAAAAGACCAAAACGGGGAGATGTTGGCTGCAAACGCCGGAAAACAAATGAATTATGTTTTTAACTATAATGAGTCTGTTTCTGTGCAATTGGTGGTAACAGCTTGGAATACAGTAGTTAAATATGTAACAGTAAGTTAATAG
>JAJBTJ010000323.1 GCA_020860905.1 Parabacteroides sp. | reverse complement strand
GTTGTACAACATAATCGAAGTTTTTTTTTCAGAAAAAAAATCCTTATTTTACAACCGGGTAATTAACAGATATTTCCCCGCATGCTAAACCGGCAACGCTACACAGAAACACGGAAACACAGAGCTTTACCGGCTGGTTGCGCCTGCTCTCCGTGCTTCCGTGTTGCGTTGCCGGGTACGGTCGATACTTTTTAATAATTACTATATAAATACCGCTTGATGCTTTTCTTCGGCGTTTTTTCAAACTCGGTAGGATACAACTGGATTTCGGACACCGTTTCGAAAGGAGCCACCACTTTGTTCAGCGCCTGCCGGTTCTCCTCCATAATCACCGGCAAATCCTCGTGCGACACTCCGGTACTGTCTACCGTGTCGTAATCCGGATATACCATCGCTACCAGCTTGCCGTTCTTCTCTACCACTAAACTTTCCATCACGAAAGGCAGGTTATTCAGTTTCGCTTCGATTTCCTCGGGATAAATATTTTGTCCGCTCGCTCCTAAAATCATCGTTTTGCTTCGTCCGCGGATATAAATCCGGTTGTCGTGGTCGATGGTTCCCAGGTCACCTGTACGAAACCAGCCGTCAGGCGTGAAAACCGCATCGGTCGCTTCTTTATTCTTATAATACCCCTTCATTACATTCTCGCCGCGCACCTGGATTTCGCCCACCTTGTTATACGGATCGTCCGAGTCGATACGCACCTCCATAATACCCTGCAACACCTGTCCGCACGACGACGGCACGAAATCGTCGGAATGGTCGTAGCTGATTAACGGAGCGCACTCGGTCATCCCGTACCCTACGGTAAAAGGAAACTTTATCTTGTACAAGAAATCCTCCACTTCCCGGTTTAGCGCCGCCCCTCCGATAATCACTTCGCGGAACCGGCCGCCTAACGCATCGGAAAGTTTTTTGCGTACCTGCGCATAAATCCGGTCGTCGAGGAACGGAATGTTCAGCGCTACCTTCATCGTGCGCTTGCTGAGTTGCGGAAGAATCATCTTCCGGTAAATCTTCTCGATAATCAGCGGCACGGTGAGGATGATATTCGGCTTCACCTCTTCGAACGCCTTGAGCAGGATTTTCGGCGAAGGCACCTTGCCCAACATATATACATGCGCCCCTACCGCCAGCGGCAACAAAAAATTGAACGCACAACTATAGGCATGCGCCAGCGGCAGGAAACACAACTCCCGCTCGCCTTTATTCAACAAATCGAGCGATTTGGCATACACCACATTGCCTGCCAGGTTATTGCCCGTAAGCATCACGCCCTTGCTGAACCCGGTGGTACCCGAAGTATAATTGAGCAATACCACTTTATCGTTCGGTAAGTCGGCGTAGCGGATATCGTTTTTCGTAAACCCGCCCGGATATTTTTCCTCCATCCGCTCGTCGAGCCCTTTCAGGAACTTCTGGATACTTTCGCCGTCGCGCTGGTGCAGGCAGCGGAAATCGGATAGTGAAAACACTCCGCGTACGTCTTCGATTTTCTCCTCCTCGAGCGTTTCCCAGATACGGTCGCTGGTAAAGAGAAACACCGACTCGGAATGGTTGATGATATGATGAACGTCGTTCGGATTAAAATCCTGCAAAATCGGCACGATGATAGCTCCGTAGGTAACCGCCGCCATATATACCATGCACCAGTGGGCGCTGTCTTTCCCGATTAAGGCGATTTTATCGCCGCGGCGTATCTGGCACTCTTCGAACAACAAATGAATGCGGGCGATGCGGGTAACCATATCCCCGTAAGTATAGGTAGTACCTTTCGCGTAATCGGTTAATGCCGGCAAGCTCCAGTTCTCCCGGAAACTCTCCTCGTAAATCCTGATGAAATTCTCTTTAACCATAGCACACTTTTGTGAATAATGTGCAAAAGTAACCACATAAAAGCAGATACACAATAAAACGGGCGGATAACTTGCTGTTTTTATTTACCTTTGCTTTCTTTTATCGATTGCTTTTTTTTTAATTATGACAGACCCTATTTTATTCGAAAATAAAACCGCTGCGTTTTTTACGCTGGGATGCAAGCTCAATTTTGCGGAAACCTCGGCCATCGGCAAACTGCTGGCCGAGCACGGTATCCGGAAAGTGCGCCCCGGGGAGAAAGCGGATATATGCGTAATCAATACCTGCTCGGTTACCGAGCTGGCCGACAAAAAATGCAGGCAAGCCATCCGGCGCATCGGCAAGCAACATCCCGGTGCCTTCGTGGTGGTAACCGGTTGCTACGCCCAGCTCAAGCCCGGCGAGGTGGCCCGTATCGACGGGGTGGACCTGGTGCTGGGCGCCGAACAAAAAGCAGACATCCTGCACTACCTTCCCGGCCTCGGGAAACAGAACGGGAACAACCCGGAAGAACCAGACGGCAACGCCCCGGCGGCACTGGGTACCGTAATTACCTCGCCCGCCAAAGATATCCGCACCTTCGTACCTTCATGCTCGGCCGACGACCGCACGCGCCATTTCCTGAAGGTGCAGGACGGCTGCGATTATTTTTGCTCGTATTGCACCATCCCGTTCGCGCGCGGACGAAGCCGCAACGGCGACATCGCCTCGCTGGTAAAGCAAGCGGAAGAAGTAGCCCGGGCAGGAGGAAAAGAAATCGTGCTCACCGGCGTGAACATCGGCGACTTCGGACGCTCGACGGGCGAAACGTTTATCGACCTGATTCGCGCGCTCGACGAAGTGGAAGGCATCGTACGCTACCGGATTTCGTCTATCGAGCCGAACCTGATTACCGACGAAGCCATCGAGTTCGTAGCCCGCTCCAAGCGGTTCGCCCCGCATTTCCATATCCCGCTCCAGGCGGGGAGCGACGAAGTACTGCACCTGATGCGCCGCCGGTACGATACGGCTCTCTTCGCTCATAAAATAGAAAAAATCAAGCAAACGATGCCCCACGCTTTTATCGGAGTGGACGTAATCGTGGGTACCCGCGGGGAAACCGACGAGTTGTTCGAAGAAGGGCGGCGGTTTATCGAAGGGCTCCCCGTTTCGCAACTGCATGTATTCAGTTACTCGGAACGGCCGGGAACGCAAGCGTTGAAAATAGCGCACACGATAACGCCCCAGGCCAAGCACGGCCGCAGCAACGCCTTGCTCGACCTCTCGGAGAGGAAATTCCGCGCCTTTTACGAATCGCAAACCGGCTCGGAGCGAATCGTTTTATTCGAGCACACCCGCAAGGGAGGGATGATGCACGGGTTTACCGAAAATTATATCAAAACCGAGATTCCGTTCGACGGCTCGCTGGCCAACACTGCCCGCCGGGTAACGCTGGGCGGCTGGAATGCCGCGCACGATGCCCTGACGGTAACTTTATTAAACGACTGAAACGACGATGGAAAAAATTCAATACGCCCTGCTGTATGCCTGGGTAAAATTGCACGCCCTGCTCCCGATGCGGGCGTTATACGTATTATCCGATATTATGTGCTTCTGGATATACCGCGTGTTGCGTTACCGCCTCCGTGTAGTGCGCCGGAACCTGGAAAACGCCTTTCCCGGCAAAAGCACTGCCGAACTACGACGCCTGGAGCGCGACTTTTACCACCACTTTTCCGACTATCTGGTGGAAACGCTCAAGCTGATGCATATCTCCGAAAAAGAATTGCAGGCGCGGGCGTACGTAACCAACCCCGAGTTTATCGACCGGCTGATGGAACAAGGGTATACCACGTTCGTGGTGTATATGGGGCATTACGGCAACTGGGAATGGTTCTCCGGTTCCACTACCCGCTTTGCCGGGCTTACCATGTACCAGATTTACCGGCCGCTGACCAATAAGGCGGCCGACCGCCTGTTCCTCACCCTGCGCACCCGTTTCGGCTCGTGCTGCATGGCCAAGCACGAAACGGTGCGCGATATGGTGCGGCTGAAGCAAAACCAGGCACGCGCACTGGCTATTTTCCTGGCCGACCAGACGCCTTCGCGCGCCAATATTCATTACTGGTCGGAATTTTTGAACCAGGACACGCCGGTATATACGGGGCCCGAACGGCTGGCGCGCAAGCTGAATTTCCCGGTAGTATATATGGATGTGGTGAAAAAACGCCGGGGCTATTACGAAGGTACTTTCCGGATGCTCTCGGAACAGCCGAAGGAGTTGCCTGAATTCGCCCTGACGGAAAAGTACATCCGCCTGATGGAGCAAACCATCCTGCGCAATCCGGCCTACTGGCTTTGGACGCACAAGCGCTGGAAGCACAAACGGGATACGGTATGAAAAAAGCAGCCGTTATCATCCTGAACTGGAACGGCCGGCAGCTCCTGGAGCGTTTCCTACCGTCGGTGGTGCGCCATACCCCTGCCGGCACGGCGAAAATCGTGGTGGCCGACAACGGTTCGACCGACGACTCGGCCGCTTTTTTAAGGGAAAACTACCCGTCGGTACAACTGCTGCGCCTCGACCGGAATTACGGGTTCGCCGAAGGATACAACCGGGCTATCGAAGCGGTGGAAGCGGAGTATGTAGTATTACTCAACTCTGATGTGGAGGTTACCAAAGGATGGCTGGATGCGCCGCTCGAAGCATTAGACGCCGACCCGAAGTTGGCGGCCGTACAGCCGAAGCTGCTTTCGGAACACGACTGCTCGTACTTCGAGTATGCCGGAGCGGCCGGCGGCTTTATCGACCGGTACGGCTATCCTTTCTGCCGGGGGCGTATCTTCTCGACCCTGGAAAAAGACGAGGGGCAGTACGATACGCCGTGCGACATCCTGTGGGCTACCGGGGCGTGCCTGTTTATCCGTCGGGAAATATACCGGAACGAAGGGGGGCTGGACGCCCGGTTCTTCGCCCACCAGGAAGAAATCGACTTGTGTTGGCGGCTTTGTTGCCGGGGATACCGGCTCCGGTGCATCCCGCAATCGACGGTATATCACGTAGGAGGCGGCACCCTACAGGCCGAAAAGCCGCAGAAAACGTTCCTCAATTTCCGTAACAACCTGCTGTTGCTGTACAAGAATTTGCCGCCAGCCGGCTGGCGCCGCATAGCGTTTATCCGGTTCTGGCTCGATTACGTGGCGGCCTTCCGGTTCCTGGTTGAAGGACATCCGGCCAATGCGGCGGCGGTATTCAAAGCACGGCGGGCATTCTGCAAACTAAAAAAAGCGTACGCCGGCATCCGGGAAGAAAACCGGCGGAAGAGCGTTGCGGCTTCGTTACCCGGAATTTACCCGGGGAGCGTGGTAAAGGCGTATTACATAGAAAAGAAAAGAAAATTTACGGAGCTGGCGTTCGGTAAAAAAGAAGATAGAAAACGTTTGCCTTCGACGGCGAAATAAGAAACGGCAACAGAAAAAGAACTTCGCCCGTTTAATTTTTTATTTTTAAATAGTGCCGCACTAAAAAGAACGACAAATTTAATTCCAACCCTTTGCCCTTTCATTCTTTTTCTCTTTATTTGCGGGAAATAGGCCACACCATGAAACATACCCTTATCTTTATTTTGCTATTTATCAACAACATAAACAACCTGCATGCCGATAACGAAACCGACTCGCTGCTTTCTGTACTGGATAAAACCATTGCAGCCCGCGCCTCGTATGTACACGATAAGGAGAACCGGATATCCGAATTGAAGAAAAAGAAACAAAAACAGAAAAACCTGGAAGCAATCTATTTGCTGAACCGGGAAATCATCAATCAGTACGAGTCGTTCGTATGCGATTCTGCCGAACTGTATATCCATGAAAATACGGAGTTGTGTAACCGGCTCAGGCTCGATGCCCTTCCCGCACCCTTGCAAACGCAGTACTGCTGGAGTAAAATCCGCTACTACGAAAACCTGATGAAATATACCGACGACCCGAAATACAATGTCGTATACGAACAGAAAAAAGAGGCTTACCGGGATACGGTAATGCTTACCCTGGACCGAAACTCGAGAGATTACCAAAAAGAAAAGGCGTTTAAACTGGAACTGGCGGGCGAATACGAAGAAGCGCTCCGAATACTCTATCCGATTTTCGAAAGCCGGCGGCCCGACGAACATTTTTATGCTATGGAAGCGATGGGGCTATCGGTAGTAGTATACGGGTTATGCAAAGACACGGAAGCGGAGAAAAAATACATGATTATCGCTGCTATCGCTGACACCCGGTTATCGGTGAAAGAAAACGAAGCATTGCTTACCCTGGCTACCCGCCTGTACGAAGAAAGGGATGTAAAC
>JAJBTJ010000095.1 GCA_020860905.1 Parabacteroides sp. | reverse complement strand
ACCGTACAAATCGCAAAATGAATGTTATGGATTAGCCACTTAGGTTTCACCTCTTATCAAACTTCCAAGCATGCACAGTTATAAGCCAATTCAACCATTTCTCCTAAAGTTCCCAAATTATCAATAATAATATCCGGATTAGGATCGCTTTTTTCAGCTAACTCCAATGTTGTTTCCCCCGACAACACTAAAATACCCAACACATCAGCTCTATGCGCCATTAACAAATCCGTATATATACGGTCGCCAACCATAGCTATTTCAGAGGGTTGTAACTTGTAGCGTTCCATAATACCGTTCAGCATACGCGGATCCGGTTTTCCTATCACTATATCCGGTTTACGTCCGGTAGCATACTCCAAACTGGAACAAATCGAACCACAATCCACCAATACAATAGGTTTATCTGTCGGACAAACCCTATCGGGATTAGTCGCTATATAAAACTTATTTTGCTTGATCCACCAGGCAGCACGACAAAGATGTGCATAAGTCAATGACATATCGAATCCTACCACCACTGCATCCGGCTCATCTACAGAACTATTCTCTGTAGATTGAAAACCGGCCTCTTCAAATTCACTAATCATACCCGGAGTTCCTAAAATGAAGAGTTTCTTTATTTCGGAATGTTGTGTTTTCAGGTAATCAATGGTAGCTTGAGCGGAAGTATAAAATTCTTCCGGAGCAGCTTCTACTCCCATTTCTTCAAGATGTTTAAGATAGCCTAAAACGTTTTTTGAGGGATTATTCGTTAGAAAAGAATATTTTATCCCCAATCGTTTTAACCGGTTTAAAAAAGGATTTGTGAAAGGAAACAAAGTACTTCCATTATAAATTGTTCCATCCATGTCTAACGCTATATGCTTTATCCCTTTCAGGCGAACTAACAAATGCTGAAAACAATTTACTCCCATTTGCGGCTTATGTATTCCGTTTATCGATTTCATACTAATTTTTTTCATCTTCATATCCATCCGCTTTCGCCGACCAGGCTAATAAAAACGTAACCGTTCCTGCAATCGCGGTAATAATTAATATGCCGATTGCATAATTCCACCCAAATTGCTGAACAAGTAAACCCAATCCCCATCCCGATAATATGGTACTGGCATAGCCGAATAAACCGGTAAAACCGACAGCCGTTGCAGCCGCACGTTTAGTTGCCAAATTAGCAGCAGCTATCCCGACCAAAGCTTGAGGACCATAAATACAGAATCCGGCCGCACCTAAAACGACGGTTGCCAACCCTATAGAAGGAGAATCCAGCAACCAGAACAACGTAATAAATAGCGTAGCTAATATCATACAAATCAAACAAGTACGCGGAGCACGGCCTCTAAAAACATGATCTGTCGCCCATCCGGCAACCAACATACCTATAATTCCCGCTACTTCAAAAGCCGCCACCATCCATCCGGCATGTTCGATGGCGATTCCTTTCCATTCGCTCAATAAGGTAGGGCCCCAATCCAATACGGCATAGCGTACAGTGTATACAAAAAAATTCGCAAACGCGATTATCCATATATAGGAATTGCAAAACACCTTCTTTTTAACAAATTGCTTAAACTCCTTCTGGGTATTTTGCTCTTTTTCCGTACTTACCGAAGAAGTTTTTATCTCCGGCAATCCCACGGAACCCGGGGTATCACGCAAAGCAAACCAAAAATATACAGCTCCGAACAAAGCAATAACAGAAGGTAAGAAAAAACACCATCTCCATCCTAAGCCGACGATATAACCGCAAAATACGACCACAACCCCCGCCCCGATAGAATGAGAAGTATTCCAAACCGACATTTTAGTGGCTAATTCGGCAGGCGGAATCCAGTGTGTTAACAAACGGGCGCAAGGGGGGAAACCCATCCCTTGAAACCATCCGTTAAACATCCACACAATCCCGAAAACCAACACGGCTGAAGCGAAACCGAATATAATGTTACAAACAGCCGATAAAACAAGCCCGGCCACCATAAAGTAACGTGCGTTTAACCGGTCGCCGAAAAAACCGTTTACAAATTTAGACACTCCGTATATAAGTCCATGTAAGGTAAGGAACAACCCTAAATCTGCCTTAGTTATACCTAAGTCGGCTTGCATTTCGGGCATAGCGATACTGAGATTTTTACGTACAAAATAAAAGAGAGCATATCCGATCATACTGGCGATGATTGTACGTCTTTGCCAATATTTAAAACGTTTACTGTCTTCTACTGACATGGCTGAATAAGAGTTCGTGTTGTGTTGCATGTTTCGATTCTTTATGGTTAACTATTTTATTTCCCAGACACCTCCCTTACCGAATAATCCGTCTAACCATTTACCCATGTAGCCGGTACGAACGGCTAAATCCAGCACCGTAAAACGGCGACGAATGTATTGAGCCCGGATAAACGTCTCGCGAAGGCGTCGACGCGTAATTCCGATTTCTTCCGGCTCGGTAGGAGCCCCTACTAACGCTAACTGTTTTTTCACCTCTCTATAAGGAAGCAACTGGTCGGTCAAACGTATTTTCAGCTCCCCCCATCCCTCTTTGAGTCTTTGCAATTGAGCAGCCAACAGCTCTTTTGTTACGGCTTTCGCACAGGTTTCCTGCACGCCGATAGTTGGAAAATCCGTATCTTTAAACATCTGTACGGCACGCGCTTCGATTTCTTTATCCGTAGGCCAGTTAGCACAGCAGGCTTCAGTATCCAATTGCTCGAATGGAGTTTGAAGAACCTGTTCGTAGAAAGCGGTAATCGCCAACATTCCGATGCTTACCTGAAACCCATGAGAGACATGCTTACCTCGATACAGATGGCGTTCCATGTTCCACAGATGACTAAATTGATGTTCCGCCCCCGAAGCCGGTCGGCTCGATTTAGACCATTGCATGGCAAATCCACCCAGCATCAATCCTTCAATTAACCGGGAAATTGCGTTTTCAGCTCCCTCGCGTGCACCTTCGGGATCGGCCAATGCGTCCTTTAAACCCTCTTGAACGATACACCAGGCCCGGCTCTCGATGGATTCTATCCCAAGCCAATCGGCTAATATCCAATCGGCCCCGGCAGTAACTTTAGCAAACAAATCTGCATAACCGGAAGCTGTCATTTGCGGTGGAGCTTGTTGGAGAATCGCTATATCGGCCAATATCGCTTGCGGAGCCGGGCAACTGAATGTTTGTTTCGCCCCCTCCGCAGTAATAGATGCGCCAAATGCAGCATACCCATCCATTGAAGCAGCCGTGGAAACATTCATATACCTTCTTCCGGCAAGATGAGACGAAAGTTTGGTTAAATCGTTAATCGTACCGGAACCTACCGCTATAGGAATTGCCCGGTTTCCTTTAAAAAAAGCAACCAAACGGTCTATATAGGTATATTCCGCATATAAATCGGGAGCAGTAAATATAAACGGAGCAATCTGTGGGATACCGGAATCGTTCAATACCTGGCTGACTTTTTCTCCTGCTACGGCATAAGTGGTTGTATCGGCTATAATTACAGCCTCCCGACCGGGAAACTGTTCCTTAAACAATTCCCCTACCCGGTTTATGACTCCCTTCCCCACCCATAATGCGTTTGTTTCGCTTGCTGCTTTTAATGCTTTTTCAATCCGTGACATATCCTGGTTAATTATTTTGTTTTAAACGCTCTTTCCTCGCACTGCACAACTCCATAAGCCACTGGTGCCTCATGAAATATTATAAATTCAAAGCCTCCCCTATTTCCGTAGGAATATCCGATTCTATAATATCCGGAGCCTTATCGATTTCCGCTTTATAATTGAGTATCCGTTCTTCGCTCGTCTCCAACCGATCATGCGTGGGAGCAACGGAAATCATACATCTTACTCCTTTTGCATGTAGCTTATCGACAATGGGTTTATTTTTTTCATCTATCGAATACCCTACATAAGCAATCATATTTTCCCAGGGAACACCCGAAATAACCAAGTCTTCGTACTCTTTCCAATTGCGGGCAAAAGCCGATAGCATCATGGTGGGGAAACGATCATAATAATACCGGGCCTGTGCTCCCGTATGAACAGTTACCATCACATGCGTTTCCGCCCGGTACTTTTTTATCAACTCTACGATCATTTCCAGAGGCACGTCTTTCTTATCCAGGTTAATAACGGTTTTTCCTTTACTCCAACGAATCGCCTCTTCCAGAGTCGGAATCTTGCAATCCGTTACATGGCCGCCACAATCTTTTAAACGTACGTTCTGTAATTCCGCCCAAGTATAATCACTCAATTTGCCTTTGCCGGTAGTAGTTCTGTCGAGTGTTGCATCGTGCATAAGTACAATTACACTGTCTTTAGTTAACCGGGGATCGATTTCAAAAAATGCCGGTAATCGAACCAATACATTCTCAAAACCTTGAATGGAATTTTCAGGAAACCCTTTTTCCCGTCCGCCCCGATGTCCGCTGACCAAGATACTGCCGTCGTTTTTATATTTAAAATAATCGAGTAATTGCTCAACAGTATGAATAGGTAAGGTGTACAGCTGTTTATCTTGTGCCAAGAGGCAAGGGCTATTCCATATACTTGCGAACAATAAAACTGGGATAACCCACCTCAGTGAAAACGACAAAAACTTCATGATATTATATTTTAAAGGTTATAGTATGTATCCTGCAGCCAAGTCGGTGAATTCCTTTACTTGTTCTTTTTCCCATTCTTCAGACTTGTTCAATTCTTTCGCCATAATAGAAGCTACCGCCGGCGCCATTTGTATGGCAGCACGTGCATCCAGAAAAAGGGCGCGTACCCTGCGAGCCAAAACATCTTCAACCGTTTCCGCCAACTCTTCGCGAACCGCCCAAGCCACGTGAGCACCGGTAAAGGTATAACCGGGATGAATAAATTGCCTATACTCGGTATTTTCCCGGGCTATTTTATTTATTTTTTCAATATCACTGCCATAAACGTAATTCCAGGAAGTATCGTCGGTACGTTGGGCATACCCATGAACTTTCATATCCCGGGTAATGCATTTCCGGGGAGGAAGATTTGCCATACCTATCCCGACATTGACAACCTCTTCCGCCATCTCCCGGTAAGTAGTCCATTTTCCTCCGGTGATAGTCAATAAGCCCGACGTGGATTTGTAGATTTTATGATTGCGTGAAATTTCTTTCGTCTTTTGGGAAGCAGAATCGGATGGAGCTGCTAACGGACGAAGACCGGCAAAAACAGAAAGTACATCTGCTCGCGTAGGTTTTATATCCAAATACTGCCCGGCTTGTTCCAGGATGAAATCGATTTCCTCATCCAGCGCCCTGGGTTCGAGCGACTCGTTATCAACCGGAGTATCGGTTGTTCCTAACACCACCTTACCATGCCAGGGCACGCCGAATAATACACGGCCGTCTTTTGTTTTAGGAATCATAAGGGCAGAACTTCCCCCTAAGAATTTACGGTCGACAATTAAATGGACTCCCTGGCTCGGACGTATTTTCTTTTTATTTCCGGGAGCATCCAGCTTCATTACATCATCGACAAATACGCCTGTCGCATTTATAAAAAGTTTTGCTTTGAAACTATATTTTTCTCCGTTGAGCTGGTCGATTGCTTCTGCGCTACAAAGTTTACCCCGGCTGTCTTTATTCAACTTGGTTACTTTTACGTAATTCAAGCATACCCCGCCCTGGTCTACCAACGTTTGAGCTAACGTAATCGCCATCCGCGCATCATCGAACTGTCCGTCATGATACACTACCCCTCCCCGCAATCCAGTTTGTTTAATGGTGGGTATTTCTTTTTTTACAGTTTCTTTTAATAAAGGCAGCGAACGTCCTAATCCTAATCTCCCGGCTAAAATATCATAGAAGGTTAACCCTACTGTATAGACCCACTGTTCCCACCAGCGATAATTCCCGATAATGAAACGCATATCTTTCACCAGATGAGGAGCATTCAATCGCATACGGCCACGTTCATGAAGCGCACCCACTACCAACTGTACATCCCCTTGAGCCAAATATCTCACCCCTCCATGAACAAGCTTTGTGCTACGACTCGAAGTGGCTTTTGCAAAGTCATGTTGCTCTAACAATATAACTTTATATCAGCGACTCGCAGCATCTACCGCCGTACCCAGGCCGGTAGCCCCTCCACCGATTATTAAAATATCGCATTGGAAATCCTGTTCACGAATCTTCGTTAACAAATCGTTTCGTTTCATATCTATTTTATGTGTTTTACTGGCATAAGATTTCGTTTAACGACACAAATATAC
>JAJBTJ010000028.1 GCA_020860905.1 Parabacteroides sp. | reverse complement strand
ATACGAAACAGGCCATTGATTATCCATAAATCAATGGCCTGTATCGTATGATTTCCGGAATATCCTTAAATAAAAACAGGGGCCCGTCGACTGGTAATGAATCGACGGGCCCCCTGTTCCGTATCGTTTTTTCCTCTTTAGTAACTCGCCTCGTCGCTGTTCGGATACAAGTACGAAAGGATTTGTCCGCTCAGTTGCAGCAGCGAGATTTCGCAAATCTTCGTATTATACTCGGCAATCGACTGCCGTTCTTCCGCTTCCAGCAAGCTGTTTTGGGCCTCGCGCAATTCGATGCCCGACAACTCCCCTAATTTATACCGTTCCAGTGCAATCGAGTAATTCTCCTGGGCCGCTACCAGGTTCTCCTTTTCCAGTTTCCATAATTCCAGGTTATTCCGGTACGCCATCCAGAAATTCGCCATATCCGCTTTCAAAGCCAGTTCCAATTCTTCGTACCGGAGCTGCTGGTTGCGAATCTGGATACGTGCGTTCCGTTGCTCGCGTTTCCGGTTAAAGCCGTCGAAAATGTCGATGCCCACCGTAAGGCCGTAGTTCAGTCCTAACTTTTTTTGCCAGTCGGTAGCGCCGCTGCCGTACCAGTTCGCCGTATAACCGTAGCCCGCGTTCAGGCGCACGTACGGATAATTCCGGCTTTTTATTTTCCGGTAGTCCAGCTCCGTAAGCGTGCGGTCTTTCCCGCTGATAAGCAAGCTCACGTTGTTGGTAAGCGTATGGCTCCAAAGTTCCGCCTCGTCAAGGAACGGGTTCGGTACGATGAGCGAATCGGGTACATAAATTTCTTGCTCCACGTTGTCGAGCGCCATCAACTGGTTGAGGCGGATACGCGACGTATGCACCGTTTCGAACTGGGTAATCAGCTTGGAACTGTCGGCGTTGAAATCGACTTGCGCTTGTTGCAAGTCGAGCCGCGACATCGAGCCGATAAAGTACCGTTCCTCCACGATGCGGAGCCGCTCTTTCGACAGGCTTACCGCCGAGCGCAGGTTCTTAAGGCGGATTTTCTGCCGTATCAGGTTATAGTATTCCGCTGCTAACGCCGCTGCGAAATCTTCGATAGTAAGCCGTGTGTTCAGCTCGCCCAATTGTTTGAGCTCTTTCAGCCGTGCATACTCGGCCTGGATGCCGAACCCGTCGAAAATCGTCCAGTTCAGGTTTAACCCCACGTTGGCCGCTTCCGAGTTCACTCCCGTCGTTTTCTCGTGCGTACCGTCCGAGAGTTGTTGCCGCGTACGGTTGTCGACGTTCCCCGTAAAACCGCTGCTCAGGTCTACCGAAGGCAGGTAACCGGCGTTGCCTAACGTCGCATTGTTGTCGGCTATTTGTTGTTCGTTTTTCACGATACGGATGGAATAGTTGCGCTCCAGCCCCGTTTCCAGGCATTTACGCAACCCGTACGCCTCCTGCGCCTGCAACGGATGCAAAGAAAAAACAGCTGCCGCGCACGCCATTCCGGTATAAATCGCTTTTATCATGCTTCCTTTTTGTTTTTCTGGTTCGTGGAAATAAAACTATACATGGCCGGAACGATGAACAGCGTCATCAAGGTAGAAACAATTATACCACCCACTACCGCCACGCCCATCGCGATACGCCCCTGGGCCCCTTCGCCCGAAGCGTATACCAATGGCATGATACCTAAAATAGTCGAGATACTCGTCATCAGAATCGGGCGCAGCCGCTGTACCGAAGCCGAATGAATCGCCTCGCTCTTGCTTACCCCGGCCAGTTGCCGCTGGTTGGCGAACTCCACGATAAGAATACCGTTTTTAGCTACCAACCCGATAAGCATGATAATTCCGATTTGGCTGAAAATATTCATCGTTACCCCCGAGTACGCCATAAATATCAACGCCCCCGCTATCGCCAGCGGTACGGTGAACATCACCACGAACGGGTCTTTGAAACTTTCGAACTGAGCCGCCAGTACCAAATAAATCAGTACCAGCGCCAATATCATGGCGAACATCAGGCTGTCGGAGCTTTCGCGGAACTCTTTCGATTCGCCCGAAAGCGCGGTGCGGAAGCTCCCGTCGAGCGTTTCCCGGGCAATCCGGTCCATTTCGTCGAGTCCGTCGCCGATGGTATAGCCTTTGTTCAGCCCCGACGATACCGTGGCCGATACAAACCGGTTATACCGGTATAATTGCGGCGGCGCCACCGTTTCGTGCAACTGCACTAAATTATCCAACTGAATCATGCCCCCGTTGTCGCTACGCACGTAAATCGACTTCAGGTCGAGCGGCGTGTTCCGCTGTTGCCGGTTGATTTCGCCTAAAATCTGGTATTGTTTTCCGTTCATATAGAAATAACCCATCCGCTGTCCGCTCAACGCATACTGCAACGTCTGGGCGATATTCTGCGTACTCACCCCTAAAAGCGAAGCCTTGTCGCGGTTGATTTCGATGCGTGTTTCGGGCTTGGTGAATTTCAGGTCTACGTCGGCCATCTGGAATACCGGGCTTTCGTTTACCTGCTGCATAAAAGCCGGCAGTTGCTCTTGCAGCTTTTCCAGGTTAGGCGCCTGCAACACATATTGTACCGGCATACCGCCCTGCCGTCCGCCGAAGGTGGATTGCTGCTGCACGAAAGCCCGCGCTTTCGTTTCTTTCCGTATGGCGCCCGAAAGCGCGTCGGCTATTTCCATCTGGCTCCGGTCGCGGTCTTTAATATCCGGCAGAATTACGTTGGCAAACCCGTTGCTGCTCGACGAGCGCGCCATGGTGGCCTTCCGCTCGGGTGCTACCGAATCGGCGATATGGGCGATTTTATCGGTGTAATCGCGTAAATATTCGAACGTGCTTCCCTGCGGACCCGTCATCCGGATGGAAATCATCGAGCGGTCTTCGAGCGGCGAAAGCTCGGTAGGAATCTTCTTCCATAAAAAATAAATAGAGAGCATCAACACCGCTACGATAGGAATCGCCCACCAGCGGCGGCGCAGGAATTTATCCAGCAGGAACGAGTAGCCCCGGGTCATCCCGTCGAAGAACGGCTCCGTTTTTGTATACAGCCAGCCTTTCTTTTCGCGGTGCCGCAGCAGCTTGGTGCCCAACATCGGGGTGAACGTAAGCGCTACGAACGACGAGATAATCACCGACCCCGAAATAACGATGCTGAATTCCTTGAAAAGCCGTCCCGTCATCCCCTGCATAAACACGATGGGGAGGAATACCGATACCAGTGTAATCGTGGTGGAAACCACGGCGAAGAAAATTTCTTTCGAACCTTCGATTCCCGCCGCTTTCGGCGCCATCCCCTTTTCGATACGCACGTAAATATTCTCGGCCATCACGATGGCGTCGTCTACCACCAGCCCGATGGAAAGCACCACCGCCAGCATGGTGAGCACATTTATCGAGAACCCGGAAAGATACATCACGAAAAACGCGCCCACCAGCGAAACCGGTATCACGATTACCGGTACCAACGTAACCCGCCAATCGCGCAGGAAGACGAAAATAATCAGCACCACCAGCAGGAACGCCACGTAAATCGTTTCTTCCACTTCGTTGATGGAGGCCCGGATAAAACGGGTATTGTCGTACATGATGCTTACATCCACATCTTCCGGCAAGTCCTTTTTCAACTGCTCGATGCGTTTGTACGCCTCGTCGGCTATCTCGATGTGGTTGGCGCCCGGTTGCGGAATAATTACGTTCATCACCATCGGCACCCCGTTGAGGCGCAAAGCGCTCCGCAAATCTTCCGGTGCGAGCTCGGCGCGCCCGATGTCGCTGAACCGCACGATATTGCCGTCGTTTTCACGGATAATCAAATCGTTGAACTCTTCGGCCGAGTGCATCAGGCCGAGCGTACGAATCGACAGCTCGATGGTATTCCCCTCGATGCTACCCGAAGGTAACTCCACATTTTCCTTGTCGACGGCGTTTTTTACATCGAGCGGCGTAACTCCATACCCGGCCATCTTTACCGGGTCGAGCCACAGGCGCATCGAATATCGCTTCTCACCCCAAATGTCGACCGAGCTTACATTCGAAATGGTCTGTAACCGCTCTTTTACGGTGAGTTCGGCAATTTCGCTCAGTTCCATCAGCGAGCGTTTGTTGCTTTGTATGGCAATCTGGATGATAGGCGAAGCGTCCGCATCGGCTTTCGATACGGTGGGCGGGTCGCAATCGCTCGGCAAGTAACGTTGTGCACGCGACACCTTGTCGCGCACGTCGTTGGCCGCCGTTTCCATGTCTACGCTCAGTTCGAACTCCACGGTGATACGGCAGCTCCCCTGGCTGCTCACGCTCGACAGCGAGCGGATGCCCGGAATCCCGTTGATATTCTGTTCCAGCGGTTCCGTAATCTGGTTCATAACCACATCGGCGTTCGCACCCGGGTAACTTACGTTTACGGTGATAATCGGCTGGTCTACGCTGGGGAACTCGCGCACTCCCAGGAAACGGTATCCGATGATACCGAACAACACGATAACCAAAACGAATACGGTGGAAAGTACGGGGCGTTTGATGCTTAATTCGGAAATATTCATGTGTCAGCGTCCTCCGGGTTAGTACAGGTTATCGATGGTTACGGCAATGCCGGTGCGTAGCTGCATTACGCCCGATATAATCAGCGTGTCGCCGGCCGACAAGCCTTCGAGCACCTGGATATGCGATTCGGTACGCAACCCTATGGCTACTTCCACCGGCTCGGCTTTGCCGCTTTTGTATAAATACACTCTATTCTTCCCCATTTCGGGAATCAGCGCTTCGCTCGGAATGGCAATGGCATTTTTAATTTCGCGCCGGGTGATTTCTACCGATGTGTACCGCCCCGGCACGATGTTTTCGCGTTCGTTGGGATAAATGGCGCGAACCTTCAGGGTACGCGTATCGGAGTCGACCTTCGATTCCACCGCATAAACCGTGGCCGCATGGTCTTCCATCAACCCCGTGGGGCCTTCGATGCGGAATACGATGCGCGTGCCTTTTTTTACTTCCGACGAATAACTTTCGGGAATGGAGAAGTCTATTTTAATCGGTTTGATTTTCGTAAGCGTGGCGATGCGCACGGTAGGCGAGGCATACGCCCCTTCGCTTACCTCGCGTAGCCCGATAATGCCGTCGAAAGGCGCGCGTAGTTCGGTTTGGGCGATATGGGCCTTCACCAGGTCGATGTCGGCCATCAGTTTCTCGTATTCGGTGGAAACCTGTTCGAATGCTTCCTGGCTTACCGCATCCCGCGCCAGCAAAGTACGCTGCCGGTATACCCGGTCTTTGGCCAGCGGGATTTGCGCTTCTAATTTCTTCAGCTCCGCCTGGAGAGGCTTGTCGTTGATTTTAGCCAGCAAATCGCCTTTTTTTACATGGCTACCCTCTTCGAAATAAATTTCCACCACCTTGCCCGATGTTTCGAACGAAAGGTCTACCTCCTCGTCGGGCAACGTACTCCCCGTACTGATGGTTTTATCGGTAAGCGATTGGTATTTCAGTATTTCGGCATTGATGTTGAGCGGCCGGTTGCGGGCTGCCGGCGAGGGCGCCGTTTTCGCCTCCTTTTCCGGTGTTGCGCTGCGGAGCCGGTTTTTAATTTTCGGGTAGAGCGCCATGCCGGCGATAAACAAGAGTATCACTGCGGTAACACTCCATTTTACTCGTTTTGTCATATTTCGGTGTTTCGTTGATATTGATTTCGTATGTTCGAAACGATACAAGCCGGCTCCTGTTGCCGGCTTACCGGGGCGCACCCTGTCTTTTCTTTTCGGATAAAGCAGGGCGAGCCGGACGCGAAAGCAAAGCTCCTCTTCGATTTTGCCGGGGCGCCTCCTGTTTTCGATTTATTCGTTCAAGCAAAAATACACTATTTTTTTATCGACGAAAGCTATGACGTAGGCGATAAGCCCGGGTTTAATCGGATTGGAATTAATTTTGTTTCGTTAACAAAACACCCGCTTCCCGGCATTCCTTGCTCCCTGAACCACCGTTTCGTACCGTTGCGACAGTAGGGAAAAGGCGGATAAATTTGTTTTGCTGCAAAAAAGACCGGGCGGTAATCCGGAAGGTTCCGGCTGCCCGAGGTAGTTTCGTTAGCAAGCAATCGTTAGCCGCCGACGGCGACTAATTTGCCGGCGTCGCCGTTTAACCTGCCGCCGACCCCGGCTATATTGCCACCGACGGCGGCAAGCGATTTTCTTTTATAAATCGGAAAAATATCCTGTTACCTGCATCTTTCGGTTGCCGACGTCCTTGTCTTTATTGCCGCCGCCGGCAAGCAAATTTGGTAAGATAAAAGGTGTTTTTCCTGCCGGGAAAAACGAAAAGAATGTGCAGGCGCCGGAAAAGCTCTTTCTTTCCACTCGTTTTTTTGTATTTTCTTCCGGAATAAAATGCCTTTCGGCAACGATTCTGCCGGGAAACTGTTACTTTTGCAACAAACATTCCGCCCGGAAATATGAAACGAATCTTTTTAATCGGATACATGGGAGCCGGCAAAACTACCGTAGGCCGGTTGCTGGCCCGGCGTATGGGCCTTTCGTTTATCGACTTGGATTGTTATATCGAGAACCGGTACCAGCAAAGTGTAAGCCGGCTGTTTGCCGAGCGGGGCGAAAGCGGTTTCCGCGAAATAGAACGCACCTTGCTGCATGAAGCGGGCAGCTTCGAAGACGTGCTGATAGCTACCGGCGGAGGCGCTCCCTGCTTTTACGATAACATGGAGTTTATGAACGGTTGCGGTACTACCGTATACCTCAAAGTACCGGTTGGCGAGTTGGCCGCCCGGCTCGAAAAGGCCAGGCAAAGCCGGCCGCTGTTAAAAGATAAAAGCCGGGATGAATTGTGCGGTTTCATTGCGAACGCATTGAAAGAACGCGAACCTTTTTACGGGCGCGCCGCCTGCGTGTTCGATGCCGGGAAGATGAACGACGAAGCGGATGTACGGAAAATAACCGACGAACTCGAAAAAATACTATAGCTTATGGATGCGGCAGACGGTAACCGGACGAATCCGGGATATATCCCCCAGGAACTTTTAAAAGAACTGGGTAAAACGAATAACCGCCTTTTAATCGGCATTCCCCGCGAGCGGTGCGGCGAAGAGCGGCGGCTGGCGCTCACTCCCGAAGCAGTAGACGTATTGACCGATTGCGGTCACCGCGTATTGGTCGAAAAAGATGCCGGACTGGGAATCAATTACGGCGATTGCTATTTTGCCGAGGCCGGCGCCGAAATCGTGGATACGGCGGCCGAAGTGTACCAGGCCGACATTATTTTTAAAATATTGCCTCCTACCCCCGAAGAAGTGGTGCAGATGAAACCCCGCGCCACTGTGTTTTCCATGATGCAGCTCAACGTGTTTGCCGCCGAAGCCGTTGCCCTGATGGCGGCGAAGCGTATCACGGCGGTTGCCTACGAGTTGCTGGCCGACGAGCAGGGTGGGTTGCCGGTATCGTGCGCCGTTTCCGAGATAGAAGGTTCCACTTCGATTATGATTGCCTCCGAGCTGTTGAGCAACGTGCACGGCGGAAAAGGAATCCTGATGGGAGGCGTACCGGGCGTTTCGCCTACCGAAGTGGTTATCGTGGGCGCCGGCAACGCCGGTACGGTGGCCGCCCGCACAGCATTGGCCTTGGGGGCGCTCGTAAGGGTGTTCGACGAAGATATTTACAAGCTGCGAGCCTTGCAGCAAGCCGTAGAGCAAAAAGTATTCACCTCCAATTTCCATCCCAAGGTGTTACGCAACGCTTTCCTGTCGGCCGACGTGGTAATCGGCGCCATGCGGTACCTCAACACCCGTCACCGGTACATTATTGCCGAGGAGCTGATACGCACCATGAAACGCGGCTCGCTGCTGATAGACCTCCGGGTAAACCATGGCGGTTGTTTCGAAACCACGTGTTGCCTTACCCCGTCTGACCCGGCTATTTTCGAACAGTACGGAGTGTTGCATTATTGCCGCCCCAACGTGAGTAACCACGTGGCGCGCACCACCTCGATGGCGGTAAGCAATATCTTCGTTCCCCTTATCCTGTCGATGGGCGAGAAAGGCAGCCTGCAAACGATGGTGAAGCTGGATGCGGGGTTCCGGGCCGGCGTATACATGTATTGCGGCAAAATGGTGAACCGGTACGTGGCCGGGAATTTCAATCTGCCGTCTACCGATATCAATATCTATTTGTCGGCTTTTTAGCCTTTCGGGTGATGTTTTATTGAGAATTTTCCGGCTTTGCTTTATAAATGCAACCCTTATCGGATAAATGGAATAATTATAGAAACTTACCGAAATGTTTTGAACTCGCCGACTTTATTGTTTACTTTGCAACCGGCACGCAAGCAAGGCTGCAAAAAATACCCCGGTTGCGGCATGCTTCGGCCCGGCCGGGCGGTTTCCGTACCGGAGCCGTTTTTACGAAAAATGCAACGGTGCATACCCGGCAGCCGGCCGGATTGTTTTTTTCCGTGAAAAGCCACGCTCTTTCCTTATATATAATAAGGTGTATTCCGGAAAGCTCCGGGCTGTTACCGACGATTAGTTTGACAAGTTATATAAATAAACAAGTTATGGCAGAACAAGCAAAAGTAACGAAACTGGACAAGGTAGTGATCCGTTTTTCCGGCGACTCCGGCGACGGTATGCAATTAACCGGTACCATTTTCTCCAATCTGTCGGCCCTGTTGGGAAACGAAATCTCCACGTTCCCCGATTACCAGGCCGAAGTACGGGCGCCCCAAGGTACCTTGAGCGGCGTTTCCGGTTTCCAGGTGCATTTAGGCTCGCGCAACGTACTTACCCCCGGCGATAAGGCCGACGTATTGGTCGCGATGAATCCCGCGGCGCTCAAAGTGAACGTAAAACACCTCAAACCCGATTCTATCGTGGTTATCGATACCGACTCTTTCCGGAAGAGCGATTTGGAAAAGGCGCTCTACACTACCGACGACCCGTTTGCCGAGTTAGGCCTGGGAGGCGTACAGGTAATCGCCGCCCCGATTTCGTCGATGGTGAAAGACGGACTGGCCGAATTCGGGCTCGACAACAAATCGGCCCTCCGCTGCAAAAACATGTTCGCCCTCGGATTGGTATGCTGGTTGTTCGAACGTCCGCTCGATTACGCCATGCACATGCTTCAGAATAAGTTCGCCAAGAAACCGGCAATTGCCCAAGCCAACATCAAGGCGCTTACCGACGGATACAACTACGGGCATAACACCCATGCCTCGGCTTCGACCTACCGCGTGGAAGGAAAGAAGGTTACGCCGGGTTTCTATACCGATATCAACGGCAACAAGGCGGCCGCATACGGCTTAATCGCTGCTGCCGAGAAGGCGGGGTTGCAATTGTTTTTAGGAAGTTACCCTATTACGCCCGCTACCGATATCTTGCAAGAACTGGCCGCCCGGAAAGAGTTGGGTGTGAAGGCCGTACAGGCCGAAGACGAGATTGCCGGCATTTGTACCGCCATTGGTGCCAGTTTCGCCGGTTGCCTGGCGGCTACTTCTACCTCCGGTCCCGGCTTGGCGTTGAAGAGCGAGGCCATCGGGCTGGCGGTCATCGCCGAGCTTCCGCTGGTGGTTATCGACGTGCAGCGGGGAGGTCCCTCTACGGGTATGCCTACCAAGAGTGAACAGACCGACCTGATGCAGGCGTTGTACGGCCGTAACGGCGAAAGCCCGGCTGTGGTAATTGCCGCCGCTACGCCTACCGACTGCTTCGATGCGGCTTTCTGGGCCGGCAAACTGGCGGTAGAGCACATGACGCCGGTTATTCTGCTTACCGACGCCTTCCTGGCCAACGGCTCGTCGGCCTGGCGTATTCCCGACCTCGACGAATATCCTGCCATCGAACCCAATTACGTGGAGAACTACCACGCCGACGCTCCCTGGAAAGCCTACCGGCGCGACAAGGAGAGCCAAGTGCGCTACTGGGCGGTGCCGGGTACCGAAGGATTTACCCACCGGGTGGGCGGATTGGAAAAAGATTACGATACGAGCGCCATTTCCACCGACCCGGTCAACCACCAGAAAATGACTCAAACCCGCCAGGCTAAAATCGACAAGATTGCCGCGCATATTCCCGAATTGGAAGTAATCGGCGACGCGGATGCCGATTTGCTGATTGTAGGCTGGGGAGGCACCTACGGCCATCTGTACGAAACGATGGAAACCATGCGCGAACAGGGGCGTAAAGTAGCGCTCGCCCACTTCCGGTTTATCAATCCGTTGCCTGAGAATACGGCCAATGTATTGCTGAAATACAAGAACGTGGTGGTAGCCGAGCAAAACAACGGCCAGTTTGCCAATTACCTGCGCGGCAAGGTGCCCGGATTCAATCCGTACCGGTTCAACCGCATCAAAGGGCAGCCTTTTATCGTTTCGCGGCTGGTTGAAGAATTCACTAAATTAATGGAGGCTTAATGATATGACGACAGATTTGAAATATACACCGAAAGATTTCAAGAGCGACCAGTATGTACGCTGGTGTCCCGGTTGCGGCGACCATGCCGTACTGAATTGTTTGCATAAGGCGATGGCCGAGCTGGGCGTGGCCCCCAGTCAAACAGCGGTGATTTCCGGTATCGGCTGTTCCTCGCGCTTACCTTATTATATGAATACGTACGGGTTCCATACCATCCACGGTCGCGGGGCGGCTATCGCTACCGGCGTGAAAACGGCGCGTCCCGACCTCACGGTGTGGCTCGTTACCGGCGACGGCGACTGCCTGGCTATCGGCGGAAACCATTTTATCCATGCCGTACGGCGTAACGTGGATTTGAATATCGTACTGTTCAACAACAAAATCTACGGCCTTACGAAAGGGCAGTACTCGCCTACGAGCGACCGCGGATTCGTTTCGAAAAGTTCGCCCTACGGTACGGTGGAAGACCCGTTTATCCCGGCCGAGCTGGCATTGGGCGCACGCGGAACGTTCTTTGCCCGCGGCATCGACGTGGATTTGAAGAATACCACCGACATCCTGCTCGCCTCCGCGAAGCACAAAGGGGCGTCGGTCGTCGAAGTATTGGTAAACTGTGTGATTTTCAACGATGGCATCCACAAAAAGATTACCGATAAGGAATACCGGGCCGACCGTACCATCTTCCTGCGCCACGGCGAAAAAATGCTGTTCGGCAAAGACAACGAAAAGGGATTGGTGCTCGACGGGCTGAAACTGAAAGCCGTAACCATCGGCCAGGACGGCTATACGCTCGACGACGTGCTGGTGCACGACGCCCATACGCCCGAAAATACCATGCACCTGATGCTGGCTATGATGGGCGGCGACTTGCCGGTGGCTTTAGGCGTAATACGCGACGTTCCCGCCCCGGTGTACGACGAGGAAGTGGAAAAGCAAATCGCCGAAGTGCAGGCGAAAAAGCCGGCGCGCAAGCTCCGCGACTTCCTGATGAGCGGCGAAGTTTGGGAAGTGAAAGAATAAGTAATTACAAGTAAATTAGAAATTTATAATCTACCGGCCGCTTGCTTGCACAAGGGTCGGTATTTTTATTCCCGGCTGCGGAAGAGATAAAGTGCATTTATTACTGAAAAATTTCCTTAATCATGCATTTACTTCCGAAAAAACAATTACTTTTGTAGTCCGAAATACAAGGTGTGAGAAGAGTGAGATTAGTAATATAAATCAATCATTAATCAAATTACAAGATGGCTAATTTAGATTTAAGCAAGTACGGAATTACAGGTGTAAAGGAAATCGTACACAATCCGTCTTATGAACAATTGTTCGAAGAAGAAACGAAACCGGGTTTGGAAGGTTTTGAAAAAGGCCAGGTAACCGAACTGGGCGCCGTAAACGTAATGACAGGTGTATATACCGGCCGTTCGCCTAAAGATAAGTTCTTCGTGATGGACGACACTACCCGCGACACGGTATGGTGGACTTCGGAAGAATACAAAAACGATAACAAACCGGTTGACGAAAAATGCTGGAAAGCCGTTAAGGAACTGGCTGTAAAAGAACTTTCGGATAAGAAATTATATGTAGTAGACGCTTTCTGCGGTGCTAACGAAAACTCGCGCCTCAAGCTGCGCTTCATCATGGAAGTGGCTTGGCAGGCTCATTTCGTAACGAACATGTTCATCCGCCCCACGGCTGAGGAATTAGCTAACTTCGGCGAACCCGACTTCGTGATTATGAATGCTTC
Organism: Parabacteroides sp.; assembly: GCA_020860905.1. Classification (GTDB taxonomy): domain Bacteria; phylum Bacteroidota; class Bacteroidia; order Bacteroidales; family Tannerellaceae; genus Parabacteroides_B. Next base: position 15,046 of record JAJBTJ010000028.1, on the reverse strand, counting down.
GAAAGCCAAAGTGGAAAACTACAAAGAACTCGGACTCAACTCGGAAACGGCTGTCGTATTCAACCTGACCGAAAAAATCCAGGTTATCCTGAATACATGGTACGGCGGCGAAATAAAGAAAGGGATGTTCTCGTACATGAACTACCTGCTTCCGTTGCGCGGCATGGCTTCCATGCACTGCTCGGCCAACACCGATATGGAAGGCAAGAACACCGCTATCTTCTTCGGTTTGTCGGGTACGGGTAAAACCACCCTTTCCACTGACCCGAAACGGTTGCTTATCGGCGACGACGAGCACGGATGGGACGACGAAGGCGTGTTCAACTTCGAAGGCGGTTGCTATGCCAAGGTTATCAACCTGTCGAAAGAAGCCGAACCCGATATTTACAATGCCATCAAGCGCGATGCATTGCTCGAAAACGTAACGGTGGATGCCAACGGTAAAATCGACTTCTCGGATAAGAGCGTAACGGAAAATACCCGTGTTTCGTATCCGATCGACCATATCAAGAATATCGTTAAACCGGTATCGAAAGCTCCGGCTGCCGAAAAGGTTATCTTCCTGTCGGCCGACGCATTCGGCGTGTTGCCTCCGGTTTCTATCCTTACCCCGGAACAAACGAAGTATTACTTCCTGTCGGGTTTCACCGCTAAATTGGCCGGTACCGAACGGGGTATCACCGAGCCGACTCCTACTTTCTCCGCTTGTTTCGGTGCGGCATTCCTTTCGTTGCATCCTACCAAGTACGGCGAAGAGTTGGTAAAGAAAATGGAAAAATCGGGTGCTAAGGCTTACCTGGTTAACACGGGCTGGAACGGTAGCGGCAAACGTATCTCTATCAAGGATACCCGCGGTATCATCGACGCTATCCTCGACGGTTCCATCGACAAGGCTCCCACGAAAACGATTCCTTTCTTCAATTTCGTAGTGCCTACCGAACTGCCGGGTGTAGATCCGAAGATTCTCGACCCGCGCGATACTTATGCCGACCCGGCACAGTGGACGGAAAAAGCCAAAGACCTGGCTGTCCGCTTCACCAAGAACTTCGCTAAATTCACCAACAACGAAGCCGGTAAGGCGTTGGTTGAATTCGGACCGAAAACCGAATGCGGTTGCAACTGCGGCAAATAAGCCGGTACATACCGAATCGACGGTTCCCTTCGGGGAATTGAAATAAGTAAAATAGAAGCGTGGAATACGAAAGTATTTCACGCTTTTTTGTATTATAACATTATATTTAAAATAAAATTGGGTTTTATTACTGTTTTTCCCGAAGTTATTTTTATCTTTACTCCCTGATAAATAGAAAAAATAAAAGGTTAGAATGGGCGGGATTGTAAAACATATCTTCTGGAGCATAAGTTTGGTATGCCTTTTCGCTTCGTGCGGGAAAGCGCCGGCTTACCGGATAGAAGGGAATTTGTCGCACTTGGCCGACAGCGTTCTCTACGTATGTTTCGAAAACCCCGACGGAAGTGCGGTCGACACCTTGTCGGCGCGCAAAGGAAAGTTCGAAGTGGAAAAGCGAGAAGGCGATTATGCTGCCGTTATTCTTTTTTATAACGGTAAAACCCAGTGGCTCACCGCTTATCCGGAAAAAGGAAAGAAAATAAAGATTTCCGGCGATGCCCGTTATCCGGAGCTGGTTACGGTAAAGGGCGGCCATATCAACGACGCCCTGAATGATTTTAAGTCGTCCGTAAAGAAATTGCTGGAAGAAAAATACGAGTTGCTCGACCGGCTCGATGAAGAAACCGCTTCCAATCTCGAAAAAGAAGACGTCCCGTCGAAGTTGGCCAATATACAACTGCTGTTATCGGAGGCAGCCGTAAAATATATCCAGGAGCATCCCGACCTGGTGGTTTCGGCCGTATTGATTCAAACGTACTTAGTCGATCCGGAAGATACCCGCCGTATGGACGAAATGCTGGCCCTCCTGAGTTCGAAAGTAAAGGAAACCGCCGTGGTGAGAAGCCTGGAGCAATTCAGCGAAAAGGTAAAACGGACGGGAGTGGGTGCCGAAGCGCCCGATTTCACCGTGAAAGATATACGAGGCCGCACGCTTTCGCTGGCCGACTTCGAAAACCAGTACCTCTTGTTGTCGTTTGCCGCGCCCTGGTGCGAACGCTGTAAAATGGATAACCTGTATCTGAAAGAAATCAGGAAAGCCTTCCCGGAAGATAAACTCGGGATGCTTACGGTTACCCTCGACGGAAACCAGGAGGAAGTACGCCGTACGCTTCGGAACGATTCTATTACCTGGAACCTGGTGGCCGACTCGGCCGGTTATGCTTCCATGCTTATCGATTTGTATGCGGTCAATGCGATTCCCCGGAATTTTTTAATCGACGATACCGGTAAAATCGTATTGAATGCGGCCGACGGCAAGGAAATAGAGGAAACTTTGAGAGAATTGATAGAAACCGATTGAGCCGGGCCCTTTTCCCGGATATAAACTGAAAACCGAAACCCGAATGCTTGTAAAAACCTATGCCGCTGCCGTACAGGGTATCTCCGCCACGGTGGTAACCATCGAAGTAAATTGTTCCAAAGGTATAAAATTCTTTTTAGTGGGGCTGCCCGACGTGGCGGTGAAGGAAAGCCACGAGCGCATTATCTCGGCCCTGCAAATCCACGGATATAAATTCCCCGGGAACCGGGTCGTGGTGAATATGGCGCCTGCCGATATCCGGAAGGAGGGAGCCGCCTACGATTTGCCTTTGGCGATAGGTATCCTGGCTGCCTCAGGGCAGATAGACGCTTCGCGGTTGGAGCATTTTATGCTGATGGGCGAGCTGTCGTTAGACGGTACGCTGCAACCGGTCCGGGGCGTGCTTCCGATAGCCGTGAAAGCGCGCGAGGCCGGTTTCCGTGGCTTTATCGTGCCGCAGCAGAACGCCCGGGAAGCAGCCGTTGTCGACGGTTTGGAGGTATATGGGGCGGCCACGATCAAGGAAGTGGCGGAGTTTATCGGCGGCAGTGCGGCCCTGGCTCCTGTTACCGTACATGCCCGCGACGAGTTTTATGCTCGTCAGCAGCAGTTCGAATGCGATTTCTCCGATGTCCGGGGGCAAGAAAACGTCAAGCGGGCGCTCGAAGTGGCGGCGGCCGGCGGCCATAACCTGCTGATGGTAGGCGCGCCGGGTTCGGGCAAGTCGATGCTGGCCAAACGCCTGCCTACCATTTTACCCCCTTTTACGTTACAGGAGTCGCTCGAAACCACCAAGATTCACTCGGTAGCCGGAAGGATAACGGGCGGCACGTCGTTGATGGTACGGCACCCGTTCCGTTCACCGCATCATACCATTTCGAATGTGGCGATGGTAGGCGGAGGCAGTTATCCCCAGCCGGGCGAAATCAGCCTGGCGCATAACGGCGTACTGTACCTTGACGAGCTTCCGGAGTTTAACCGGAACGTGCTCGAAGTGATGCGGCAGCCGCTCGAAGACCGGAAAATTACCATTTCGCGTACCCGGAGCACCGTGGAGTATCCGGCCGGCTTTATGTTGGTAGCCTCGATGAATCCGTGTCCGTGCGGGTACTATAACCATCCCGACCGTCCGTGTGTTTGTACGCCGGGCGCCGTTCAAAAGTATATGAACCGGATTTCGGGCCCTTTACTCGACCGCATCGACATCCAGGTTGAAATCGTGCCGGTGCCCTTCGAAAAGATTTCCGCCTCGGCGCCAGCCGAGAGCAGCGCTTCGGTACGCGAGCGGGTAATCCGGGCGCGGGAAGTACAGGAAGCGCGTTTCCGCGAGTACGACGGGATGTATTGCAACGCCCAGATGGAGCCCAAACAGCTACGCCGGTTTGCCGTACCCGATGCAACCGGGCTGGCATTGCTGAAAAATGCGATGAGCCGCCTGAACCTTTCGGCACGCGCATACGACCGCATTCTCAAAGTGTCGCGTACCATAGCCGACCTGGCCGGTTCGCCCGGAATTGCTTCCGAGCACCTGGCCGAAGCTATCAACTACCGGAATCTCGACCGCGAAGGGTGGGGCAGTTGATTGTATCAGGATTATAGAAAGGCATCTTCCCCCGTCTGCGTCAGTTGCAATCCTGCAGCCGTGGGAAAGACAAGTTTCTTTTTCTGCAAGCTTTTCCATGCGGAGTCAAATTTACCCCGGCTCATGCCGAATGCCTTCAATACATCGGTAGGAGTGTACCTATCGGGCAACGAACGAAGTCCGTTGCAGGCAACCAGAATTTTGAGTATGATTTGTTCGTCGGCAGAAAGTTCTTCCGGATAAGCCTGCATTCTTGCATCCAGTTCCGGATTGCCTTCGTCTATTATTTGAGTTGCCGATGGCTCATAACTCGCCATGTCTCCCTTCCAAACCGGCCCGGTAAGCCGTTTGAAAAGAGGCGGCGGCGCAAACGAGGGTGATTGATTCCACTCTTCGAACCAGGGCCGGAGCGATTCCTGTAAAAAAGGATTAATACGGATGTGCGACATATTCCGTAACATTTCTGGCATAGTCTGTAACAAATCAAGTAGCATGCTATTTCCTATGCTCTTTACATAAAGGGTAATTTCATCAATTAAATCGGAAAAGGCTTCTATCCGGGCTTTGACTACCAAGTGTGCCCGGGCAGTCAGGATGGCGCGTGCCTGCATAATTTCTTTGGTGATTGCGGGAGGGGTACCGGTCCAGCGTTGCCCGTCGTGATTGACAAAACTATATTCACCCAATTTTCCGCTTGTTGCTTCCTCCATATCCAATTGCATATTTTGTTCTTCCTCATCTTCTTGCATCATCCAGCAAACCGAGAGAAAGTCGAACAAGTCTTTCGCAATTTTTTTCAGACTTTCTTCTCCTGATTTCCGGCGCGAAATGAGCGCTTTGAGTTTGTCGGCACGTAAATCTTGCAGGGATAAAATATCGATAAGAGGGTTGTGTGGATCGACGTCCTGCGCCGGAACTATACGTGTAGGCGGGAAAAAAACAAGCGATAAACTTACTTCCACCCCGAACCAACTCGATGTACCGATAGTAAGTGCGTTGGCTCCCATCGGTGTAAAAGCATATACCGGGGCCATATTGTGCTCGCTATGTTGAGTACGTGAAAGAGGAAGTAAAATGGCGTTGATATACTGTATTAATTCTTTTCCTCTGGGTTCGCTGAATGAGCCGAATCCCCCTTCGTCCATAGTAATACGGAAGTCCAGATCGCCCAACGGGCGTGGCCCTCCCTGATAGGTAATGGCCGAACCGCCGGAGAGAAATGGGTGGAGCCCCCATTTATGTAATCCATTGGTGAATTCGGCTGCAATTACGTTTACGGGAACTTTATTTTGAACTCGCGGTACGTGTCCTTTTTTCCCTGATCCTGTTTCCTGCATATCGGTTAGTAGGCCTTCTTCCGTATCCGTATCTTCCGTGGGGGCTTCCTCTATTTCCGTTTCTAAAGCAGAAGGGAGATACACATCTTCGTTCTCTTCTTCGTCGGCAAATATTCCACTTTTGCGAGCCATAGCATCTTTGCGTGTATGTTTGTCATATTGGGGATTCTTCGCATGAGGAAGTGAATATACTTTTTTCCATAAACGTTCTTTTTTATCTTGTATAGAGCGTTTTTCCGCACGTTGTTCACGGTGGACACTTATTTGTCGGAGCAACTTACGGCTTTGTCTTTTTTTCCGGCCATACGGGAGATTATCAGCTTTGCCTAATTGTATAGGCGATGCGGAATTCATCGCTGTTACGGAAGAAAAGTGTTGAAATCCGGTAGTTAATTCCGGAAAAGGATCAGGATGGATAGCATCTTGTAAAGCAGCCATTTCGCAGGTACGCGTACTGTTTTCTATCCCTTTCCGAAGTTTTTGTTGTAGAACAGCTTCCGGGCGGTTGTCGCGGAATGAAGAAAGGAACGGGTATTTTTGTTGCTGAACGAGTATATCCCGCTGCTTGAGAGTGAGAGGCGCTTTATCGGCAACTGTTTGCATGGTAGCTGTAATTTAAATGTATAGGGTAACAAATATACGTTTTTCCGAGTACCGTAGACAACCAAGGTAGAGAAATTCCGGAAAAGAGGTAACTTACTACGTCTCTGGTGAAGATGTCGCTTTATTTTATTATGAAAAAACAGCGGCAACCCTCTTCCCAGAGCGTTGCCGCTTTCCCTGTTATGTTGAAAATCACTTGTCCGGTTCTCCGGGAGTCCCCGCGCCGGAAAGTAAAAGATTATATTTATTCTTTCTTCCCGAACCGTACCGGCTTAGGCCCTCCTTTTCGTATTTCCCGGCTCAAACGGTACGATTTCACCGGTACTTTTCCTTTCACGAACTCGGGAACGTTATACGATTGCATCAAGGCGTCGTAGTAACCGGGGCCGTTTTTTTGCGGAAGCGGGAACGGTTTCGACAGGCAGCCGTTGCTGTCGACATGCGAAATAAACAGGCGCGTGTACAACCCGTCTAAGCGCCGGCTCGAAAAAACCACCCATTTCCCGTTCGACGACCAGGCATGGTAACTTTCCGTGTCGTCGCTGTTAGCCTCGCTACAGGGCTCGGATTGCCCGGTATCTAACCGAATCATGCGCAAATCGGCTTCCGGGTGCCAGATAGGGAACGTACCATAAGCCGCAACGGTGCCCAAGAGGAATTTCCCGTCGGGCGACAGGCGGGGAAAAAGAAAGCTCAAACGCTCTTTCTCCGCATCGAACAACGTATCCACCTGGGTGCCGAACGTTTTGGCGCCCGGGTCGAATGCAATCCGGCACAAGCTATACCGCAATTGCCGGATGGAATCGGGCAGGGGGAGAGCCGGCGCCGAACAGAAATAAAGCGACCGGCCGTCAGGCGAGAAAGCGGGAAACGTTTCGAGGCACCCGGGCGAAGCCAATAAACCGGTGGTGAATACGGTTTCGTTTTCCACATCGTACACCACCACGTCGGATGCTTTGTCGTACACTTCGGTACGGTGTAGCGCATCCAAGTCTTGCGTCGTATTATTCACCGAGAAAGCCACGTACTTGCCCGACGGATGCCAGCCGGGATAAACCAAGGCCGATAAGGTATGCTCCGTTTTCGTGTCGAACGTTCCGATACGTCCGTTGCCGGCGAATACCGTACAGGCATGCGCCGCCCGGATATGCAGCAGCATTTTTTCCGGGTCGTGGTTGCAAAAAGCATGACAATTCATGCAATTGTGGTCGAGTTGCCGGTTTTCGAGCAACGGCGATTCGCGGAACGAAGCCAATTCCCGTTGGTAAATGCCCATTTCACCCCATAACTGATGGCCCGGAGCGATGCGGCGGTACACTAAGTACGGGTCGATTTCATCGGGCGAAACCGTCAGGGTAAACGGACGATAGGTTTTCCGGTTGCCGTTTTCACCGGTCGTCAGGGTAACGGAGATGTTTTTGTCACGGGCGCCGGCCAGCAATCTTTTCCACTTTCCCGGCGAAATGGCGAAAACGCCCGAAGAAGTCGTAACCGTTACCGAATCGCTTCCGCACACGAACCGGGCTTCTCCTTTTTCCCCGGAGCAAAGGGCGAAATTCAACGGCGCAATGCCCGGCGGAATCGTTACGGATGTATAATCGGGGCGGATAAGAGGCAAACTGTCGACAGGAGTGGCAGCACCCTGCGGATGCTGCCGGATACAACCGGCCGGGATAAGGATAGCAACTGCCAGGAAAAACGGGATAACACGGAAACAGTTCATACGATTCGTTTACTTGGAGTGAAACATATAGTAATACCAGTACGTTTGCCCGTACTCCGCAACCAACGCAGCTCGCGCCTGTTCGGCACCGGCGTTCCGGGGCAATGCCTGCATGAAAGCAATCGCCCGGTTGCGTACGGGAATGCCGACACCGTGCCCGAGCCAGTACTTCGGGTCGTTCGGGGCGCAGATTACCACAGCCTCCTGTTGGCAAACCGACAATTCCGGCCAGGCCGAAGTATTGTAAAGCCTTTCGTGCAGCTCGCGGTACCGGTCCAGGTCTTTGTTCAGTAGCAGGAAAGCCACTAAATACTGCCTGCCTCCGCGGTTGCCGGGGCACTCGGGCAGTACTTCCCACAACGTACTTACCGGGTTTACGTACATCCCGGGCAACGTTGTTTCGACTTGCCAGCACCGGCGCATCGTTCCCCACTGCGGATGCGCTTCTACGGCAGCATCGTTATATAAATACCGGCGTTGGGCATGCGCCCAGTCCCGGTAATGCCAGGTTTGTTCGAGCAGCGCGATATACTTTTCGGCTACCGCATACGCGCCGGTAACCAGGTTGGTTTCCACCAACCGTTTCAGCAGGCGTGGATTGCCTGACGGCCGGGAACTGGCCAACCCTTCGAAAGCGAATTTCCGCGAGGCGCTGGCCAACCCCATCGCATAATACACATCGCTGTGCAGTTGGGCGGTAAAAAGAGTTTGGTCCCAGGGCAACAGTAACGCTTCGATGCCGTTTTGCGGAAATTCGAGCAGCCGGTCGTCGAGCTGCCCGGTACGGACGAGCGCCAGGTTGAGCAGGCAGGTTTTCCGGTTGGTAAGCCGTTCCGGCGTATACCGGGCAATTATTTCTTCCCAGTTTTCTGTACGCACATCATAATCCTGGCGCATGTTTTCTTGTAACCCGAGCGCGCCGTAAGTACGTACGGTTACATATACCAGCCAAGCCAGCACCACGGTTTGTACGGCTACCGAAAGCCGTTTCGTACGCTGTGCGGGCACTTTATCCGGCCGGATGCGCTTCCGGAGCAGTCCGGCGGTAATAAGAACGGCCGGAAGAGCGAACCAACTGTAGTACAAAGCGCCGGAACGGAGCATCGGGTCGTAGTAAGCATCGGGGAGCAGGGCGGTACGCAGCGATACGCTCCACACGAAATAACAACCAGCCGTGGCCGTCAGCGCGGCTACCGGCAGGTAAAGGAGCGGCAGGTAACGTACATTTTTATATACCAGCCCTTCGCAAAGCAAGGCGCCCACGGCAAACAGAAAAGCGACCGGACCGGCCAGGATGTAAAGTACGGGAATAGCGAGGCAACCGTATCCGATACGTACGGCCGGTTCCAGGCTCAGGTAAACCCGGAGGAATACGAGCAGGAACAGATAAGCCACGGTGCCTTGCTCCAGGTAGTTATAGTCGAAATGTACGGCCAGCAGCGAGAGCCAGGGCAGAAAAGCCAGGAAAGGCAGCGCATGCGCCGGATTTAATTTTTTCAGGATGCTCCAGGCGAGTGCCACGACAGCGGTCAGCAGGAAGGAGGTAATAAAAGCGCCCGCCGCCGGGTAAATATAGAATTGGAGTAAAAAACCGGAAAGGTACAAAGCCACACCTCCCGCTTGCGGGAGCGTAGTGGCGGCATAATCGCCGGCAAACCGGAACAGTTGCATCTGCTCCTTGAACGGAAACAGGTAACGGAAGGCTGCGTAAAGCGCGGCTCCTTGCATAAGGAAGAACAGAAACACCGTGAATACGGCTTTATATTTTACGAGGTAGTTCCACATAGAAAACACATCCGGGGGTAAAATTCGAAAGAAGTCGTCGAACGATAAAAAGCAGAAAGCGGAAAGAAGAACACGGAGAGCCGGCAGTACGGAAAACATGCACTCGCATCCTTCCGTGAAAAATACCGGCTCTCTGTGTGAGAATTATCCTGTCGATGGATTAGCTCCTTTATCCCGGCAAATTACCAGCCCGGATTTTGCCCTAACTTCGGATTCAGCGTAAGCTGGTCGGTCGGAATCGGGCTTAGCCAGCGGCGGTCGTCGGCGCCCCATACACGGCCCGTTTCGGTCAGGCTCTTCGACGGGTACTGCCAGAGGTATTCTTTCCCCTCGTACTGGATGGTAGGCCGCCCGTCTTCCCCTCCGAAGGTAGTATTGCCCTCATACAAGTCTTTCACTGCCTGCGTGATGCGGATACCCATCATGGTTTTCGGGTTCTGGAGCACTTTCATACCGTTCCAGCGCTTCAGGTCGTCGAGGCGGAAACCTTCAGTTATCAGCTCGATGCGGCGTTCGCGGCGGATTTCGTAAATCAGCGGGTCTACCGGATAGCCGTAGTCGATAGGCTTCGGGTCTACTATCGGCGAAGTGGTAAGGTGCGCCATTTCCACCCGGTCGCGCAGTTTATTAATCGTAGCGTCTAATACGGCTTGATCGCACTGGCTTAATTCGGCATTCGCTTCGGCGTTAATCAGCAACACTTCGGCATACCGGTATACAAACCAGTCGTAGGTACATTTGTTGGCGCCCCATTGGTTTTCGTCGGGCGAGTGGTATTTCACGCACGGATAGCCCGTTACGGCTCCGCTGGCCCCGCAATCCGGATAATTGCTATAGTCGGGCACTCCGTTTCTTACCCAGTAAGGCCGGAGTTGGTTGTCGATAATCTGGTACATCCGCGGGTCGCGGTTGGTAAACTCGTCTTGCAACGTTTCGTCACCCTGGTACGAGCTGCCCGGCGCGTAGATAGGCGTGCCGTCTTTGCAGAGGAACGACTCTACGAAATCTTTCGATAACCCGGTGTTACTCGAACCCGCCTTGCGTCCGGTTTCGTGCGTCAGTATACCGTCGATGTAAATACGGGGCAGGATACACTCCTTATTCGAAGTGAGGTCTTCCTGGATAAACTGGTTGGAATAATAAAGCGGATAGCCGTCTTTGTGGTACGGGCTTACCGGGTCGGCGCCTTTTACGATTTCGTATCCGTTAGCCATTACGTCGTTGGTAACCGCTACGGCTTTCTGGAGTAATTCCTGCCAGGTAGGCGCACCCGATTCGTTATGGTATTTCTTGTACGTACCGTAGTATAAGCAGGTGCGCGCCAGTTGGGTACGCGCCGCATCTTTGTTGAGGCGTCCCTTCACGGCTACTTCTTTTTCGGGCAGCCATTGGATAGCGAACTCCAGGTCTTCGATAATCTTGCCTAATACCCTATCGCGCGGGTCGCGGGCTTTGTATAATTCTTCCGTATCGGAAGTCTGCAAATCCTTGTCGTACCAGGGAACATCGCCGTACGCCTTGATTTTATCGAAGTAATCCAGGGCGCGGAAAAAACGCACTTCCGCTACGTACGGGTTGATTTCGTCTTCGGTACCTTCCACTTGCTGGTAGCGTTGCAGGAAGAAGTTGCATTTGCGGATGGTTTCCCATTTCCACTTACTGGCGTCGTTCGTGGCTTTGGCCGGGATGTTTTGTTCGTTGAACAAAAGCGGCTTGTAATCGGTGGTTACGCAGTTATCGCTTTCGTCGTCTTTGTTGATATCCGGTTTCTGAAGCCCGTCGTACAAGTCGTTGGCATAGTATTCGAGGTCGGATACCTTGCTCCAGTAAGATTTGTCGGTAAATGAATCGATGGGCTTCTTATCGGTTACATCGCAAGACGTAACGACACTTGCGAAAGCAGCGGCCCATAGTATATATTGTATTTTCATATATCTGTTCCGTTATTGAGTGAGTTAAAATGTTAAATTAAGCCCGACCGAGTATTTCCGTGAAATCGGGTACGACATGTTGTCCAGCGTTTCCGGGTCGAATGCGTCGATAAGCGGAGTGAACGTAAGCAGGTTTTCGCCCAGGATGTATACCCGTAACCGGCTGATGCCCGCCTTGCTCATCCAGCGTTTCGGGAACGTATAGCCTAACGTAAGGTTTTTCAGGCGGATGTAAGCGGCGTTTTGCAGATACAAGTCGGTGTTTTGCCGGTTTCCGCTTTGCGTCCAGCTCGGCCGGGGGAAGTAAGCGCCCGTATTTTCGGGAGTCCAGTAGTCTAACGCCGCCTTCAACGGTACGTCCCATTGAGAGGTGAATCCCCAGAAAGCGTTTCCGCCGCACATATAGTCGCGCTTGCCGATTCCCTGCCAGAACATTTCGAAGTCGAATCCCTGGTATTCGAATCCGGCGGTGATGCCGTACGAGTAGCGCGGGGTATTGTTCCCGATAATGGTACGGTCGCCCATATCGCCTAACTTGTTGGTCCCGTAATCGATTTTACCGTTGTTATCGAGGTCGACGTACCGTACGTCGCCGGCTGCCCACGAGCCGTTGTAAATATCCAGTTGCGACGGGCTGCCCGCTACTTCCGCATCCGACTGGAACAAGCCGTTCGAACGGTATCCGTAAATGGTGCCTAATTCGTATCCGTTATAATATTGGTTACCGCCGTTGTCGCCCGCTTTCGAGCCGTCGCTCTTCTTGGCATCGGTATAGATGGAGCCTTCGTCATTTACGAAATGGGTAATTACCGAATGGTAGTCGGCCAATACGCCTTTTACCCAGTAGTGGAATCCGTTTTCGAGCTGGTCGTTCCAACCTAACGAGATTTCCCACCCGAGGGTTTTCATATCCGCAGCATTGGCTACCGGTACGCTGGTGCCCAATACGGCCGGCAACGATTGTCTGGGAGTTAACATATCCTTCGTGTCGCGGCGGTACCAGTCGAACGAAGCCGACAAGCGGTTGGCCAGGAACGAAGCGTCGAAACCGGCATCCACCTGGTGAACGGTTTCCCACGTAAACGAAGCGCTTACCAAACCGGGTGCGGAAACGGCTGCCGGACGCGCCCCGTCGAAAATGATATTGTAACCGGCGTTGGTTCCGTAAGAAGCCAAATAGGGGAAATCACCCAAATCGCCGGTTACCTGGTTCCCTAACGAACCGTACGAGGCGCGTATTTTCATATCGTTCCACCAGGTTTTTACCGGGCTCCAGAACGCTTCTTCCGAGATACGCCAGGCACCGGATACCGAGGGGAAGAAAGCGTAGCGGTCACCTTTCGGGAAACGCGACGAACCGTCGTAACGGCCGTTCAGTTCCAGTAAATAACGTTGTTTGTAGTTGTAGTTCAACCGGGCGAAGAAGCCGTTAATCGACCAATGGCTTTCGCTGTAGCCTACGTTCTTTTCACCGGTGGCCAGGTTCATGGCCGGATTGGAGTCGTTGATAAGGTTTTTGCGGCCGGCCCAGAACGACTTGGTGTGTTTGTATTCCTGGTTGTAACCGGCCATTACCTTGAAATTGTGCGTATCGTTGAACGATTTGCTGTATTCGGCAAACGCATTGAATGCACTGTAATAATCTTCCTGGTTGGTCATGGTTACGCTGCTCGGGTTCGTCCACGGGTAAACTACCTCGGTTCCGGCTACGGCCGTGTATTCGTTGAACTTCTCTACGTGTTCTTTCGAGTTTTTGTTGTATACGTTGAAGGTATAGTCGGCATTGACGATTAATCCTTCGATGGGCGTGATTTTAATGGCTCCGGTCATCCACAAGTCGTTTTGCTTGTAGTGGTTGTCGCCGCCGAACGATTGCAAGGAGATGGGATTGGTATTACCGCCCTGGCCGGCATAGTAAACCGTTTCGTCGTCGCGGTATACTTTGCCGCCGTTGGTGGTGATACCGCCAGTGAAATCAGGGTCGGTGATGGCAGGAGCGCCCGGTACGTTGTACAGCCGTCCGGTATGTCCGTGCCGTACGGGCATCAGCGGGCTCAGGTCGTTTTTCATCATCCCGCTGTATGCCTCGATACCCGAGTAAGCGGTCGAGTTCATCTTGGTAGTACCGCCCGACGGATGCGATTCCTTGGTATACGTGTTCATCACTTTGGCCGATACGTTCAGCCATTTGGTAATATCGGTCGAAACGTTCAGGTTTACGTTGAACTTGTGGTAGCTGTCGTCCGATTCCTTTAACAAACCGCCTACGTCGTTGTATCCTACCGATGCGTAATACGTGGTTTTTTCGCTACCGCCGTTTACATTGATATTATACATCTGCGAAAAGCTCGATTTTTTATACAGTTCGTCCCACCAGTCGGTGTTTCCGCAGTACTGCCATTTACTTTTATCTATCCCTTCGTCGTAAAATTCGGGATAAGCGTACGTGCCGTTATAATAGGCTTCGGCATATTTGTATACTTTGTCGTTGAACTTGTGTCCGCTGCCTCCTGTATTGTGGTAGGCTACGTCCATCATATTCAGGAATTCCATCGAGTTTACGCTGTGGATGGCTTTAGCCGGGCTTTGCCAGTATCCGTTGGCATTGAGCGATACCTGGGGTTTGCGTTCTTTTTTACCGCTCTTGGTGGTAATCAATATTACCCCGTAAGCGGCGCGGGCTCCGTAGATGGCGGCCGAAGCGGCGTCTTTCAATACGGAAATCGAGGCGATGTCGTCCGGGTTTACCAGGTTGGCGTCCATCTGTACGTTGTCGACCAGCACGAGCGGGCTGCCGCCGTTGATGGACGTATTTCCGCGGATGTTGAAATCCGAGCCTTTGCCCGGAGCGCCCGACTTGATGGTTACGTTGAGGTTCGGTACTACGCCCTGTAACCCTTGCCCTACGTTGGCGATGGGCCGGTTTTCCAATACGTCGCCCGATACTTGGGCCACGGCGCCGGTAAGGTTCACTTTCTTTTGCGTACCGTATCCTACCACTACTACTTCCTGTAAGGCTTGGGTGTTTTCTTTCAACATGATTTTCAGCGCAGGCTGTCCGGTGTACTTGACTTCCTGGGTAAGGTACCCGATGTACGAAACGGAGATGATGTCGCCTTTCTTTACATCGTCTAACGTGAAATCGCCGTCCAGCCCGGTTACGGTTCCGTTGGTGGTTCCTTTTACGATAACGGAGGCGCCGGTCACGGGGCCCAGGGCGTCTTCAACGATACCTTTCAATTTCCCGCTTTGCTGGGAAATAGCGGTACTTTGCACTGCCGGCAAGTTGTCTGCGTACATTCCTGTAGGGAGGGTGCATGCACCGGCAAGCAAAATCAAACTTACTAATTTTACTTTTTTCGACATAGGTTATTTGTTTAGGTGAAAAGAAATAAGTTGGCTTATTGGCATAATAGCTTATTTTGTGTGTTGTATTTTACCTCTTTCGTAGTTACTTGAGTTCTCTAAGAACTCGGTACTATTTTATAGGAAGGCTATTAAAGTACGGGACAAAAAAATTTCCCTTACATCTTTTTCGCTCGCCGCGTGGCGTCTGCCGACGGCGCCTACCGGCGGTCATCCTTTTTTCTCTTGACAGAAAAAAGGATGCAAAAAAGGTCAAGGGCTGACACCTCGCTCGCTAAAAATGGCAC
>JAJBTJ010000296.1 GCA_020860905.1 Parabacteroides sp. | reverse complement strand
GCCCCCCTTTATATAGGAAGGCTTTCCGGAATTTTCTTACTATGTAAAAATGAGAAAGAATGCCCAGGAAGACGCAGAAAGCAGCTTTCGAGAAGCTGACGGAACGGGCTGACGCAGCGAACTTCCCCCCTGAGAAACCTACACACCGGAAACCTATCACGTGAAGTTTCCCCAAGCACACACCGGCAGCCCGCACACCCCTACGCAGCAGGCACCCCGCCCCCCAGCGCCTTATACAACATCACCGTAGAAAGCAGCTCGTCGAGTATCGCATTATTCAATCCGATTTCCGCATCCAGCAAGCCCCGTTGCGCATCCAGCACATCGATATAGCTCGTAATCCCGTTGATATACTGCAACCGCGCCAGGTCCAGATATGTACGCGCCGCCTCCTCCAGCCGCGCCCGCGACGCCCGCACCTCTTTCGCTTTCCGGAAAGTCACCAACGCATTATTCACCTCCCTGAAAGCCGTCAACACCGACTTCTCATACCGGTACACCTCCTGCTCGTAACGCGCCTCGGCCACCCTCAGCTTAGCCCGGTTCTTCCCCATAGAAAAAAGAGGCGTCAGCAAATCGCCCGCAATAAAACCCGCCGGGCTCTTCAGCAACGTACCCAGCTCATCGCTTTCGAAACCGAAATTCCCCGTAAGCCGCAAGCGAGGAAACCGCGCAGTATACGCCACCCCCACTTCGGCATTCGCCTCGCGGAGCGCCTGTTCCGCCTGCCGCAAATCCGGGCGTCGCTCCAGCAAAGCCGAAGGAAGCCCCGCCGGAAGGCTCCCCGGCAGCTGCTGCTCGCGCAAACTCTTCCCGCGGGGAATATACGAAGGAAACTCGCCCAGCAACAACGACAAATCCCCCTCCTTCAACTCGATTCGACGCTCCAGCGACGGCACCAGCGTTTCCGTACGCGCCAGCTCCACCTGGCTCTGTCGGTAAGCCGTTTCCGACGTCAGGCCCCCCTCGAAACGCAGCCGGGCGAACCGCACCCCTTCGCGCCGCGCCTTCACCGTTTGCTTCACGATAGCCAGCTCCCGGTCGAGCGCATTCAGTTCGAAGTACGCCCGCGCCACCTCCGCCACAATCGTTAGCTGCACACCCCGGCGTGCCTCCACCGTCTGCACGTAAGCAGCCACCGCCGCCTCGTTCGCCCAACGCAAATTCCCCCACAAATCCACCTCCCACGAGAAAGCGATTTTGGCATCGAACTCCGGGTCGAGCTTCGGGTCGTCGCCCCCGTAGTCGAGCCGCTCCTTTTGCGCATTCAAATCTACCCCCGCCGCCGGGAACAGATTGGCAAAACTAATCCGTTTAGCCGCCGCCATCTCCTTAATCCGGGCCACGGCAATCCGGATATCCTTATTATTATCGAGCGCCTGCCGGATTAACCGCTGCAACACCGTATCGGTATACAAACTCTCCCAGGCCACGCTCCCCACCGACAACGTATCGGCCGGCCGCTCCGCCTCCAACTGCGAAGGCAACGGCATGCCCGGACGCGCATATTCCTTCCCGAGCTTACACGAAAACAAGCCACACGCCAACACGGCCATCCCCATTAAAAAACCGCTATATCGTTTCATCGCTTTACTCTTTTGATTACGTTCACCACCGCTTTCCCGCGCAACAACCGCTCCATCCGCCAGCGCGCCTTCAGCTTATAAATCAGCACGAAGAAGAAAGGCACCAGCACGATTCCCACCGTAATAGCCACCAACATCCCGAAAAATACTCCCGTTCCGATAGAATGCCGGCTGGCCGAGCCGGGCCCCGAAGCGAGCACCATCGGCAACATCCCCAACACGAATGCCAGCGACGTCATCAGGATAGGCCGGAAACGCATCCGGGCGGCATGCAAGGCCGCCGTAACCACATCCACCCCCTTATCCACCTGCACCTTGGCAAACTCCACTATCAGGATGGCATTCTTGGCAGCCAGCCCGATAAGCGTTACCAGCCCGATCTGGAAATACACATCGTTATTCAACCCGGTAGCCCAGATACCCAGGTACGCGCCCAACGCCGCCACCGGCAACGAAAGCAACACGGCCACCGGTACGACCCAGCTTTCGTACTGAGCCGCCAGGAACAGGAAAACGAACAGAAACACCAACCCGAGCACGATACCCGTCTGGCCGCCCGCCTGTTTCTCCTGATAAGCCAGGCCGCTCCACTCGGTTCCGATATTGGCCGGCAGGTGCTCTTTCACAATCCGCTCCATCGCGGCCATCGCCTCGCCCGAGCTGTATCCGTGAGCGGCCGTAGCCCGGATAACCGAAGTAGAATACATATTGAACCGCTTGATGGTGCCGGGGCCGGTAGTATAGCTCGTCGTTCCCAGCGCCGTGAGCGGAATCATCGACCCGTTGGACGCCCGTACGAAGAACAGGCCGATATTCTCCTTGCTGGCCCGGTAAGGCGCCTCCGCCTGAATATACACCCGGTAAATCCGGTTGAACATATTGAAATCGTTTACATACATCGAACCCAGATAGGCTTTCATGGTAGAGAAAATATCCGCCATCGGGATACCGAGGAACATGGCCCGGTCGCGGTCGACATCGAAATACAACTGCGGGATTTCCGCCTGCAACCCCGACGATACGTTACTCAGTTCTTTCGTACGCGAGGCATAGTACAAAAACGTATCGGTAGCGCTCGCCAGGTTCTCCCAACTGGCGCCCGAGCGGGCCTGCAACTGCATCTCCAGGCCGCCGGCCTCTCCTAAGCCCGGGATAACGGGCGGCCGGTTCAGGAACGCTTTCACCTCCGGGTAGAAATAAAACTCCTTCCGGGCGTCCTGCATCACGTCCTCCACCGAAAACCCCGCTTTCTTCCGCTCTTCCCACGGTTTCAATATCACGGTAAGGGTAGCGCGCCCCTGGTTGGAGCCTACCCGCGGGCTGGAACCGGTTACATTCTGCACGTACGCCACCGCCGGATGGGCGTCGAGGAAAGCGATCGCCCGGTCGGTTACCGCACGGGTACGCTCCAACGTAGCCCCTTCGGGCATTTCCAGCTCCACGGTAAAAAAGCCCTGGTCTTCCTCGGGAATAAAACTGGTAGGCAACACCCGGTTCAACACGAAGATAAATACGAGCGCCATACCGAAGCCGGCCAGGATACGGCGCGGATGCCTGACGGCGCTTTCCAGCAAGCCGGTATACTTCCGGTTGCCTTTATGCAGCCAAAGGTTGATGCGGCGGAAAAAGCAGTTCTTCTTTTTTCCCGCCGGCCGCAGCAGGAGGGCACACATGGCCGGGCTCAACGTAAGCGCCACCACGGTAGACAGCAGTACCGAAACCACAATCGTTACCGAGAACTGCCGGTAAAGTTGCCCTGTAATGCCACTGAAAAAACTGACCGGCAGGAACACGGCCGCCAGTACCAGCGAAGTGGCCACCAGCACCCCGGTCAACTCGCGCATGGCCTTGTGGGTAGCCTCGCGCGCCGAAAGCCCTTCCTGCTCCATCACCCGTTCCACGTTTTCCACCACCACGATAGCATCGTCCACCACGATGCCGATAGCTAAAATCAGGCCCAGCAAGGTAAGCATATTCAGCGAAAAGCCCATCACGAGCATAAACCCGAACGTACCGATTAGCGAAATAGGCACGGCAATCGTGGGAATGAGGGCTGCCCGCCAGTTTTGCAAGGAAAGGAAGACCACGAGGATAACCAGCAGCAAGGCTTCGAACAACGTTTTATATACTTCGTGGATAGATTGCGAAATATAGCCGGTCATATCGAAAGGAATCAGGTAATCCAGCCCTTCCGGGAAATTGGCGCTGATTTCCTTCATGGCTTCCTTGATGTTCTCGGCTACCTCCATGGCATTGGCGCCGGGCAACATGTAGATACCGAGGATAGCCGCATTCTTCCCGTTCAGCCCGCTCTCCGTAGTATACGAAGAGGCTTCGAGCGAAACGCGCGCCACATCGCGCATCCGGATAATCGAGCCGTCGGGATTGGCACGCAGCACGATTTCCTCGAACTGCGAAACGGTAGATAAACGCCCCGGAGCGGTAACAGGCACAGTAACATCCACATCCAGCACGGGCTGCTTGCCGAGTTCGCCGGCGGCCGATTCGCGGTTCTGGTCTTTCAGGGCGTTCTGCAAATCTTTCACCGTAAGTCCGAAATTGGCCAGCCGGTCGGGATACACCCAGATTTGCATGCCGTAGTACCGGCTCCCGATGTTGGATACGCGCCCCACGCCGGGAATACGGCGCAATACGTCGAGCACGTTGATGGTGGCGAAGTTACTGAGGTAGATTTCGTCGAAACGCGGGTCGTCGGATACCAGGCTGATGGTCATCAACTGGCTGGCCGACTGCTTTTCAACGGTAATGCCGTTCTGTACCACCTCGGCCGGCAGCCGGGCTTCGGCCAGCTTGATCCGGTTCTGTATCTCCACCGCAGCCAGGTCGGGGTCGGCCGATACATCGAAAGTAACGTTCACCGTGAGGCTCCCGGAGTTGGAACTGCTCGACTCCATGTAAATCATCCGGGGCGTACCGTTCAGCTCCTGCTCGATGGGGGTGGCTACCGCCTGCGAAACCGTAAGCGCGCTCGCTCCCGGATAAGATGCGTTGATTTTAACCACGGGCGGGGTAATCTGCGGATACTGGTCGACGGGCAACAACATCAGCCCGATAATTCCTACAATCACGATTACGAGCGACAGTACCGTCGAAAAGACCGGGCGGTCGATAAAAAATCCGGGCTTCATCGGTTCATCTCCTTTTTAAGTATTTCTATCGCTTGTTCGTCGCCGGCTTTTACGGGAATCACCCGCATACCGGGGGTGAGCTTGTGGTAGCCTTCCACGACGATTTGCTCGTTATCGCCTAACCCCCGCTCCACTACGACCGAGTTCTCGAGCTCGGGCCCGGTTTGCAGGAATCGCTTCTCGGCCACGCTGTCGCGGCGGATTACGTAAATAAAGGCGCCCCCTTTCTCGATGGATACGGCCTTACGGGGTACCACCACGGCATGCTCGTGCACGTCGAGCAGGAGTTTTACCCGGGTAAACTGGCCAGGCAACAGTTTCCGGGAAGGGTTGGGCAGCTCGGCGCGCACGCCGAAGGTACCGGTTTGCGGGTCGACCTGCGGGTCGGCGAAATCGACGATTCCTTTCAGCGGATACTCGGTGTTATCGGCCAGCGTAACGGTTACGGCAGGCTGCCAGGAACGGGACGAATCCTGCCGCCCCAATTCTACGTTCCGCTGCTGGCTGCGCAGGTAATCGAGGGCGGTCATTTTAAAATCGACCAGCACCGTATCGCTTTTCACCACGGTGGCGAGCAGCGATTTACCGCTGGGCCCCACCAGCGTGCCTATATCCACGTACCGCTTGCTGATGTATCCGCACAGGGGCGAGCGCACTACGGTATAGCTCAACTCCAGTTCGGCCTGGTCTAAATCGGCCTGGCTCATGGCCACATTGGCCTCGGCATTCTCGGAGGCGGCAATCGCATTGTCCAGGTCTAACTGGCTGGCGGCGTTCTGCTCGTACAGCGGACTCAGGCGTTCCACGTCGCGTTTGGCTTTCGCCGCCTGCGCGATGTCTTTTTTCAGTTGGGCTTTCGCCTTCTCTACCCGGGCTTTGTACTGGGCGGGATTGATATGGAAAAGGGGGTCGTTCCGGTTTACTTTCCCACCTTCCTCGAACGTGATACTCTCCAAATAACCTTCTACGCGGGCCCTGATTTCCACGTGGCTGGCCGCCCGGATGCGACCTACGTATTCGCCGGTTATTTTCACATCCTCGCGGGATACTTTTTCTACGGTAACTACCGGCCGCTCGGGCTCGGCTTTTTTGCGGCAGGCAGCCAGCAAAACAAAGAGGGGTAACAGGATTAGTACGGGTATTTTCTTCTTTCTTTTCATACGTTGCCAGTTCATTATACAATCTATCTGCCCAGGGTACCGGCAAAACCGTGCCAAAAAAGGAAATGCTTATTCCAAAAAATATAACTATTTGATACTAATCCCGGTAAGGAATACGGCTCGCTTTGTTTACCTCGCTGCAACAGGGTGGTTTTGTAGATTTATTCCCCACACGCCCGACCGGTTCCACACCCAAACCAAGAAAGCTGTATGCAAACTTCCATTTTTTCCGGAAACAGCTGAAAATCGGATAAATTCCGCTTGCCTACCCGGAAACTTCTCTCTATATTTGCTTTCGTTAACGAAACACTAATCAAAACTCTAACTTATGGGAAAATTTATCAAC
>JAJBTJ010000306.1:5983-6260 GCA_020860905.1 Parabacteroides sp. | reverse complement strand
GGATTGTGAAATTTTCTGCAAATATAATGATTATAACCTATTAATCACAGAGAGACATTCATTAACATGAAAAACAATTCTGTTTTCCACGTACCCGGCCTGCCCCTGCAACCAGATTGTCACTGATTCGTAACACACTAAATAACAGCCACAAAAAGGGAAATGTTTAAAAAGAGCCAGCCGGAAAACACCCCTCCGCAAAGGAGCTCTCCCCGCTGCCGGCACCGGTATGCGGGCGATAAAAATGCCGTACGGCCACCCGGGTCACCGGGAAAGT
>JAJBTJ010000306.1:0-5973 GCA_020860905.1 Parabacteroides sp. | reverse complement strand
CGGCATGCAGTAGGATAAACAAACGTCCGGCTGAAAACTCAGCAAAGTTTCCGCGAGCCGTCGCTGATTACCACGTTATACATTTTCGGTTCGCGACCGAATTTTTCTTTGTACCGGGCAAAAGCCGTATTAATAAAGTTGTCGTATTTATCTTCTTTCACCAAATTGATGGTGCAACCGCCGAAACCGCCGCCCATCACGCGCGAGCCGGTAACGCCGCATTCCTTGGCAATGTCGTTCAGGAAGTCGAGTTCTTCGCAGCTTACCTCGTACAGTTTGCTCATGCCGTGATGCGTTTCGTACATCTTCTGCCCCACCGTTTCGTAATCGCCTTTCTCCAGAGCGTCACACACATCCAGCACCCGTTGGATTTCCTCGATTACATATTCGGCGCGCATGTAATCTTCGTCCGAAATATCCGCTTTCGCTTCTTTCAGCATCTCCATCGAGGCATCACGCAGGTACTCTACATGCGGATGTTTTTTCTGGATGGCGGCTACAGCAGCCTCGCAGCTCTGGCGCCGTTTGTTATAAGCCGACGAAGCCAGTTCGTGCTTCACTACCGAATCGAGCAGTACCAGCTTGTAGCCTTCGGGCTTGAAGGGGAAGTACTGGTATTCGAGCGACCGGCAATCCAGGCGAATCAGGCTGCCCGCCTTACCGAACACGGAGGCGAACTGGTCCATAATGCCGCAGTTTACCCCGCAGTAGTTATGCTCGGTAGCCTGGCCGATTTTAGCCAACTCGAACTTGTCGATTCCGAGCCCCAGCATATCGTTCAGGGCGAAAGCGAAGGTGCTTTCCAACGCAGCCGACGACGACATGCCGGCACCTAGGGGCACATCCCCGGCAAAAGCCGTATTGAATCCCGGAATTTTGTAGCCCCGCTTGATAATCTCGCGGCAAACCCCGAAAATATACCGGGCCCAACTGGTACGCGGAGCGTCTTCTTCTTCGAGGCCGAACTCTACATAATCTTTCAGGTCGATGGAGTAAGCCCGCACCTTATCGGTTCCGTTAAACTTCAGCTCGGCAATCATGCCTTTATCTACGGCACCCGGGAAAACGAACCCGCCGTTGTAATCGGTATGTTCGCCGATAAGGTTGATACGTCCGGGCGAGGCATATACCGAGCCGGTGGTTCCGTCGAAGTGCTTGATAAAATGGCTTCTTACAAATTCTATGTCCATGGCATTTATTTTTTTAGTTGATAATGTATTCTGTTTCTGTTATTCTACCGGAATATCGTGATTCACGTTTTTGCAACCGATCAGGGCGTAATACAGCATATAAACCAAGGCCAGGAAAATTACCCAATAGCTGGCGATATAGCCCCAACTATCGGCTGCCAGCCCCTGGATAAGCGGCAAGATACCTCCGCCGCAAACCATCACCATAAAGATACCGGCTCCGACCGCCGTATATTTACCCAATCCCTCTACCGCGAGGTTGAAAATGCCGCCCCACATCACCGACGTACACAAGCCGCACAATACGAGGAACATAATTCCGATAGGCACTTCGGTCAACCCGAACGAAATATCCGATTTGAATACCGGCATATCTACCGTGATTCCCTTCGGCAACAAAATGGTAAGCAAGATAAAGCACATACCCAGCAACGCCACGAACGTAAGCATCGTTTTGCTGGAGAACTTGTCGCCGAACGTACCGCCCAGCAAACGGCCTATCAGCATCAGGAACCAGTAAGTACCTACAATGGTACCGGCGGTAGTGGCGTCGATAGCCAGGTCGGTAGTCATATACAAATTAGCGAAGTTGGGGATTCCCACTTCGATACCCACGTACAGGAAGATAGCTACCGTTCCGAGTACGAAATGGCGGAACGAAAGCGGGCTGTGGGGTTCTTTCCCTTTTTTCACGTTCGGCTCGCCCATGTGCGGCTCGGGAATTTTTACGGCCGCCAGCACGATAAACGCCAGCACGAAGATACCCATCGCCAGGAACAGCGCCGGGTTGGCCTTGTCGATGGTTGCTTTCGCCACATCGCCCATCAGGTAACCTACCAGCACCGGAACGATGGTGGCTCCGATGGAGTTGATGGAACCGCCGAATTGCAGCAACTGGTTTCCTTTTTTACCTTCGCCGCCCAGCGTATTCAGCATCGGGTTAACCACCGTATTCAGCATACACATGGAGAAACCGGAAACGAAAGCGCCGATAAGGTACACGGCGAAGCTGGCCACCTGGCCCGAGATAAAGGTTATGCCCACACCGACGAACCCTACGGTTACCGCAGCGAGCGCCGTTTTTTTATAGCCGATTTTCTGGAGCAGGTAACCGGCTGGGATACCCATAAAGGCGTAGGCGATAAAGTTGGCCGCATTTCCTAATTGCGACATAAAGTTGGTAATACCTTCGAACTGGTTCTTTACGATTACCCCCATCGGGTTTTGGAGTCCGGTAACGAACGAAATCATAAAGAAGAGGGCGAACATGATTGCAATAGGCAACGCATAATTCTTTTTTTCCTGAGTCATAATCTTAAAAAATTAATTATTGAATAAGTTTGATTGAATAGCTTAGCAGGTTCCGAACACATACGAGGTGGCTTCGCAGTACGTTTCGCCCGGCCGGAGCACGGTAGAAGGATAATCGGGTTTGTTCGGGCTGTCGGGGAAATGCTGCGTTTCGAGGCAGAGCGCGGCGCGCGCGGGATAGCGCTGGTTGCCTTTGCCCCGCATGTTGCCCGTCATCCAGTTGCCGGTATACAATTGCACGCCCGGCTGGGTAGTATAGGTATCCATCACGATGCCCGTTTTGGGCGAAATACAAGTAGACGCCAGTTCGAGCTCGCCGGGTTTTCCTTCTTTATTTAATATATAGGTATGGTCGTAGCCGCGCGCCCAGACCAGTTGCGTAAACGGCTCGTCGATGCGTCGGCCTACAGGATACGGCTCGCGGAAATCCATCGGCGTGCCTTCCACGCTGTCGGCCGGCCCGTAGGGAATGGCCGTTTCGTCGGTAGGGAGATACGATTCGGCGTGGATGGTAAGGATATGGTCGGCCACGGAAGGGTCGCCCGCTCCCGAAAGATTAAAATACGAATGGTTGGTAAGGTTCAGTACGGTAGGCTTATCGGTAACTGCCTGGTAGGTAATTTTCAATTCGTTTGCAGGAGTAAGCGCATATTCCACTTCCACCTCCAGCTTACCGGGAAAGCCTTCTTCACTGTCGGCCGAGGTATACGCCAGCCGGATAAGCGAATCGGTGTGACGGAGTACGTCCCACACTACGGCGTTAAACCCCTTGATACCGCCGTGCAGGCTGTTGGGCCCGTTATTGATGGCCAGCTTATCGTACACCACGCCGTCGAGCGTAAATGCGCCTTTGGCAATCCGGTTGCCGTAGCGTCCGCACACAGCGCCGAAATACGCCTCCTCCGAAGCCAGGTATCCTTCGATAGAATCGTGACCCAGCACCACATCGGTAGGGTTGCCGGCTTTATCGGGTACTACGATGGAAACGATTTTGGCTCCGTAATTGGTAACGGCCACTTCCATCCCGTTTTCATTGCGGAGGGTATAAAGAGCGGTTTGCTTTCCGTCGATTGTCCTGTCGAACTTATCGGCATCCAATCCTGATAACATGTTTTTCATTCCGTATCTGTTTTTCAATTTTTATTTTTAAGGCAGTAACAATAAAATTGCACTAATTGGGCGTGAAAATACGATGTTTATTTGTAATAACCGCTTTGCGACGGATGTTTTCGAACAACCTTTTACATTATTTTAGCATTTCACGGCCCGTATGAAAAGCAGGGTCGCTTTTGCCGCCGGTGACGCCGGAAAAACAGCTTCGCCTTTTCCCGCCCGCATGAAAAACAGGGTCGCTTTTGCCCGGCGCGTTTGCACAAAACGATTTAATCTCTATCTTTGCTTCAAAGAACCGAAACGAAGGCCGGGGGGCGCCCCGTCCGTGTCTGCGGCCGGTTTTGCCCGGGCTCTCCGGCTTGCACGCAAAAGCGCCCGTACAGGTTGCGCCCGGCGCGCTTCATCCCGGCGTCCGGTTGTTCGACAAATAATCTAATTTACTAATATACAAGGCTTTTAAATCTACAATCATGGCACAAGAAAAGAAAAATTTCATGCTTCCGCTGATGTTCGTGGGAATTATGTTCTTCGCAATCGGATTCGCACTGGGCATCAACAGTTACTTGGTTCCGTTACTCAACAAGGCGCTCAACATCTCGTCCGGGCAATCGTACCTGGTGATAGCCGCCACGTTTTCCGCTTTCCTTATTTTCGGTTATCCGGCTTCGCTGGTTATCAAGCACATCGGTTACAAGCGTACGATGGCCCTGTCGTTTATCATGTTTGCCGTAGGCTTCTACCTGTTTATCCCGTCGGCCCGGCTCGAAAGTTTGCCGTTGTTCCTGGTGGCCTCGTTTATCAGCGGCATGGGCAATACCTTTTTACAGGCTTCGGTAAACCCGTACATCACCATCCTGGGGCCCATCGACAGCGCGGCCAAGCGAATGAGTATCATGGGTATCTGCAACAAGCTGGCATGGCCTATCGCGCCGTTGTTCCTGGCGCTGGTTATCGGTAAGGGGGTACACGAAGTGCAGCTCACGGACATCAACCTGCCTTTCTATATCATCATCGGGGTATTCCTGGTGTTGGGTATCATGGCGTTGCTGGCTCCGCTGCCCGAAGTGAAAGCGGCCGGCGAAGATGCCGACAGCGTGGAAGATTGCCCTTATGCCGCCAACAAAACCTCTATCTGGCAATTCCCGCACTTGTTGCTCGGCTGCCTGGCTTTATTCTTATACGTAGGGGTCGAAACGGTGGCCTTGAGCACATTGGTGGATTACGCTACCAGCCTCGATTTGCCGCATGCGGCCAACTACGGCTGGATTTCGTCGGTGGGGATGGTAGCGGGCTACATTTGCGGCATTATCCTTATCCCGAAAGTAATCAGCCAGGCCACTGCACTGCGCATTTGTTCGATACTGGCTATCATAGGCTCGGTGCTCGTGGTTACCACGCCGGCCGGGATTTCCATCTGGTTTACGGCATTCATGGCGTTGGGCTGCTCGCTGATGTGGCCGGCTTTGTGGCCGCTGGCTATGACTGACCTCGGACGTTTTACCAAAGCCGGCTCGTCGTTGCTGGTAATCGCCATCGTGGGGGGCGCCTTGATTCCTACCCTTTTCGGGTTCATGAAAGATGCCTGGGGCGCACAAAACGCTTACTGGATTTGCCTGCCTTGCTTCTTGTTTATCCTGTATTACGGGGTAGCGGGGTATAAGATACGCACGAAATAAACATAACCGGCCCCTATCGATGCGGGCCGACGAATGAACCGGCGCCGGCCGGATGATTTACCAGCCGGCGCCGGATAAGTATTCTGCGTGGGTCGGCCCGTTTTTTTACCGACGCAGCGTATTTTGACAACTGTGAAAAGTACTTTTGATAACTATGAAAAGTTCTTTTGACAATTGTGAAAAGTTCTCACGACAGTTATCAAAAGTACTTTTGACAACTGTCGAATTATTTTCTGTGAGGCAAAAGTAGACGACAAAAATTAATTTAGCCAGCAGAACAAAAGAACGAGAATCCGTTTGTTTACCAGCCTCTGCCTACCGAGCCTTGAAAAGCACCGGCCACTTCGTATGGTCCCCCGGGCCTCGGGCGATGAGCATGAAGCAGACCGGCCGAAAGAGAGCGTGAAAAAAGCCACGCTGTTTGAGCGTAGCGAGTTCGGGGCTTTTAGCGAACGAAGGGCGGGATGTAGCGAAGCGGACGTAGCCCTTGAACTTTTTTGTATCCTTTTTTATGTCAAGCCGAAGGTACATGACAAAAATTATTTTCAGACAGCAGAACAAAAGAAAAAGAATCCGTTCGATTAAAACCTTCTTTTATCCTACGCAGCCCTGAAAAGCACCGCCCCCCTCGTATGGGACCCAGGGGCCTCAGATACTATCTTAAAAAGCAATGCTTAGAGCAT
>JAJBTJ010000101.1 GCA_020860905.1 Parabacteroides sp. | reverse complement strand
TAGCTGATTTCTGTGCTGAGCAAAAGTCCGAAAATGTACACACACGAAGGAACCAGTTTTAAATGTCCCTTCCCTACAGCCGGGAGTGGCATTCCCGGTTGTGCGTGCAGGGCCCGGGTTCGCCGTTCGGCAGATAAGCATATGACTTCCGCTTTCTTATTTTATCCGACAGCATAATAAACCGACTCCATACATAAACCAGAGCACATGAAAACAAGAAATTTACCCGGAACGCTATGGCTATTCCTTTGCATTATAGGATTTACCAGTTGCGGAAACGATACCGATGAAAAAACGATATATCCTTTATCGTTTGAAAAAGAATATTATGAAGTACCGTTATCAGGAAGAAAAGTCATATCCGTCAGAGGCGGAAACAGAGATTATGCTGTGACCGTTGAAAAAACAGACATTCTGGATGCCACTGTAGACTTATCGAGCCCGGTAGGTATGGGCGAGTTGGTTATTATGCCGAAGCTAAAAGGAGAAACGACCCTCACCGTAACAGACAACCGGGTTAACGAAACGGTGAAGTTGAAAATTAAAGTAACCGACAGTTATTTAGTCTATGCGATACGCGAAAGCAACCACCCCGCGCTTTCGCAAGGGGTAATGGTGTATTTGATTGACAATGAGGCAAAGGATTGTTATTTCTTTCGTTCTACCACATCTGAAAACGAACTGATAACCCAAGGGACATACGAGTTTTCCGTCCGGTTGGAAGCAGGAGGCAGCGCACCGGGTATTACCCATGCCATCCCTTATTTAACTTTAAATTATGCATCTGACGAACAAGACAAATTTACAAACGCTGCCATTCCCCCCGCTCCCCACCCACTAAGATTGGAACTATTCGACGGAGTGACAGATGCCAAAGCCGTTATATATATAATACAAAAGTGTTTAGGGGTAGACTGGGAGAAACTGGCAAAAGGAGAAACCGTAAAAAGCACCAAAAGCAGCGCTGTAGTTCCCCCCACCTTAAAAACAACAATCGACGATACAAATTATGTGATAACGGGAACGCTGAATATTACACCTGCCATACCGGAAAACATATTAGAATAAAAAAAGAAAAGCCTTACCGCCTGCTGTACCCTCTAAGTACAACGCCGTAAGGCCGGTATTTTCCGGGAGAGGAACAGGCATCCGCCCTTCTGCACGTCGGCATGTTCGCTTCCCCTCCCGGCAAGCGTCAGAACCTCCGGAAATAATACTTCCGGCCGTTATAGCTCAAAACCAGCTTCGAGCCCGACAGCTTGTCGATAGTAAATACGCGGAGCGGTTCCGTCCAGTCGGTTTTTTCGTAAAAAAAGGCCAAGTCGACTTGATTGGTATCTATTTCGAGCGCTAACTTATCGCCGTCGTCTACCTGCTTGTAGCCAAGCGCCTGCATATTGCTGTTTACGCTATTGGAAATCTGATACATAAACAAACTGTTCTGGAAATTATAATACACCGTATCCACCGGCAACACCTCGCCGTTCACCTCCATCCGCTGCATCTGCCATTTCCCTTCCAGTTTATGGTCTTCGTCGGAGCAGGCAAACAATACGCCGGCCAGCGCCACACACGCCCAAAAGCATTTCTTCATTTTTCCTGTTATTAAATAATCCCCTTCGTAGTGGGTAAATCGTACTTATATATATCCCGTTTAATCGCCATCTTCACCGCCCGGGCGAACGCCTTGAAAATGCCCTCCGCCTTGTGGTGCTCGTTTTCGCCCGCCGCCTTCACGTTCAGGTTCATCTTCGCCGCGTCGCTGAGCGATTTGAAGAAGTGGAAGAACAACTCCGTAGGCACATCGCCGATACGCTCCCGGTGAAACGTAGCGTCCCATACCAGCCACGGACGGCCGCCGAAGTCGAGCGCCACGCTGCAAAGGCAATCGTCCATCGGCAGCGAGTAGCCGTACCGCTCGATACCCCGCTTGCTACCCAGCGCCCGGTACAGCGCCTCGCCCAGCGCCAGCCCCGTATCTTCCACCGTATGATGCTCGTCTACATGCAAATCGCCTTTTACCCGGATAACCAAATCCATCCCCGAATGCTTGCCTATCTGGTCGAGCATGTGGTCGAAAAAGCCCAGGCCGGTGCCTATTTCGGTATGGCCGTTCCCGTCGAGCTTCAGGTCGATGTAAATATCCGTTTCACGCGTGGTACGCTGCACCACGGCGCGGCGCTCGCCGGCAAACAGGAACTCGGTAATCCGGTCCCAGTCCGGCGTAACCAGCACGCAACTGTCTGCCAGGCCCTTTTCCGCAAGCAACGCCGCAGCATCCCCGCCGCCATACAACCAGATGGCTTTCGCCCCTAAGTTTCTGGCCAGTTCCACATCCGTGAGCCGGTCGCCGATAACGTACGACGATGCCAGGTCGTATTCACCCGTCATGTACTGCGTGAGCATCCCCGTACGCGGCTTCCGGTTCGGCGAGTTATCTCCGGGTAACGAAGGGTCGATATGCACCGCGTCGAAGCGGATACCCTCCCCTTCGAGCGTTTGCAACAGCTTCGTATGCGCCGGCCAGAATGTTTCTTCCGGGAACGAAGGCGTACCGAGGCCGTCCTGGTTGCTCACCATCACGAACTCGAAATCGAGGTTCCGGCGGATAAAATAAAGATTCCGGAATATACCGGGATAAAACTCCAGCTTTTC
Organism: Parabacteroides sp.; assembly: GCA_020860905.1. Taxonomy (GTDB): domain Bacteria; phylum Bacteroidota; class Bacteroidia; order Bacteroidales; family Tannerellaceae; genus Parabacteroides_B. Next base: position 3,624 of record JAJBTJ010000101.1, on the reverse strand, counting down.
CAGGCTGTCGAGTTGGTAATCTACCGGAGGCTCCGCCACCAGCGTACCGTCGCGGTCGATAAAAAGCGCCCGTTTCATACCGCCCGGTTTTTTAAGGCTCCGACCAACAGTTCGTTTTCCTGCGGGGTACCTATCGTGATGCGCAGGCAGCCGCGGCACAGCGTTACGGTGTTGCGGTTCCGCACGATTACCCCCTCCGATACCAAATGCCGGTAGGTGGCGTCCGCATCATCCACCCGCACCAGCAGGAAGTTCGCATCCGAAGGATACACTTTCCGCACACACGGCAACGCCTCCAGCGTTTGCTTCAACTTTTCACGCTCGGCCAGCAAAATGCCCACCCAAGTTTTAACCGTTCCGGCGCTGTCGAGGATATGCAACGCCTTTTCCTGCGTCAGTTGGTTGATGTTGTACGGATATTTGATTTTGTTCAACACTTCGATAATTTCTTTCGAAGCGAAAGCCATGCCCAACCGGATGCCGGCGCTTCCCCAGGCTTTCGAAAAAGTCTGGAAGATAAGGAGGTTGGAGAACGTGGCGAGGTCTTTGGTAAACGACGGCTCCTGCGAAAAATCGTTGTAAGCCTCGTCTACTATCACAATCCCGTCGAAACGGGTGAGTACCTTGAACACCTCCGGCCGCGACAGGCTGTTGCCCGTAGGGTTGTTGGGCGTACACAGGAAAATGAGCTTGGTATGCCCGTCGGCAGCCGCCAGTACGGCCTCGGCATCCATTTCGAAGTCGGCCGAGAGCGGCACCTTCCGGTACTCCACCCCGTTAACGCCGGCCGCCACTTCATACATGCCGTAGGTAGGGTCGATAGCCACGATATTATCTTGCCCCGGCTCGCAGAAAGCCCGGATAACCAAGTCGATAGGCTCGTCGCTGCCGTTGCCCAGGAAAATCTGTTGCGGCTTTACCCCCTTGATACCGGAAAGCTTGTTCTTCAGCTCCGTTTGCAACGGGTCGGGATAGCGGTTGTAGGGAGCGTTGTACGGGTTCTCGTTGGCGTCCAGAAAAGTGGTCGCCTCGCCGTGGAACTCGTTCCGGGCGCACGAGTAAGGTTTTAACTGCCGGATGTTGGGCCGCAGTAATTGTTCGAGTGATTTCATAACGATTGTAATCTGACGGTTACGGCATGGCGGTGGGCGTCTAACTGCTCGTTGGCGGCCATCACCTCGATGACGTGACCTAAATTCCTGATTCCTTGTTCCGTGATTTCCTGGAACGTGATTTTCTTGATAAAGCTGTCTAAGTTCACGCCGCTGTACGCCCGGGCATAGCCGTTGGTAGGCAGCGTATGGTTAGTTCCGGAGGCATAGTCGCCTGCGCTCTCGGGAGTGTACGGACCTAAAAATACGGAGCCTGCGTTTTCGATGCGCTCGCCTAAAGCGGCGTAATTCTCCGTTTGGATAATCAGATGCTCGGGAGCGTACCGGTTGGTGAACCGCACGATTTCGTCGTCGTTACGCAGCACGACGAGCCGGCTGTGCGCCAGCGACTTTTCCGTAATCTCGCGCCGGGGAAGCGCCTGTAGTTGCTCGCCGATGGCCTGCACCACCTTTTCGGCCAACGCAACGGAGGTAGTGAGCAGGAGCGACTGGCTGTCGGCGCCGTGTTCGGCTTGCGACAGGAAATCGGCCGCGATAAAGCGCGGGTCGGCCGAGTCGTCGGCAATCACCTCCACTTCCGAGGGGCCTGCGGGCATGTCGATGGCTACGTCGCGAAGGCTTACCAGTTGCTTGGCGGCCATCACGTACTGGTTGCCGGGTCCGAACAGCTTGTATACCTTCGGCACGCTTTCGGTGCCGTATGCCATCGCGGCGACGGCTTGTACGCCGCCGGCCTTGTACAACTTGCTTACTCCGGCCTCGCGGGCGGCGTACAGGATAGCGGGATGAACCGAACCGGCGGCATCGGGCGGCGTACACAGCACGATTTCGCGGCAGCCGGCCAGGCGCGCCGGGACGGCCAGCATCAGCACCGTGGAAAACAAGGACGCCGTGCCGCCGGGGATGTATAAGCCCACTTTTTCGATGGGAACGGCTTTCTGCCAGCAGGTTACGCCGGGCGTGGTTTCCACTTTCGCGCCGGTGAACCGCTGCGAGGCGTGGAACGTCTCGATGTTACGGCGGGCGGTGCGGATAGCTTCTTTCAAGGTGTCGGGAATCTGCCGGCCGGCTTCCTCCCACTCTTCTTCCGATACGGCCAGCGAAGTGAGGTCGGCCCGGTCGAATTGCTTCTCGTATTTTTTTACGGCTTCGTCGCCGTGTACGCGTACGTCGTCGAGGATAGCCTGCACGGTTGCAAAGAGCCGGGCGGTATCCAGCGTGGAGCGGGTAAGCAACGCTTCCCACTCGTGTTCAGGCGGGTATTTTACGATTTCCATTTATGTTAGGTATATCGGATGGCTTACAAAATCATTTTCTCGATAGGAATGACGAGGATGCCTTCGGCGCCGAGCGACTTGAGCTTGCCGATGACTTCCCAGAACCGCTTTTCTTCGATAACCGACTGGATGGAGCACCATCCTTCTTCGGCGAGCGGAGTTACGGTAGGGCTTTTCATACCCGGCAATACGCGGGTAATCTCGTCTAACCGGGCTTTGGGGGCGTTGAGCAGGATGTATTTCTTGCCTGAAGCCGCCTGGATGGCGTCGAACCGGAAAATCAGCTCGTCGAGGATGGCTTTCTTCTCATCGGAAAGGCCGTGTCCGGCAATCAGCAGTGCTTCCGACTGCATCACCACTTCCACCTCTTTCAACTGGTTGCTTACCAGGGTGCTGCCGGAGCTTACGATGTCGAAAATGGCGTCGGCCAGCCCGATGCCCGGGGCAATCTCCACCGAGCCGCTAATCACGTGCATATCGGCACGGATGCCGTTCTTTTCCAGGAACGCCTTCAAAACGGAGGGGTACGAGGTGGCGATGGTACGTCCTTCGAACCATTCCAGCCCGGCGTACTCCTCTTCTTTCGGAATGGCGAGCGACAAACGGCATTTACTGAATCCCAGGCGTTTGACTAATTGCACATCCTGGTTCTTTTCCACATACTCGTTCTCGCCTACGATACCCACGTCGGCCACGCCGTTGGCTACCGACTGGGGTATATCGTCGTCGCGAAGGAACAACACTTCTACCGGGAAACCCTTGGCGGAAAGCAACAGCGTTCTTTTCGCTTTATTCAACTTGATGCCGGCCTCTTCGAGCAGGAACATCGTTTCTTCGTATAAACGTCCTTTGGACTGTACTGCGATTCGTAACATCTTTTTTCTATTTTTCTTTTACCTGATTGCCGGGATAGAACAAAAATAAGGCTTACCGTGGGTTCGATAAGCCTTATCCGTATTTGAATCTATTTGATACGCATACCCGCCAGCCCACCGAACTCACTGTCCGCCGAAATGATGATGGTGATGGTATGTAGCATACGAATTCATCCGTTTGTTCTGTTTTTACGCTCCCAAAGGTACGATAATTATCGTACAAGCCAACAAATTCCGTAAAATATTTTTTTTTGCTCCGTTTCTTTCCGCTCCAGCCCGCTCCGCAAGCCGGGTAGCGCTTTCTTACGCCTTCTTTTCCGGCTATTTTAAAAGTTATTGTTTATTAAAACAGGGAGAGGG
>JAJBTJ010000212.1 GCA_020860905.1 Parabacteroides sp. | reverse complement strand
GCGCCGTCGGCAGACGCCCTCGCGGCGAGCGAGAAAGCAAGTTTCACCTCTGCCGAATCAAAGCAGAACTTTGCTTCCGCCCCCGGTTTGCCCTCTCTTTTAATAAAAAAGAATTTTTTGTCATATACTTTATCAGTCCACCTATAAAAGAGCTACGCCGCCCGGCAGCTACACACCGATTCGTGCGTATATTTGTATGGAAAAAACGAAAGCGATATGAAAGAAAAAAATACAGAAATACACCCGTTAGAACCGTTCCTGCCACTCCATGCTACCGTGCTGATGCTGGGAAGTTTCCCACCCAAGAAGGAAAAATGGAGCATGGATTTTTACTATCCGAACTTTATCAACGACATGTGGCGTATTTACGGGTGGGTGTTTTTCGGCGACAAAGGATATTTTTTGTCGCCCGATAAGAAAACGTTCGACCCGGAAAGAATCAAAGCATTTTTGTGGGAAAAAGGCATTGCGCTCACCGATAGCGGAAAAGAAGTGAGGCGCCTGAAAGACAATGCTTCCGACAAATTCCTGGAAATCGTGGAAACCATCGACCTGGCGGATGTGTTGGAACGCATCCCCCTATGCCGTACCGTCCTGGCAGCCGGCCAGAAAGCTACCGAAGCATTTCTGTCGATGGTTCCCGTGAAAATGCCGGTTACGGGCGGTTGTACAGCATTTACGTTCAACGGCCGGGAAATGCGGTTGTACCGGCTTCCGTCGTCGTCGCGGGCGTATCCCAAACCAGTCGAGGCCAAAGGAGAAGTATACCGGAAAGTGTTCGAAGAAATCGGGATAAAGTAAAACGACCCGTGTTTTCGCAGAACGGAATGAAGGAAAAGATTCCCCGCCTTACTTTCGGGCCGCTGCGCCACGAACTATCCGGTAAGCAAAACACAAAAGCAGCCGGCTCGTGAAAAGCCGGCTGCCTGGAATATTTCCTTTCAAATGCAGGTTCATCCAAAAAAACAGAAAGAAATCTCTTCCGGGACGTCCCCTGTTTCCTTGAGTCGCCGTTAACGGTACGGGCGCCGTTCACGGCCGCTACGAATCGATAGGCAAGGAAAGAAGAAACAAACCGGTAAACCGGCTGCCCGAACAGGCCGGACATCGCCGGATATTCCCGCAGGCTTCTTGCCTGCCGCCGGGCCCCCCGCTGCGAGCTACCGCGTTATCCCCGCGGAATTTTCAATACTTGTCCCGGCCGGATCGAGGCGCTTGAAAGGCCGTTCGCCTTTAGCAGGTCGTTGGTAGATACGCCCGGGTAGCGCTTGGCAATCGAGTAAAGCGAATCGCCCGATTTAACCGTATACGACCGGGTTTTCCCCGCAGAAGCCGACGCTTGCGCCTGTGCGTTTTTAGGCAACGACGAAGTTACCGGTTTCGCGTTGCCGGCAGACTTCGAAGCGGCTGCCGGTTTTTCTTCCTTCACAGGTTGAGCCGAGGCGAAAGCCACGCCCCCGTTATCTACATACAATACCAGCCGTTTCCCCCGGGCTACCCGGGTAGAGCTCAAGCGGTTCCATTTCTTTATGTCGCGGGCGGTCACCCCGTACCGGTTCGCAATCGTGTACAGGTTTTCGCCGTGCAGTACCACGTGGGTAATCCGCTCCTGGGTAGCTTTCGGCAGAAACCCGTTAGCCGGATTCATATCCAGGCAGTTGGCCAGCAACTCTTCGGCTTTATGCAGGTAAATCGTATCTGCCCGGTCGACGAACGCATAGGTTTCGGCAGCAGGCAACTTCAGTACGCAGGCGCCGGTGTTACCGGGAATAATATCCCGTTTATACTGGGGATTCAGCGCCCGTAATTCTTCCACGTCGAGGTGCAATACCTCGGCCACTTGTTGCAGGTGGAGGTAATTCGTAACCATCACCGTATCCGTAGCCATCGGCAGGTTGGTTTGTACCGGACAGATATTGTGGTCGCACGCATAGTTCATAATGTAATTGGCCGCGATGAAAAGCGGAACGTACGAGCGGGTTTCTTTCGGCAGGTAAGGGAAGATTTCCCAGAAATCCGTTTTGCCCCCGGCCCGGCGAATCGCCTTGTTTACGTTGCCTGGCCCGCAGTTGTACGAAGCGAGCACCAGGTTCCAGTCGCCGTAAATCCGGTACATGTCCTCGAAATACCGGCAGGCGGCATGCGTAGCTTTCAAGGGGTCGCGCCGCTCGTCGACCAGGCTGTTGATTTCCAGCCCGTACATCTTGCCGGTGGGCAACATGAATTGCCACAACCCGCAGGCGCCTACCCGCGAGAGGGCAGTCGGGTTCAAGGCGCTCTCTACCACCGCCAGGTATTTCAGTTCGAGCGGCAGTCCGTGTTCGTCGAGCGCCTGTTCGATAATCGGGAAATAAAAATCGGCCATGCCCAGCATGTATTTCACCAAGCCCCGTTTCCGCTCGGCATACAAGTCGATGCAATCGTGTACCACATTATTATAGGTCATCGGGATAACCCGCGGCAAACGCCGTAATCGTTCGCGGTAAACCGTATCGGGAAAGAATACGTTTTCCGCATCGTCGTGGCAGTATTCGTTCCGCTTGGTAAAATATTTCACGTGCCAGGTATGCAGCAGGCTGTCGATATCGGCATCCAGGCTTTCGGGAATCAGTCCCACTTCGTCCGTCAGGATGGAGTCGGCTGTCGTCCCGGTAGAAAAATCCGCATTTCCCTGGGCAACTGCACCGGTTGCCCAAACAAGCGAAAAGGCCAGTAAAAGAAAGTATCGTTTCATGCAATTAAAAATTAAAACTACAACTTACGCCGTACGAGCGTGCATTATGATTGGTGGGCGGCTCCATCACCGGAACCACCCGCATGGATAAATCGGGCGAAATGTCGAAATCGAAAAGCTGGGCGTCTACATACGCATCGATCATGCAAATGCAGTAAACCAGGCCGGTGATGATGATGCTCAGGTCGCGGTATCGCCGGTAATAATCTTTCCGCTGCTTGAGCTTGTCTTTAAAGTTGTTATCGTTTACGTATTCCTCCGGATTGGCGCCGTAGGGAAGGAAATTCTTCCAACTGTCGTTTACCATCGGGTCTTCGCCCATGATGTCTTTATACGCCTGGCTGTAATCCTGCAGGTTTTTGTTGTTCCAGGTTACGGCGTAGATACACCCCATAAACGACCCGTATACCAACGGCAACTTCCAGTATTTCCGGTTGTAAATCTGTCCCAGCCCGGGGCAGATGGCCGAGTACAATACCGCCCGGCCGGGGCTCGGCTTGAAAGGCTCGTCTGCTTTGGGAACCGGTACCTCCGCCACCACCGAGTCGGCAGCTATCAGCACCGAGGTAACGGTAGAGTCGGGCGCTTCTTCCAGGATTACCGTTTCCCTTACGATTTCTTTTTCGGGTTGCTCTTCCTGCGCCTGTAAACTTTCCGGAATAAGAACGCTGCAAACCGCTAAAAGACCGGTTATTATTTTTATACTGATATGCACTATCGTACTATTTTTTCAATGAATCCAACAAGGCAATCAACTTTTCCAGTTCTTCTTCGGAGGTAAACGGAATGGTGATTTTCCCCTTTCCTTTCTCGTTACAACTGAATTGCACCTTCGTGTTAAAAAAACGCGAAAGCTGGTCTTTCAGCAAATTATATTCCTCCGGCACCGTTTTTTTCTGCTTCGCGACGAGTTTCGGCAGGCCGGCTTCGCTTTCCGACAGGCCGCGAACCAGCTCTTCTACCTGGCGCACCGATAAGCCTTCGGCCAGGATTTGCTCGTATAAAGCCAGTTGCAGCTCCGGGTCTTGCACCGAAATCAGCGCCCGGGCGTGCCCCATGTCTATTTTCCGGTCTTTGAGGGCCATTTGTATCTCGGCCGGGAGTTTCAGCAAGCGCAGGTAATTGGCGATCGTTGTCCGTTTTTTCCCTACGCGCTCGCTCAGTTTTTCCTGCGTCAGCCCGTAATTATCGATTAATTTCTGGTAGGCCAGCGCTATTTCTATCGAGTTCAGGTCTTCCCGCTGGATGTTTTCGATAAGGGCCATTTCCACCACGTTCTCGTCGGCTGCCGTTTTGATGTAAGCCGGGATGGTGGTCATGCCCACTTTCAGGCAAGCCCGGTACCGGCGCTCGCCCGAAATAATCTGGTACTGGTCGGGGCCGGTTTCGCGTAAGGTAACCGGCTGAATCAATCCTAATGCCCGGATAGAAGCGGCCAGCTCTTCGAGTGCTTCTTCCTCGAAGATACTACGCGGCTGCTCGGGGTTAGGTTGGATTTTCGACAGCTCTATCTCGCTAATCGACGACGAGCCGCCGGTGGTAACGTCGTCTATCGTAATCAACGCATCCAATCCTCTGCCGAGTGCCGATCTTTTGGGTGTTGCCATATATCAATCAAACTCTTCTTTCTTGTCGTGTTATTTATTTTTTTCAATCAATTCTTTTGCCAGTTGCATGTGGTTCACCGCCCCTTTCGATTCGGCGTCGTATAACAATACCGGCTGTCCGTAGCTGGGCGCCTCGCTCAATTTGATATTCCGGTAAATCACCGTGGTGAAAACCAGTTCGCGGAAGTGCCGTTTCACCTCTTCGTATATCTGGTTGGCCAGCCGCAGGCGCGAATCGTACATGGTGAGCAGGAACCCTTCGATTTCGAGCCCCGGGTTCAGTTTCGACTTGATAATCTTAATCGTATTCAGCAGTTTGCTGATGCCTTCGAGGGCGAAATATTCGCACTGTACCGGGATAATTACCGAGTCGGCGGCCGTAAGCGAGTTTACGGTAATGAGCCCGAGCGAGGGCGAACAGTCTATCAGGATAAAGTCGTATGCGTTTTTCAGGGGCGTGAGGAGCTGTTTGAGTATCTGTTCCCGCTCGTCGAGGTTGAGCATTTCGATTTCCGCCCCTACCAGGTCGATGTGGGAAGGGATGATTTCCAGTCCTTCTATTTCGGTTTTGGCGATGGCTTTCGTAGCGTCCTCGCCATTCACGATGCATTCGTAAATCGACAGCTCCACGTTCCGGATATCTATGCCTAATCCGGATGAAGCATTTGCCTGGGGGTCGGCATCTACTACCAGCACTTTCTTTTCGAGCGCGGCGAGCGATGCAGCCAGATTAATCGTTGTGGTAGTTTTGCCTACACCACCCTTCTGATTCGCTAAAGCTATAATCTTTCCCATATTATTACGTATTTATTCAGGGGCAAATTAACGAAGAATACCCGCATGAAAAAACTGTAACGGCAAAACAATGTCCGTTTTGTTGAAAAGTTCCCTTATTTGTTGATAACTCGCCGGAACGGCCCGGGCAGCCTGTGCCCGCCTATGCCGGGGCGCAGCGTATCATCGCTTTATTCGTTGAAGCAAAGATAGGCAGAATATACTGAACGACCTACTTTCGTACCGGAAGTTACCTCCCTTTTTTGAAAAAGATAACGAACTTTTAGAGAAATGATACCCGGCTATCCGGCCGTTTGGAGTATCTTTACCCTCCAATTTCATTTTATAGAACGACATGATGAATCGAACCCCTCTTATCCTGATAACCAACGACGACGGCGTAGAAGCCAAAGGCATAAAAGAGTTGATCGAAAGCCTCCGCGAGTTGGGCGAACTGGTGGTAATGGCGCCCGACGGGCCCCGCTCGGGCATGTCGGGCGCTATCACTTCCGAAGTGCCTATCGGCTATTCGCTGGTAAAGCAGGAACGGAATGCAACTATTTATAAATGTACCGGTACGCCGGTGGATTGCGTTAAGCTGGCTATCAACGAGGTAGTGAGCCGCAAGCCCGACTTGCTCGTTTCCGGCATCAACCACGGAACGAATGCCGCCATTTGCATCCACTATTCCGGAACGATGGGAGCGGCGTTCGAAGGATGTATTTTCGAGGTGCCTTCGTTGGGCGTTTCGCTTACTTCGCATGACCCGGACGCCGATTTTTCGGCCAGTTGCCGGTATGCCCGGGCGGTAGCCCGCCGGTTGTTGAAAGAAGGGTTGCCGAAAGGTACGTACCTCAACCTGAACGTGCCCGACGAGGCGCAGGTGAAGGGGCTGAAGGTGTGCAGGCAAGCTGAAGGGAAGTGGATAAAGGAATATATGAAAGTGAAATCTCCTTCGGGAAAAGAACGGTTCTGGCTCACCGGCGAATTCAAGGAGTACCACCCCGAGGCGGCGGATACCGATATTTATGCGTTAGACCACGGATATGCCTCGCTGGTACCCTGTACCATCGATATAACCGACTATGCTTCGCTGAACCGCTTAAAGAGCTGGGAAGAATGAAGTATTACCTGATTGCGGGCGAAGCGTCGGGCGATTTGCATGCCTCGAACCTGATGGCGGCGTTGAAAAAGCTCGATTCCGGGGCGCAATTCCGTTTCCTGGGCGGCGATTTGATGCAGGCCGAAGGGGGCGTGCTGGTGAAGCATTACCGCGAAATGGCTTTTATGGGGTTTATCCCGGTGCTGAAAAACTTGCGTACCATCCTGCGGAATATGCGCCGGTGCGAAGAAGATATCCGGAGTTATCGTCCGGATGCGGTCATCTTGGTGGATTATCCCGGTTTTAACCTGAAAATCGCGCGGTTTGTCAAAGAAGAGTTGAATCTTCCCGTTTTTTATTATATTTCCCCTAAAATATGGGCCTGGAAGAAGTATCGCATCAAGTCGATACGCCGGTATGTAGACAAAATGCTGTGTATTTTGCCTTTCGAAACGGAGTTTTACCGCACGCAGCGCTACGAGGTGGAGTATGTGGGCAATCCGTCGGTAGATGCCGTGGCAGCCCGTGAAGGCGCGGATGAAACGTTCGGCGAGTTCGCCGAGCGCAATAGTCTCGACGGCCGGCCGGTTATCGCTTTGCTGGCCGGAAGCCGCCGGCAGGAAATCCGGGATAATTTGCCTGTCATGCTGGAAGCGGCCTCGGCCTATCCGGAATACCAGCCAGTTATCGCCGGCGCACCCGGCATAGAGCCGGAGTTCTATCAGCCGTATATCGCTTCGCATCCGGCCCGTATCGTATTCGGGCAAACATACCGTTTGTTGCAGCAAAGCCGGGCGGCCTTGGTGACGTCGGGTACCGCTACGCTCGAAACCGCCTTGTTGCGGGTACCGCAAACCGTGTGCTATAAAGTAGCGGGTAAACATATTACGTATTTTATTTTCAAGCATTTTTTTCATATTTCCTATATTTCCCTGGTTAACCTGATTGCCGGAAAAGAGGTGGTGAAAGAATTGTTTTCCGTTCGTTTTTCCCTGGAAAATATCCGGAGCGAGCTGGGGCGTTTGCTCTCGGATGCGCAGTACCGTAACCGGATGCTGGCGGGTTACGACGAGATAATCGAAACCCTCGGGGCGCCGGGCGCTTCCCGGCGGGCTGCCGAAATTATCCGGAACGACCTGCGCCGTTAATTTTTTTCGCTGTCTCTTGCAGCTTTTTCGGAAAAGTTGCATCTTTGTTAGTAGTATCCAGCAAGTATATATCATGAAAAGGAACAGCGTATTTTTAGCCCTTATCAGCATTCTTTTACCGGCTGCTTTATTTACTTCGTGTAACGACGACGGGTATTCGTTGGATAAATTCTGGGTAAGTGCGGCTACAGTCAAACCGTTAAGCGACAATCAGTATTATCTCCAGCTGGACGACGGCACCACGTTATTGCCGCTTACCGCTTCCGGTAACCCTTCCGACTATCCTGTGAAGCAAACCCGTGTCGTGGCCAATTACACCATTTTAGGCGACAGCGTGCAGGGTTATTCGCACGGCGTAATGGTGAACCTGCTGCTTCCTATTCTTACGAAAGATATTACCGTACTTACGGCCGCCACTAAAGACAGCCTGGGTTCCGACCCGGTACGGATACTGGATTACGCCATTGCCGACGATTATCTCAATATCCATTTCGCTATCCCCACGGCTTACGGTTCGGTTCATTTCCTGAACTTGGCCAGGAACGAAATTGCGGGCAATCCGAACGAATATGTGTTTACCCATAACGCTTACCAAACCGGCGGCCCGTTGGCCGAAGGGCTGATCGCTTTCGACCTGCGTACGATTAAAGAAACGGCAACTTCGCCTTATACCTTTACGGTAAAGGCACAGGATGCCGGCGGAGAGGAAAAGGATTTTTCCGTTACCTACAGTTGGGACGAAAAGAACAACCGGATGTTTTCCGTTATCGACAAGCATATCAACTATAACAATAAAATGAAGGTCAGATAACCTTCCCACATAACTTTTATTTTTATCATTTAGTACAGGGAGAAGGGGCGTCGTGAGATGCCTCTCTTTTTTTGTTATTTTGTTCTCCTGTCGATGCAACTTCTTTTTCCGGACACTCGTTTATATAAACAAATGGAGCAATCTACAACATCCCTCGTCGAAGGCTGCCGCAAAGGAAGCCGTGCCGCCCAGTTGGCCCTTTACCGGAACCATGCCGGCCGGCTGTATGCAGCTTGTTTCCGCATTATCGGAAATGCTTCCGAGGCGGAAGAGGCGATGCAGGATGCCTTCCTTAAAATTTTTACCCGAATCGGCCAGTACCGCACCGGACTGTGTTTCGAGGCGTGGATGCAGCAGATTGCCGTGCGTACCGCTATCGATTACATCCGCCGGCAGACGCCTGTGCTGGAAGAGCTGACCGACCGGTATGCCGATGTTTCCGTCGAAGAGGAAGAGTTCGCCGAAGAAAATGCCGCTTATTCCGTCCAGCGGGTTAAAGACGGCCTGCAACGTTTGCCGGCGGGTTATCGCATGATTCTTTCGCTTTATCTTTTCGAAGGGTACGACATGGAGGAAATCGCCTCGATTCTCGACATCAAACAGGTAACCGTGCGTACCCAATACCTGCGGGCAAAGAAAAAATTACTGGAATTAATAGCGTATGAACACAATGGATAAACTGGAGCGATTTGTATCGGACAACCGGGAATGGTTCGACCGGGACGCGCTTCCTGCCGGGCATGAGAAGCGTTTCGAAGCGAAACTGGCGGCCGCCGGGAAACCGGCCGGCCGGGTGTATCTGCGGTATGTGGCGGGAATAGCCGCTGCGGTGCTGACGTTGTTGTTAGCGGGTTATCCTATGCTGAGAGGCGAAAGGGAAGGGGTTTCGGAGGTATGTCCGGCCTCGGCCGAAATAAACAGCCTGCGTACGTATTACCTGATGCAGATGAACGACGTAATCGCCCGCATCGAGGAGGCCGAAACAGGGGATGTGCTGGAAAAGCAGCAATTACTGGAAGAGAGCCTGCGAATTATGGAGGTAAACAAGCAATTCGAGAAAAGCCTGTTGCCTCATCTGCCGGGGTCGCAGGAAACGGCGTATGCCTTGATTCAGTTGTACGGAACCAGTCTGAACAGCCTGAACTTTATGCTGGAACAAATCGAAGGCCGGAACGAATCGTATTAACCTTATAAAATATAAGTAACTATGCAAGCAACAAAATTACAGAGAGCCGTATTAGGAATGGTCGTTTTTTTTCTTATCGGCACATGGCTCGCAGGAGCAGCCACGCCGGATGTTCCGGCCAGAAGCGCTAAAAAGAAAGAATTCGTGCATACATTCCCGGCCGGGCAGGCTACCGAAATCCAAATCGACAACCGTTTCGGGAATATCGTCGTGGAGCACTGGCCGAAAGACGGCGTGGAAATGCGGGTGGTAATCGAGTCGAAGGCCGATAACGAGCAGACGGCGGAAAAAAACCTGCAAAAGGTTTCGGTGGATGTTACTTCCGATAAGAGCCGGATTAAAGCCATTACCCGGACGGATAAGTTCGAGCAACACGACAAGGAGCGGGTTACGGTAAATTATACGTTGCTGGTGCCGGCTTACGTACGGCTTTCGCTTATGCAGAAGTTCGGCAATATCGATGTGTCGGGAACGCATGCCGGCGAATCGGCTCTTTCCGTTAAGTTCGGCAATATCGCCGGCGAAAACTTTACCGCTCCTCTGGCCGTAAATTCCGAATTCAGCAATGTACAGTTGGGGAATCTGGCCGATGCTGTCTTCAAGCTGCGGCATTCCGGAAAAGTGGTTATCGGCGCCGCCTCGCAGGTAAAAGCGGATTCGCAGTTTTCCAATTTGAAAACGGGAGCGGTCCAATCGATTCAATTAACCGTTCGGCATGGCGGGGGGGAAATCGCTTCCTGCAAAAAGCTGGGGCTGGATGCCCAGTTCAGCAATGTGTCGGTAGCCCGGCTCGCCGAATCGGCCGAAGTGCAGGCATTAGCCCACAGTAATCTCGATGTGAGTGAGGTTGCCACCGGTTTTTCCCGGATAAAAGTGAAAACCAATTTCGGAAATACGAAACTCAAACTGGCTCCTGAAACTTCTTTTTCGCTGAAAGCGCATGCTTCGTTCGGAAATGTTTAGTGGGATAGCGCTTTTAAGCCGGAAAAGAAAGATCGGGTGGAAAAGGGAAACCAGAAAGACATCGAGTGTACGTTTAACGGCGGCAAAAACGGAGAAATCGTTTTCGACGGAAGTTTCGGCTCGTTGGAAATAAAGAAGTTGTAACGGTCCGTATCGGGAAACGATAGGGAAAGCCGGATACATGGCTGCTGCTACCGGAAAAGGGAATGTTTTCCGGCAGGTGGCGGCCGGGTGTCCGGTTTTTTGTTACAGGTTCTTTTTCTTCCGGAATAGCGCTTCATTCCCCGATTGTTAAACATTGCTTAATAGAATGTGCTGTAAAACATATTACACAAACTTGTATTACTTTTGCCGGAGTTTTTTAATTAAATCGGGATTCGTGCTGAAAGAAATTTTTTATATCTTGTTTTTCTATTTTACCGGCGAGTTCGTCAGTTTTTGGATCGACGGCTTCGTTCCGGGAAGCGTTATCGGCATGCTGCTTTTGTTTGGCGCATTGGTTTTCAAGCTCGTGAAGCCTACTCATGTAAAAAGGATTTCCCGCCTGCTTACCGATAACATGGGGTTGTTTTTCTTGCCTGCCGGTGTGGGCCTGATGAACGCTTTGGGAATCATCTCCCGGTATTGGACGGTTATTCTTACGGCCTGTATCGTGAGTACGGTATTGGTTATCGCTTCCGTGGCGCTCGTTCAACAAAAACTGGGAAAGGAGAAGAAATAGTTATGCATACGTTGTTACATTCCGAAATTTTTGCGCTCACACTGGTAGTCGGAACCTATGTCGCCGCTTCGGCCTTGTATAAGAAAACGCATATCCGGCTTTTAAATCCTTTGCTCACGTCTATTCCGGTTATTATTTTTATCCTGAAATTGTTCCATATCGACTACGAAACGTTCCGCGAGGGGAGCCGCCTTATCCATTTTATGCTGGGACCGTCGGTGGTGGCGTTAGGGTATGTATTATACGACCAGATGCAATATATCAAAGGAAATGTGGTATCTATCCTCACGGCTGTTTTCGTCGGAGCCTTTGTCGGAATCGTAAGCGTAATCGCCATTGGCAAGCTAATGGGGGCCGATACCTCGCTGATAGCTACGCTTCAGCCTAAATCGGTTACTACGCCCATCGCTATGGGAATTGCCGAAAAGGCCGGGGGAAATCCGTCGCTCACGGCGGTAATCGTGGTAGCGGTAGGTATTTTCGGAAGCATCGCCGGGCCTTTCGTGATGAAGGTGCTGGGTATTGAAAGCCGGATTGCCAAAGGGCTTGCTTTAGGGGCTTCGAGCCACGGGGTAGGAACGGCTACCGCCCTTCAGCTCGGTGCGGTGGAAGGTGCGTTGAGCGGCTTGGCAATCGGGTTGATGGGAGTGATGACGGCGGTACTGGTACCTGTAATCGGTTTTATTCTTTCGCTGTTTTGAAACGGCGGTTCCGAACCGGAGCGGATAACGCCGGAGCGGGCTTCTCCGGAAAATGAACCGAGTATTTGTGTATATGGGGGAAAATCAATACTTTTGCAGCCGGTTACACGAGAATTATTAATCAAACTATAACGCAATTATATGGCAACAACTGCTGATTTCCGAAACGGTATGTGTCTGGATATAGATGGTACCTATTATTTTATTGTCGAATTCCTCCATGTTAAACCGGGTAAAGGTCCGGCTTTCGTCCGTACGAAGCTGAAAAACGTAGTAACGGGCCGGGTACTCGATAAAACCTGGAACTCGGGTGTGAAGGTAGAGGAAGTACGGGTAGAACGCCGTCCGTATCAATTTCTTTACAAGGACGAGATGGGATATAATTTTATGCATCCGGAAACATTCGAACAGATTTCCATCCCCGGCGAAAGCATCGAAGGGGTTCAGTTCCTGAAAGAGGGGGATATGGTGGAGGCCATGGTGCATGCCGCTACCGAAACGATTCTGACGTGCGAAATGCCGCCCAATGTCGTGCTCGAAGTAACCTATACCGAGCCGGGCGTGAAAGGTGATACCGCTACCAATACGTTGAAACCGGCTACCGTTGAAACGGGTGCCGAAGTGCGGGTACCGCTTTTTATCAACACAGGCGAAAAAATCAAGGTGGATACGCGCGACGGTTCGTATATCGAACGCGTGCGCTAACCGGCCCCGGATAAACTTTGCAGGAAGAACGACGGTTCTTCCTGTTCCTTTTTTAATCGAACCCTTATCGTTATGGAAAAATTAAGCATTAAAGACTGGGCGGAAGAAGACCGTCCGCGTGAAAAAATGATATTAAAAGGCGTAAGCTCGCTGAGCAACGCCGAACTGCTGGCTATTCTTATCGGCTCGGGAAACAGTAAGCAAACTGCGGTAGAGCTGGCGTCCCATATTCTTCATACGGCCGGCAACAATCTCAATGCCTTGGGAAAATATTCTGCCCGCGATTTGATAAACGAATTTGCCGGTATCGGAACCGCGAAAGCCGTTACGATTATGGCGGCCCTCGAATTGGGGAAAAGACGCGCACAGGCGGAAATACCCCAGTGCGAAACGCTTAATTCGAGCCGGAAAGTATACCAGTATTTTTATCCTTTGCTTTCCGATTTACCTTATGAAGAGTTGTGGATAGCGCTTCTTTCGAAAGCGAATAAAGTAACAGAGCGGATAAAAATAAGCCAGGGCGGAATAAACGAAACGTCGGCCGATATCCGGATTATCCTTAAATCGGTTTTGTCGGCCTTAGTTCCCGGCCTGGTGGTATGCCATAATCATCCCTCGGGAAATGCCGCGCCCAGTTTGCAGGATGACAGGTTCACCCGTAAATTGCAGGAAAGTTGCCGCCTGATGGACATCAGCCTGGTCGACCATGTCATTTTGTGCGACGGTAACTATTACAGTTATGCGGATGAGGGAAAACTGAAAGACGACTCCTGCTTAGGCGGTGGCGCTATGGCTGCCGGCCGGAAATAAGCCGGCCGGATTGCTCATTTCATAATTGCATTCCGTAAACGGGAAGCTACCCGGAAGCGAGGCACTTTGGCCGCCGGTATAACGATTTGTTTTTTTGTTTTGGTATTGACACATTTCCTTTCGGTCATGTTAGATACGAAAAAAGAGCCGAAGCCCATTAAAGATACCGATTCGCCGTTACGCAACGATTTTTCCACTACTTTCATAAAAGCATCGACTGCCTTGGCGGCGTCCGAGCTCGACAAGCCTGTTTCTAAAGCTATGCCGTAAACAAGTTCTTTCTTGGTCATAGGTATATATGTATTTAAACAACGCGTTTCTCTTTATTAAAGAAAAACAATCTGTTGCGCGTTTTGTTCGTGCAGGAGCCGCTTTTTTTACGATGTGAAAATTTTGCGGATGGCAAAGGGTCGGGTATTTGCACGGCTGCTGCGGGGTACGCCGGCGCTTCCCGTTGAACATTTTCTTTTTCTTCCGGTTCAGTTATATAAAAGATATGATGTATCTTTGCTTTGATTAAAAGAAGACAGGCTTCGCCTCAGCATAACCGGGTACACTCGTTCCTGCTTTCGGCTCGCACGCTCTTCGCTTCAAATTATACTCAGAGATGAACAACGAATTTCTCCAAACCGAAGAAGCCATCGTAGAAATGCTCAAAACCGTATACGACCCGGAAATACCGGTCAACATATACGACCTGGGATTAATTTACAACGTGGAATTAGACGACGAAAAAAACGTACATATCGATATGACGCTTACAGCGCCCAATTGTCCGGCCGCCGACTTTATCCTGGAAGATGTCCGGATGAAAGTGGAAAGTGTGGAAGGAATACGCAACGTGGAAGTAAACCTGGTATTCGAGCCGGAATGGAACAAAGATATGATGAGTGAAGAAGCTAAGTTGGAATTAGGGTTCCTGTAAGCCCGTTTCCCATTTCCGCCTATGAACCCGAAGAAAATTTATTTCGCCTCGGATGCCCACCTGGGCGCCCGTTTCCATCGAGAACCCCTTGCCGTTGAAAAACGATTGGTACGCTGGCTGGATAGCATCTGCGACGAAGCGGCGGCTGTTTACTTCCTGGGAGATATGTTCGACTACTGGTTCGAATACAAATACGTAGTACCCAAAGGATTTACCCGTTTTTTAGGAAAAGTGGCGGATATGGCGGACAAGGGAATAGAAATGCATTTCTTTATCGGCAACCACGATATCTGGATGTTCGATTACCTGCCGGCCGAAACGGGAGCTATAATTCACCGCGAGCCGCTTACGGTGGATTTGATGGGGAAACGTTTCTTCCTGGCGCACGGCGACGAGGTCGACAATCGTTCGCTTATGTTCCGGTTCCTGCGCGGGTTGTTTCGCAATACGTTTTGCCAGCAGCTTTATGCTGCGATTCATCCGAGGTGGACGATGGGGTTTGCGTACGGTTGGTCGTTACACAGCCGCCAGGCAGGGCTGCGCGAGCAGGAAGAAACAGGTTCGTATAAAGGGGAAGCGGCCGAGTACCTGGTTCTGTTTGCCAAGGAATATTTGAAAACTCATCCGGATATTCATTTTTTCATTTTCGGACACCGCCATATTATGCTGGATTTGATGCTTTCGCGTACGTCGCGCCTGTTGATTGCCGGTGACTGGATGCGTCATTTCTCTTATATCGTATGGGACGGAGAGAGCCTGACGATGGAGCAATTCGAAACGGAGGAGTAAATCAACCCTTCCGGTTTACGGAACGCTTGTTTGTCCATGCCTGTACTCCTTTCAGCAGCAGGAACACCACTACCAGCACAAGAATGATAAATGCACCGGAAGGCACATATAGAAAATAAGACAGGATAAGTCCGAGCACGCACCCGGCGAACCCGATACCGATGGAGCCGAAGATGATTTTCCGGAAATCGGAAGTAAACAGGTTCACAGTCATCTGGGGTAAGGTAAGCAACGACATCAGCAACATGATTCCCACCAGGCGGATGGAAACGACAATCGTGACCGAAATAAAAAACATCAGCACATATTCTATCGTCTTAACCGGCAGCCGTTGCGTTACGGCGAAGTCGCCGTCGAACGCCACGTATACGATTTCCCGGTAAAAGAAAGAAAAAAACAGAACGAGCAAGCCCGCTAACAGGGCGATCCAGTAAATATCCCCGTGTGTAATCGTAAGGATATTCCCGAACAAAAACGCCGACAGGTTCGGCGCATAACCCGGTGTGAGAAAAATAAAGATGACGCCCACAGCCATGCCCAGCGCCCAGAAACCGGCGATAGCCGAATCTTCCCTCACTCCTTGCTTCTTCGACATCCACTCTACCCCGAAAGCCGAGGCTACGGCAAACGCCAGCGCCATTATTACCGGGTTCATATTCAGGTAAAAGCCGAGCCCCAAGCCGCCGAACGAAGCGTGCGTAATTCCGCCGCTGATGAACACCAAGCGCCGGGCAACGATGTACGTGCCGATAATTCCGCAAGCAATGGCCGTTAAAAAACTGCCGAGTAACGCATTCTGAAAAAAAACATACTGTAGCAAATCCATCGTCAAGAATGTATACGTCGTTCGCCGACAATTAAAAACGCTTCGTCTTTCAGTTCGTCGGGCAGCTCGATACCCCGTAATTGCAGGCTGCGTAACCAGCCTGCCACTTCCGTTTCGCGCAAGGTATAGAGCACTTCCCTGAACTCGTTTACAGCATCGGCAGGATAGCCGTCGGCAGGCGTACCGAGGTACGCATCCAGCTCCTCGTCGTCGTAATACTCGATTTTTTTACTTACCGCAGCCAACAAGCTGTCGCGCTCGCAAACTTCGTGCGCTCCGCAACAAACCTCCGGGATTTCCTTCGGCTCGGGAATTTCGTCGATTTCTCCCCGCTCCAACTGGCGCTGCAGCTTCCGGTTGCGCAGATACCCCAGCAACGCGGCTACGAAGCCTAATGCCACCAAACCTATAATAATAATCCACATACCCGTTTATCCCGTTTTATCTGTTTATTACGAACCCGGCAGTCATCAAATCGTTCCAGTAGCCGGGATACGATTTGCTAACCACTTCCGGGTTTGCAATCGTTACGCCCTCTTTCCTTGTCAAAGCGGCCGGGGCGAATGCCATCGCCATCCGGTGGTCTTCGTACGTTTCGATTACCGGCATGGCTTCCGGTTCGCATCGCTCGCCGTTCCATTCCAAGATGCTGTCATGGCTGTCGCGAAGCACGTAACCCAGTTTGCGCACTTCCGCTTTCAGCGCTTCGATGCGGTCGGTTTCCTTAATCTTCAATGATTGGAGGCCGGTAAAGCGGAACGGCGTATTAGTTAACACGCACGCCACGACAAAAGTTTGAGCCAAATCGGGCTCGTTTACGAAGTTATAAACCAGTTTGGCGCAGGCGTTCCCGTTTCGTTTCAGGCGTACGCCCCGCTCCGTGAATACGGAGCTTATTCCCAGCCGTCCGAATAGTTCCGCTCCGCGGGCGTCGCCCTGGAAACTGTTTTTGAATAACCCCGTCAGTTCGATTTCGGCGTTGCCGGAAAGCAGCATGATTTCGTACCAGTACGAAGCGGCCGACCAGTCGGATTCTACCGTGAAGCGTACCGGTTTATATTCCTGCGGAGCTACGTGGATGGTATCGCCCGTCCATCGGGCGGTTACACCGTACTGCTCCATCAACCGGAGCGTGAGGTCGATATAAGGCCGTGAAATCACTTCTCCCTCCAGGTGCAGCCGCAATCCTTTTTCCATCAGCGGCGCAATCATCAGCAAAGCCGAAATGTATTGGGAACTTACGCCGCCGTTCAGGCTGATTTCGCCGCCTTGTAAAGCGCTTCCGAAAATACGTAACGGGGGATACCCTTCTTTTTCCATGTATTCGATGCGGGCGCCCAGCGAATCGAGTGCATCCACCAGTAATTTAATGGGGCGCTGTTTCATCCGTTCCGTTCCGGTAATTACCCACTCGCCCACGATTTTCGATAAAAAAGCCGTGAGGAAGCGCATGGCCGTGCCGGCTGCCCGGACATCGAAGCAAGCGCTATCCGAGTTCAAGGCGCGTACCATCACTTCCGTATCGTTGCAATCGGACAAATTCTGTATTTCGTACGGGCTGTAACTCAGGGCGTTCAGGATTAACGCCCGGTTGCTGATGCTTTTGGAGGCGGGTAGCTTAACGGTGGTATGGAGCCGGCCAGGCGCCGTGATTAGGTAGTTCATAGGGAATATCTCTTTATTTCGATTCGCAAAGGTACGCCGAAAATCAGGATGAACCAATAAAAAAGAACCGGTACGTGGCTATTGTTTCCAGAAACCGGGCAATAACAACGTAATAACGGTAAATATTTCCAGTCGTCCGGTCATCATAATAAAGGCGAGAATCCATTTCGCATAATCCGGCATCCAGGCGTAATTATCCACAGGCCCCACATTTCCCAGCCCGGGCCCGGTGTTGCTCATCGCCGATACCACGGCACCCAGCGAATCTTCGAATGCGATGCCGCCCGCCATCAATGCCAGGTTACCCGCTACGATAATGCCGAAATACACAAAGGCGAAAGCCAGTACCCGCTGTACCAGGTCTACCGATAACGCCTGCCCGTTTACCCGGACGGGAATCACGGCGTGCGGATGAGTCTGCTTTTTAAACTGGTTCAACATATTCTTGGTAAGAATTACGAAGCGTCCCATTTTCAACCCGCCGCAGGTAGAACCCGCGCATCCGCAAATGACCATCAGTATCAAGGCGATCATCCAGAAAAACGCTCCCCACGGATTGTAATCGGCCGTAGCGTATCCGGTGGTGGAAACCAGCGTTACCACCTGGAAGGCGCCTTTGCGCAACGCCATGAAAAAGTCGGGCTCCAGGCGTTTCCATATCAGCCAGCCCGTTACTACGACGATAGCCCCCAACACTAAAAAGAAGAACCAGCGCAATTCTTCGTTGTTGAAAAACTTTTTGTATTTGCCTTGTATAACGAAATACATCAGGGAAAAGTTAATCGAGCCGATAAACATGAACACCATCAAGGTGTAATCGAGGTAAGCCGAATTCCAGTAAGCGATGCTGGCATTCTTGGTAGAGTATCCTCCCGTGGAAAGGCAGGTAAGCGAATGGCATACCGCATCGAACAAGCTCATCGGCCCCATCCATAGCAACACGGCCAACACGGACGTAAGCACTACATAGATGCCCCAGAGCCGTTTGGCTACCTGGGTTACCCGGGGACGGAACCGGTCGTGGGTGATGCCGGGCGTTTCGGCGTCGAAAAGCTGCGAGGCGCCCACCCCGAAAAGCGGAAGCAAGGCGATAGTAAACACAATCATCCCGATACCCCCTTCCCACTGCGTGAGGCTTCGCCAGAACAGGATTCCGTGAGGTAACGCTTCTATATCGGTGAGAATGGTGGAACCGGTCGTAGTGAACCCCGACATCGTTTCGAAATAAGCATCTACTATTTTCGGAATGTATCCCCCCAGGTAATACGGAAGCATTCCGTAAAAAGAAAACAAAATCCAGGTAAGAGTTACCGTGAGCATCCCCTCCCGGCGTCCGGCCGTGCTCTCGTTGGCCCGTAGCCCCGCTAAGTACAGCAACAGTCCGCTGCCGAACATGATTCCGCTCGATAACAGCAACGGATACACGTCGTTGCCTCCGTAAATAACGGCTACCACCACTGCACTCAGCATAAACAAGGTTTCGAGCATCAGCATCGACCCCAGCATCTTTACGATAAACCGCACATTTAACTGAAACATATTCCCGGCGGATTTAATTAAAATAATCTTCCAGTTTCCGCATGGCCGAGTCGAGGCAGAACACCATCACGTGGTCGTACGGCTGGATAACCGTGTCGCCCTTTACCATAATCGGTTCGCCGTTCCGGAGCAAGCCGCCCAGCGTCATATCTTTCGGCAGTTTCAAATCCTTTACCGGCTTTTTCGTGATTTTCGAGTCCGGACGCGCCACCAGTTCGGCTACTTCGGCATCGGCAAAGGTCAGGCACTTTACATTGGTTACATCCGCATCCAGCAAGAACTGGTAAATGTAGCTGGCGGCAATCAGCTTTTTGTTGATAATCGTGCCGATATCCATTTTCTCCGCCAACGGTACATAGTCGAGGTTCTCCACATTGGCGATGGTTTTGTATACGCCGAACCGCTTGGCCGCCATGCAGGCCAGGATGTTCGTGCTCGAATTCTCGGTTACGGCGATAAAAGCGTCGGTATCTTTGATGCCTTCCTGGATAAGCAAATCGGTATCGTGGGCATCCCCGTTAATTACCAGTACATTGCCGGGTACCTTCTCGGCAATCTGGAAACTTTTGTCTTTATCGGTTTCGATAATCTTAATCCGGATGTTGCTTGGTAGATACTGGGACGCGCGTATACCGATGCGGCTGCCGCCCATAATCACCACCTTCTTCATTTCCGGGTTCCGCTTGCCGGCATACCGCTGCACATCTTCCACATGCTCGCGGGTCGTGGTGAAAAAGAGGATGTCGCCCGCTTCAATCAGGTCGGTACCATTCGGGATAATCGTGTCGTTGTTCCGTTTGATGGCTACGATATGGTACAACTTCTTGTCGTTTACCAAATCCATCAGGCGCGTATCGACGATGGGGGCATTTTCACGCACTTTCACGCCGATCAGAATCAATGCCCCTCCGAACAGTTCCCAGTACTGGCGCGACCACGGCCGCTTGATGGCCGATACGATTTCTTTGGCCGCCAGCATTTCGGGATAAATCATCGTATTGATTCCCAGCTTCTCGAAAAATTCCTTGTTCTTGGGCAACAAATATTCGTAATTGTTGATACGGGCGAATGTTTTCTTCGCTCCCAGGTTGGCCGCCAACATGCAGGCGGTGAGGTTGGTCGTTTCTTCCGGCATAACGCTTACGAACAAATCGGCGTGCTTGATGCCGGCTTCTTCCAGGTCGCGCAACGAAGTGGGGTTACCCACTGTCGATAAAATTTCCATATACGAGTTCGCAAACTTCAGCCGCTCCTCGCTGGGGTCCATCAAAACGATACCTTGTTTTTCCTGCGCCATCAGTTTGGCCAAATGGGTGCCTACTTCCCCGGCGCCGGCGATAATAATCTTCATACGCTACTAATTAAAGCCCAAATCGGTTTTTCTTGTTCAAATGCAGGCGTCTGTTCCTGACAACCAAGTACGGAGCGTGCGGGCGATTCCCTCGCCGTCTATTCCGCACTGCCTGTATAAGTCGGGAATAGAGCCGTGCTCTATAAATGAATCCGGCACCCCGATGCGCTTTACCTGCGGGGTATATCCGTTATCGGCCATAAATTCGAGTACGGCGCTTCCCATACCCCCCTTTACCGTTCCGTTCTCTACGGTGACGATTTTTTTATATTTTTTCGCCACTTCGTGCAAGAGCGCCTCGTCGAGCGGTTTCAGGAAAATCAGGTCGTAATGCGCTATCGAGAAACCTTCCGGCTCGAGCAGCCGGAGTGCTTTTTTTACTTCGTACCCGATAGAGCCGATCGACAAGACGGCTGCATCTTTCCCTTCGGCAAGCTGTTGCCCTTTTCCTACCGGCAATTCGCGCATTTCGTTACGCCAGTCTTTCAGCTCGCCTTTTCCGCGGGGATAGCGAATCACGAACGGCCCCCCGTTGCGATTCTTGTAAGCCGTAAACATCAGGTTCCGCAACGCATGTTCGTTGAGTGGGGAAGCAATCGTCAGGTTCGGTATGCACCGCAAAGCGGCCATATCGAATACGCCGTGGTGCGTAACCCCGTCTTCGCCGACCAATCCGACCCGGTCGAGGCACAAAACCAACGGGAGCCGCTGGATGGCTACGTCGTGGATTACCTGGTCGTAGGCCCGTTGCAGGAAAGAAGAGTACACATTGCAGAACGGGATAAGCCCCTCTTTGGCCATACCGGCCGAGAAAGTAACCGCATGTGCCTCGGCAATGCCCACATCGAACGTACGTTCCGGAAATTCCTTCATCATATAAATCATCGAGCAACCGGTAGGCATCGCGGGCGTTACGCCCACTACCCGTTCGTCGCGCCCGGCCAGTTCTACTAACGTATGGCCGAATACATCCTGGTATAACTGCGGCTCGTCGAGGTTATGCACGATAATCCGCTTGCCCGTTTCCTTGTTGAAACGGCCGGGTGCATGCCACTTGGTGGCCGATTCCTCGGCCGGTTTGAAGCCTTTTCCCTTTTTGGTGCGGATATGCAGCAGCTTCGGCCCTTTCATATCCTTGATGTCGTTCAGTACTTTTACCAGGTATTTTACGTCGTGCCCGTCTACCGGGCCGAAATACCGGATGCTGAACCCTTCGAACAAGTTGTGTTGCTTGGTAAGCAACGCCTTCAGGCTGTTATTGAACCGCAGGATGCTGCCCCGCAATTCGTCGGTGATGATATTGAGTTTCCGGAAGCCGCGGTATACGTCGTACCGCATCTTGTTATAAGCCTGCGAAGTGGTAATATCCACCAAGTACTGGCTCAGCGCGCCGACACTGTGGTCGATGGCCATATTGTTGTCGTTCAGGATAATCAACAGGTTGTTGGGGTTGGACGAAGCGTTGTTCAACCCTTCGAAAGCCAGGCCTCCCGTCATGGCGCCGTCGCCTATCACGGCGATTACGTGCCGGTTTTCCTCTTTTTTCAGGGAAGAGGCTACCGACATGCCCAGCGCAGCCGAAATGGAGTTAGAAGCGTGGCCGGCGATAAACGAGTCGTACTCGCTCTCGGCCGGATTCGGGAACCCGCTGATTCCCCCGTATTTCCGGAGCGTGTGGAACGCCTCGCGCCGGCCGGTCAGTATCTTGTGGCCGTACGCCTGGTGCCCTACGTCCCATACAATCCGGTCGGCCGGCGTATCGAATACGTAATGCAAGGCCACCGTCAGCTCCACGGTACCCAGGCTGGCTCCCAGGTGCCCCGGATTTTCGGACAACACATCTATAATATAGCGACGCAGTTCCGCACACACCTCTTCCAGTTTTTCCGGCTCCAGCTTGCGTAAGTCGGACGGAAAATTCAACTGGTTCAATACATGCCTTTCCTCGGTTTCTGCCATTCCTGGTAATTTTTTCGCAAAGATAGTGCAAGCCGAGCGCATAAACAAAGCGAGCTTTGTTTATGCCGGGCTGCCCCTACCTTCGGTTCTTTGGTTTGCAAAAGTAAGGAAATAAGCGCATATAAAACAAGTTTGTTTCCTCAATTATCCTGTATCCTTCCGAAATCGCCCTCGGGAGAGGCCGGTACGACCGGGTATTTATTTCTTCCGTTTTACTCGTTTTTACCGGAAGAAATCCTATTTTTGCCACAGGGAACCCCGCTTTTAACAGCAGAAACCGTTCGGGTGCCGGAGCATCTTTCCGGAATACCTGTCGGGCCTGTCCGGCGCCGCCTCTGTTGCGCGCCAGGTGTTTCCTGCCATTAAATGTGTATACGTTATGGAACTCATTACCCGCGTCGACCTTCCGGCGCCGCCGTTTACATTCGCCTATTCCGACCGGCTTTTGTTGTTGGGGTCGTGTTTTGCCGAGCATATCGGGCTGAAATTGCACCGGTACAAATTCCCGGTCGATACCAACCCGTTCGGCACCCTTTACAATCCCTGTTCCATCGCTTCGGCCGTAGAGATACTGAAAAGCGATAAGTTGTACACGCCAGCCGACTTGTTCCGCCATAACGGACAATTCCACAGCTTCGACCATCACAGCCGCTTCTCTTCGTTTTCGGAGGCGGATTGCCTGGAGGCGATTAACCGGCGGCTCGCCGAAAGCCGGGAAAAACTGCCGGTTACCCGCGTAACGATTGTCACCTTAGGCACCGCTTTCGTGTACCGCCTGAAAGAATCCGGCCGCATCGCGGCCAACTGCCATAAACTGCCCGAGAAGCAGTTCCGCCGGTACCGGCTGGGAGTGGCGGAAATTACGGAATCCTTGCGAACCGTATGTCGCGCGCTATGGGAAATACAGCCTGGTATGTGCTTTATTTTTACCGTCAGCCCCATCCGGCACTGGCGCGACGGCGCCCACGAGAACCAGTTGAGCAAAGCCTCTTTGCTGCTGGCCGTCGATGCCTTGGTAAAGGAATATCCGGCTTCCGTCGCCTATTTTCCGGCATACGAGCTGATGATGGACGAATTGCGCGATTACCGGTTTTACGCCGACGATATGGTGCATCCCTCGGCGTTGGCTGTAGAGTATATCTGGGAGCGGTTCGTTTCGGGTTACGTCGCCCCGCCGTCGCTCGAAGCGATGAAAGAATGGGATAAAATCGCCCGGGCGCTCGAGCACCGGCCCTTCGACGAGCGGGGCGAGGCGTACCAGAAATTTATCGTCCAAACTTTGTTAAAGATGGAACGAATTACACAGAAATTTCCTTCCTTTGATATTCGAAATGAAATAGATATGTTGAAGTCTAAACTGAATTGACACGATGGAATATACGATAAAAGAGATAGCCGGCATCACCGGCGCCACTTGCCCGAAAATAAAAGACAGTACAATCAGCATCTTATTAACCGACAGCCGCTCGCTTTCTTTTCCCGAACAAAGCCTTTTCTTCGCCCTGAAAACGAAAACGAACGACGGCCATAAATACATTTCGGAGCTTTACCGGTTACGCGTGCGCAACTTCGTGGTAAGCGAGATGCGCCCGGAGTTCGAGCGGATGCGCGATGCGAACTTCCTGGTGGTAAAAGACTGCCTGCGCGCCTTGCAGCAGTTGGCCGCTTTTCACCGGAAACGGTTCAACATCCCGGTAATCGGGATTACGGGAAGCAACGGAAAAACCGTAGTCAAGGAGTTTTTGTACCAATTGCTGCACGGCGAGTTCAATATCGTGCGCTCGCCCCGGAGCTACAACTCGCAGTTGGGCGTACCCCTGTCGGTATGGCAGATGTCGGATAAAAATACGCTGGGTATTTTCGAAGCGGGTATTTCGCAGCCCGACGAGATGGAGCGCCTGCAACCCATCATCGCCCCTACCATCGGGATTATCACCAACATCGGCGAGGCGCACCAGGAAAATTTTATCTCGGTAAAGCAAAAATTGCAGGAAAAGCTGATGCTGTTCAAAGATTGCGAAGCCATCATCTACGACGGCGACGATACGGTGGTAGCCAACAGCATCGAGGCGGCTTGCCTTTCGCACAAGGCCATTGCCTGGAGCCGTACCGACTCGGAGGCGCCCTTGTTTATCTCGTCGGTCGAGAAGCTGGCGCACCAGTCGATTATCCGGTGTACCACGCTCGGGTACGACCGTTTTATTACCATCCCGTTTACCGACGACGCCTCTATCGAAAACGTGCTGCATTGCATCGCCCTGATGCTGTACCTGAAACCTACCAGCGTAAACAACGAGGCCCGGTTTACCAAGCTGGAGCCGGTAGCGATGCGGCTCGACGTAAAGCAGGGAATAAACGATTGCCTGTTGATAAACGATACCTACAACTCCGATATCAATTCGCTCGACATCGCCCTCGACTTCCAGCAGAGCCGCCTGGTGGCCCGTGAAATGAAACGGACGCTCATCCTGTCGGACATCCTCCAGTCGGGCACCCTGCCGAAGAGTTTGTATAAGAAAGTGGCCGATATGGTGCAGCGGCGCCGGGTGGACCGCATTATCGGTATCGGCAGGGAAATGAGCGCTTACGGCGATGCCTTTACTACCGCCGAGAAAGAATTTTATACTACCACCGCCGAGTTTATCAACTCGCTTTCTTTTAAAAACTTCCGGAACGAGTTGATTTTAATAAAAGGCTCGCGCCATTTCCATTTCGAGCAGATTTCGGACTTGCTGGAGAAGAAGGTGCACGAAACGATTCTCGAAGTGAACCTGGATGCGGTGGTGCACAACTTTAATTATTACCGCTCCAAACTGAAGCCCGAAACCAAGATGGTGTGCATGGTAAAAGCGTTCGGTTACGGCGCCGGCTCGTACGAGCTGGCGAAAACGCTCCAGGAACACCGGTGCGATTACTTAGCCGTAGCCGTGGCCGACGAGGGCGCCGAGCTGCGGAAAGAGGGTATTACCATTCCGGTTATCGTAATGAATCCCGAGTTCAGCAGTTTCAATATGCTGTTCGAGCACCGGCTCGAGCCGGAAGTGTATAATTTCCGGATGCTCGACGCTTTTATCCGGGAAACCGAGAAGCGGGGCATCACCTCGTATCCCATCCATGTGAAAATCGATACCGGGATGCACAGGTTAGGTTTTACTCCGGACGAGATACCCGGGCTTTGCCAACGTATCAAGAACCAGAGCGGCGTGGTAATCCGGTCGGCTTTTTCGCACCTGGCGGGCAGCGATTCGCCGCAGTTCGACGATTTTACTTTGCAGCAAATCGAGGCGTTTACGCGGGCGGCCGAGGCGTTGGAGCAGGGTTGCGAATACAAGGTAATCCGCCATATCCTCAACTCGGCGGGCATCGAGCGGTTCGCCCAGTACCAGCAAGATATGGTACGGCTCGGCATCGGCTTGTACGGAATCAGCGCTTCGGGGCAGAAAGGGTTGCGTAACGTCAGTACGCTGAAAACCACTATCCTGCAAATCCGCGACGTGCCGGCCGGCGATACCGTAGGGTACAGCCGCCGGGGAAGCGTTTCCCGCGACTCGCGTATCGCAATCGTTCCTATCGGATATGCCGACGGGTTCGACCGTCATTTCGGTTGCGGGGTGGGAGAGATGCTGGTTCGTGGCCGGCGTTGCCCCATCGTAGGGAATATCTGTATGGATACGTGCATGATCGATGTAACCGGAACGGATGCCAACGAAGACGACCCGGTGATTATTTTCGGCGAGGAGCTGCCTGTAACGGAGCTGGCCGACAAGCTCGGAACCATTCCGTACGAGATATTCACTTCCGTGTCGCCGCGCGTAAAAAGAGTTTATTTCAGGGAATAGCTTGTCGTGTTGCTCATTTTATGTACTTTTGTGCCGTATTATAAAAGATATTGGTATGAGTCATAATTTATTGAAAGGTAAGCGGGGCATCATTTTCGGTGCGCTCAACGATATGTCGATTGCCTGGAAGGTAGCTGAAAAAGCAGTAGAGGAAGGGGCAACCATTACTCTGTCGAACACGCCTATCGCCGTGCGCATGGGGCAGATAGACGAACTGGCTGCCAAGCTGCATGCGGAAGTGATTCCGGCCGATGCTACCAGCGTGGACGACCTCGAAAATGTGTTTGCCCGGTCGACGGAGGTGTTGGGCGGTAAAATCGATTTTATCCTCCACTCCATCGGTATGTCGCCCAACGTGCGGAAAAAACGGACGTACGACGACTTGGACTACGGCATGTTAGACAAAACGCTGGATATTTCCGCCCTTTCGTTCCACAAGATGTTGCAGGTTGCCAAGAAACAAGATGCTATTTCGGATGGCGGTTCGGTACTCGCGCTTTCTTACGTAGCTGCTCAGCGTACTTTCTTCGGTTACAATGATATGGCTGATGCCAAAGCGTTATTGGAGTCGATTGCGCGCAGTTTCGGCTACATTTACGGGCGCGAAAAGGGGGTGCGTATCAATACTATTTCCCAGTCGCCTACCATGACAACGGCCGGAAGCGGCGTAAAAGGCATGGAAAACCTGATGGACTTTTCTAATAAGATGTCGCCGCTCGGAAATGCTTCGGCGGACGAGTGCGCGGATTATTGTATCGTGATGTTTTCCGACCTTACGAAAAAGGTAACGATGCAGAATTTGTTCCACGACGGCGGTTTCTCGAGCATGGGTATGAGCTTGCGCGCTATGAACCAGTACAGCAAGGGGCTGGAAGAATATACGGACGAGAACGGACATATTATTTACGGGTAACTGGGGGCGGTTCTTTTAGAAAGAACTCTTTGTTAGAAAACTGGGTGCTTTTGTGAAGGGCTGTTTTTTCCCTTACCGGGCGGTTTAGGCCGTTACCACTTTCTCGCTCGCCGCGAGGCGTCTGCCGACGGCGCCTACCGGCGGTCATCCTTTTTTCTCTTGACAGAAAAA
>JAJBTJ010000329.1 GCA_020860905.1 Parabacteroides sp. | reverse complement strand
TGTCTATCGCCTTGTCGGGAATGGTTTCCATCTGCTCGTAGCGCGAAATCGTTTGTTGGGGGATACCCGAATCTTCCGCTAACGCACATTGTTTTACGTTCCGTGTTTGCCGGATGCGTTGCAGGTTGCGGCCTTGGTGTACCCGGTGCAACGGTTGGTAGTCTGTGTCCATCGCTCGTTTCTGTTTATTGTTTACACAAAAATACGCAAAATTTAGTATCGGCCGCGATAACACGGCCCGTAAAAATAGATAAGTGGGTAAATGAGTAAAAAAAGAGTATCGTTACAGGTATGGGGCAATCAGGTGGTTGTTGCCGATATACCGCACTACCGCCCATAATTCGTGGCCGTTTTGATAGAGATTGAAAAATACGTACCAGTGGGTATCTTTATTCTTCCTGAAAGTACAATAAACCATTTTCTTTCCGTATCTGTCGAAATAAGGCGGAGCAGGGCGTTTCACTCGGTTGGGTAAGGTTTCTTTAATGTCCTTCAATAAATCGTCGACGTATTCCAATGCGCTTTCTTCGAAGCCGAAATAGTTTTTTTCATAGAGAAGGGTGGATAATTCATTGAAGTAGGCAAGAGCTTCGGGCGTAAATACAATTTTCATTGTTTCTTTTGGCTGAAAAGTTCCCGTATATGTTGTTTGGCTCCTTCAATAAATTCCTCTGCCGTAATCGCCCGGGCCAAATCTTCGTCGGGCTCGAGAATATATTCCGGGCTTATTACCCTGTCCTCTTCGGTTGCGGGAAGCACTTTGTAACTTTTATTTTTACCGCGAAGTATCAATAATTCTTTTCCCTCGTCTACCTGGTCGAGGTAATTTTTTTGATTGGCTCTGAACTCTCCGGATGTAACGATTAGCATATCTTTGTAATTTTAAGGTATATCGGTTTGGTATACAAACATACCGTAATTTTCCCGGAACGCCAAACGATACATTCTTTATTTTATCGAACGGAGCCGTTAAAAAAATAACCGCACGCTGTGTAACGGACTTTTCAGCCAGCCATCCGGCTTTACTATATTTTCGGCAACAACGAATACCTCCCGAGGAACTCCATAAACGCCGCCTTGTACGAGTCCGAAACCGGGATATATGTTTTTCCGAAAACGATGCGGTTCCGCTCGATTACCTTGATTTTTTCGGGCTGTACGATAAACGAACGGTGTACCCGGATAAACCGGGTTGCGGGCAACAACTCTTCCATCGCTTTCATGCTCATCAGCGACAATACCGGGTGAGGCTCCCCTTCGATGTAAATCTTCACATAATCCTTCAGCCCCTCTACATACAAGATTTTTTTCAACTCGATTTGCACCAGCTTGTATTCGGTTTTGATAAAAATACTTTCGTACCCGCCGGCGCCAGGCGTCCCGGCAACCGGTTCCGGAACCGCTTTCCGGCTCAACTCGAACCACTGCAACGCCTTTTCGGCCGCTTGCACGAAATCGGCGTAGCTCACCGGCTTGAGCAGGTAATCGAGCGCATTCACCTTGTAGCTATCGAGCGCATACTGCTCGAAAGCCGTAGTGAAAACGATGCGCGTATGCCGCCCTGCAATCCGCGAAAACTCCAAGCCGTTCAGCCCCGGCATCTGGATGTCGAGGAACAGCAAATCCGGCGGATTTTCCGATAAAGCTGGAAGCGCCGCTACCGCGCTCGGGTATTTCCCCTCCAGCCGGAGGAAAGGCGTTTTGTTTACGTAGCTTTCCAGCAGGTCGACCGCCAGCGGCTCGTCGTCGATTACACAGCAGGTCAGTATCATACGGTATCCGGTTTTAACTGAAGAATCAAGCCCGACAAATACGTGTCGCCGGCCCTTTCGCAACGCAATACGTAATGCTCCGGGTACAACAGCTCCAGCCTTTTTTTCAGGTTCACCAGCCCGATGCCCGAACCGCTTTTATCCTGTCCGGTTTTCGGGAAATAACTGTTCTGGATGGTGCAGGTTATCTTGCGGTCGCCGTCGATGTGGATGGCAATGCGGATAAACGACGGCTCGCCGGTGTTTACCCCGTGCTTGAAAGCATTTTCTATCAGTGAGATAAACAACAGCGGAGCAATCGATACTTCCGGGCTTTCCTCGTCCGGAAGCTCCGCTTTCACCTCTACATGCGCCGGCAGCCGCAGGCGCATCAACCGGATGTAATTCCGGATAAAGTCGAGCTCTTTCGCCAGCGGAACGAAATGCTGGTTGTTATCGTACAATACGTAGCGCAGCAACTTGCTCAGGTCGTGCACCGATTGCTGCGCCTTCTCCGGGTTGAACGCAATCAGCGAGTAAATGTTATTCAGCGTGTTGAACAGGAAATGCGGGTTCAACTGGCTTTTCAGGTTCTTCAGCTTCGCCTCGAAATTACTCTTTTCCAACTCTTTCCGCTCGCTCTCCACCTTGTACCAGCTTCCCGTCATCCGGATGGCTACGCTCAACCCCGCTACCAGCGAGTACAGCAGCGTATTGCCGGTGAAAAACAGGATAATATTTTGCAGGCTGCGTTCCGGCCGGTGGTGCATCCCCTCCGGCGGCGGCAACAACTGCATCAGGAAATGCACCCCCGCCATAGCCACGGCAATCAGCACTAAGTTGCTCAGTGCGTATTTAGTAGCCTGCCTGATAAACAGGAATTTATCTACCAGCAAGAAGTAATTTGCATAGAACACCATCATGAACGAAAGAGGCACGATAACGAAGCGCAGGTAACTTTCCACCGTAACGCTCTGTTCGCGTCCGGTAAAGAAAAAAGGCATGCTGAACAGAATCGCCCAGGCAACTGCATGGACGAATCCGGCAATCGGCTTTTTAGTGTTTCCGGGGTTCATAACGCAAAGATACGATTTATTCATAACGGATGGCTTCTATCGGGTCTAAATCGGCCGCCTTCTGCGCCGGGTACCAGCCGAAAAACACCCCGGTTACGGTACACACTGCAAACGACAGCACCACCGACCACAGCTGGATGTAGATAGGGAACATAAACAGCTTGTTTACCAGTACCGAAGTGCCGATTCCGAATATCACCCCGATGAGTCCGCCCGTAACGCTTATCAGAATCGCTTCGATAAGGAATTGCGCCAGGATGTCGATGCCTTTGGCGCCGATGCTCATCCGCAGCCCGATTTCGCGCGTGCGCTCCGTAACCGATACGTACATGATGTTCATAATCCCGATGCCGCCCACCAAGAGCGAGATACCCGCCACGCAGGCCAGCAGGATGGTCATCATGTCAGTGGTGGAGTTCAGCATCTGGCTCAGCTCTTCCTGCGAGCGGATGGTAAAATCGTCGTCGTCGTTCAACTGGAGTTTATGGTTTTGCCGGAGCAGCTCGCTGATTTCTTCGATAGCCTCTTCGGTATATTCCTCTTTCAGCGCCGAGGCGTAAATGCCTTGCAGGTACGTGATGGCGAGCACCCGTTTCTGGATGGTGGTGTAGGGCGCGATAATCAGGTTGTCCTGGTCCATCCCCATGCTGTTGTACCCTTTGGGCGTAAGCACGCCGATTACCTTGAAGGGGATTTTATTGAACCGGATGATTTGCCCTACCGGGTCTTCGCCGTCGGTAAACAGGTTGTCGACGATGGTTTTGCCTATCAGGCATACTTTGGCCGAAGAGGCGATGTCTTGCTCGGTAAACAGTTCGCCCTGCATCACCGAGTATTTCCGTATCTCCATATAATCCTCGTTTACGCCGTATACCGACGTGGGGTAGTTGTTCGCACCGAAAATAACCTGTCCGCTGCTGCTTACCGAAGGCGAGCAGGCGCTGATGTACCGGGCATTGGCTACAATCGATTCGTAATCGGCCAGCTTCAGCGTTTCCATGCTGCTGGCGTCTTGCCGTACGCCGCCCCGCACATCGGCTCCCGGATGAATCATAATCATGTTCGAGCCCATTTCGCTGATTTGCGACTGGATGCTTTTTTTCGAGCCTTGCCCGATAGCCAGCATGGTGATTACCGACGCTACGCCGATAATAATGCCCAGCATGGTAAGGAAGCCCCGCAGTTTGTTGTTGCCGAGTGCGCGGAGGGCTATTTTAAAAAGATTGGTACCGTTCATTTCGTTCTGTTTTAGAAAGTTTTTGAAAGACGGTTTTTTCCGTCGGAAGCTTCTTTGATTTTCAGGAATAAGCCGTTCCTTTTTTATCGACGGTGGTCGAAAGAATATTTTGACAGTTATCAAAAGAACTTTTGACAATTATGAAAAGAACTTTTGACAGTTGTCGAAAGAACTTTTGACGGTTGTCAAAAGTATATGACAAAAAATTCTTTTTTGCTGCTGCACCGTCTTCGCTCGCCGCGAGGGCGTCTGCCGACGGCGCCTACCGGCGGTCATCCTTTTTTATCTTGACATAAAAAAGGATGCAAAAAAGGTCAAGGGCTGACACCTCGCTCGCTAAAAATGGCACTCCACTCACTGAAGGCCCCGAACTCGCTTCGCTCAAACAGCGTGGCCTTCCGGGCGTTCGCTCCGTACCATTTTCTTCACGTTCGCTCGCTGAGGCCCGAGGGGCCATACGATGTGGCCGCTGCTTTTCAAGGCTGAGTAGGATACGGCCGGAAGGAGGCGTAAAAGAGAATTGTAAGAACGGGGGCTCTTTCTTTTGTTCTCCTGTCCAAAATTAATTTTGTCATGTTCTTTATTCCTCCGCCGGTAGCGCCGCTAACGTTTTGGCCGCCGAGAGCGGTTCCGGGTTTACCTTGTCTTCGATTACATGCCCGTCTTTCAGTACGATGTTCCGGCTGCTGTACCGGGCGATTTCCGGGTTGTGGGTAACGAAGATAATGGTGCGCCCTTTGCCGTACAATTCCTGGAACAACACTAAGATTTCGTACGAAGTGCGGGTATCGAGGTTACCGGTCGCTTCGTCGGCCAGGATAATCACCGGGTCGTTTACCAAGGCGCGGGCAATCGCCACCCGTTGCTGCTGGCCGCCCGACATCTGGTTCGACTTGTGGTTCAGCCGGTCGGCCAACCCCACCGCCTGCAACGCCCGGATGGCTTTTTCGCGCCTTTCGGCCGCCGAAACCGACGGATTGTACATCAACGGCAGCTCCACGTTTTCGATAGCCGTGGTTTT
Source organism: Parabacteroides sp. (assembly GCA_020860905.1). Classification (GTDB taxonomy): domain Bacteria; phylum Bacteroidota; class Bacteroidia; order Bacteroidales; family Tannerellaceae; genus Parabacteroides_B. The sequence goes on along the minus strand of JAJBTJ010000329.1, from coordinate 22,580 downwards.
GGGCAGCAGGTTGTAGTTCTGGAAAACGAACCCGATTTTGCGGTTCCGCAGCGTAGCCCGGGCGTTTTTGCCCATCGTGCGCACCGGGATTCCGTCGAGGTAGTAATCGCCCGAAGTAGGCGTGTCGAGGCATCCTAACGTATTCAGCAAGGTCGATTTCCCCGAGCCGCTGCTCCCCATGATGGTAACGAACTCGCCGGCGTGAACCGAGAAGGTAACGCCCCGGAGGGCGCGCACCGTTTCTTCCCCCACGATAAACTCCCGCTTGATGTTATCCAGCCGGATAATTGCTTTTTCGTTCATAACTGTTCCGTTCGGTTTATTTCTTTTTCTTGTTTCCACCCGGAGGAGTCGGCATAAACGGGCTCCGCTCGGTTTCGCCCGCTTGTGCGGCTTTCGTCACCGTCGTTATGCCTGTCACCACCGGTTCGTTTTCCTGCAATCCCCCGGTTACTTCCGTCAGGTTGCCGTTGGTAGTGCCTACGCCGATAAGTTTCGGTTCCAGCGTTTGCCCGTGGAGCCGCCACACCACTTTCTTCCCGGACACCGCAGCCGGAACGTCGGCCTGCACCGTAATGCCCAGCGGTTCCAGCGCGCCGGCATCGGGAACGAACCGGAATGCTTTCGCCGGAACGGTAAGCACCCCCTCTTTTTCCATCGTATAAATCGTTACGTTGGCCGTAAGCCCCGGTTTCAGTTTCAACTCTTCGTTGGGCGCGTTGATTACCACCTCGTACGTAACTACGTTCGATTCGGTGGTGGCTTCGAGCCGCACCTGCGTAACATCGCCCTCGAACACGTCGTTCGGATACGCATCTACCGTAAACGTTACCCGCTGCCCTTCTTCCACCTGGCCGATGTCGGCCTCGTCTACGTCGGCGATTACCCGCATCTTTTTCAGGTCGTTGGCAATCGTGAACAGGGTAGGCGTCTCGAAACCGGCCGCAACGGTTTGCCCTTCTTCCACCGCCCGGTTAATCACCACCCCGTCGATGGGCGAGGTGATGGTAGCGTACCCTAAATTCTGTTTTACCTTCACCAGGTCGGCGCGGTTGCCTTCGTACGCACTTTTGGCCTTTTCGTAATTGTAGGTGGCCGTTTCGTAATCGGTATCGCTTATCAGGTTCTTTTCGTGCAGCATTTTGCTACGCGCGTAATTCTTTTGCTGGTAATCGTACTCGGCCTTGCTGCTGGCCAGCGTGGCCTGTTTCGACTCGAGTTCGCTTTGCAACGTTACCTTGTCCATTTCGGCAATCAGTTGCCCTTTGGTTACCACCGAGTTGTAATCCACGTAAATCCGGTCGATGATGCCGGATACCTGCGTGCCCACTTCCACTTTTACGATGGGCTCTACGGTGCCGGTGGCCGTAACCAGGCTCGTAATGGCGTTGCGCGAAACGGCCGCCGTTTCTAACCGTACCGCCGGTTCCGGCGTACGCCCGAAGATGAAATACGCCCCTGCTACCAGGATGACTCCGGCTGTTCTGATAAGGATTTTCTTGTTCATTGTATGCAGTTTTATTTGTTTTTTAGTTGCTGATTAGTTGCCCAGCGCTATCGGCTTACCTTGGTAGAAGTTGAGCAATTGGATGTTCAGGAGGGCCATGTATTTGCTTTGCAGCACTTCCTGTTGCGCACTGAGCAGGTTGTTCTTTTCCGTGAGCAGCTCGAGCGTATTCTTCATGCCCAGGTCGAACTGCTCGCTGATGAGCCGGTAGCTCTCTTCCACCGATTTGAGCTTTTCGTTGGCCGCCACGAATTGGGTCTGCGCCGAGGTGGCGTCTAAGTAATACCCCTCTACGGTTTTAAGCAGTTCCTTTTGCGTGTTCAGCTCGTCCAGTTGGCTGGTGATATGTTGCAACTTGGCCAGTTGTACCGCGGTTTTGTTCGAGCGGTTGGTGAAAATCGGGATGCTTACGGTAAGCCCCACGCTTTCGTTGAATTGGTTCCAGATTTGGCTGCCGTAGTTGTAATCGGTTCCCGAGAGGTGCCCTGTGCCGATGCCGGCGCTCAGCGAAAGGGTAGGCCAGTAGGCCCCTTTGGCTTTCTTGATTTCCAGCCCGGCGATGTCGGTATTCAGCCGGCTGCTTTTGATTTCGGGCATTACGGCCAGCGACGTCCGGTAGATGCTTTCCTTGTCGGGAAGCGGGGCCAGCACGTCGGCATCGTCGAGCCCGGGAATTACAACGTCGATGTCCTGCGTGATGTCGAGCTCGAGCAACTGCTTGAGTTCGAGCTTATAATTGTCGAGGTTGGTTCGGGCCACCACCAACTGGTACTTGTCGGTGCTGTACTGGGCTTCGAGTTGCGCATAGTCGCTCCGGGCTATCGAGCCGGCCTCGAGCAATCCGGCCGCCCGTTTGCGTTGCGCGTCGGATACCTCCACCGTATTCTCGTTGATACGTACCGCTTCGTACGCATATAAAATCTGGAGGTAGGTTTGCGTAAGAGCGATTTGGATGTCGTTTTCGCTTTCGCGGATACCCAATTCTTCTACCTCGTCTTGTAGTTGCTGCTGTTTGATTTTTTGGATGCGCTGGCCGCCGTCGAACAGTTTCCAGTTGGCGGTTACGCTGTAGTTGCCCGAGTAGGAGTTGTTGTTGGTGGCGCCGTTCGAAGGGTAATTTACGAATCCCTGGGTAACCGAGGCGCTTAGCGACGGAAAAAGCTGCGCTTTGGCTTCTTGGGTATTTTCCTGGCTTTCGAGCAGCGTTACCTTGCTTTTCTTTACCTGGATGTTGTGGGTTAAGGCATAGTCGAGGCAAGTAGCCAAATCCCATTTTTCCGGTACTTGCTGCGCCCGGATTTTTCCTGCCGGGAAAAGGAGCGCGGCGATAAGTAAAATGATGTATCCCTTCATGTCGTTTTGTATTTCTGTCCGTATTTCTGTGGGTTTCGGTAACAAAGCTATATACGGCTTCGCGCCTGCGCAATTCGGATAGAAACACGGGGGGATTGTATCGACAAAAGGACGGTTTTAATTGACGGAAGCATGTCCCGGGAAAGGGGTGGCCGCCCGGAGGCAGTAGCTTAACCTGGTAACGGATAGGCGGAAGTATCGGGTCTGGTCGCGGGGCATCGGTCAGAGATAGTCTTTTAATTCGGCCTGGAGATGTTGCAGGGCTTTCTTCAGGTAGGTTTTTACCGTGTTTACCGATAAGTGCATGGAGCAGGCTATTTCTTCGTAAGTGAGGTTTTTTTCACGACTTAGCCGGAAGGCCCGCCCGTATTGCGGGGGCAGACGCCTTACCGCTTCTTTCAGCTTGTTTTCCAGTTCGAGCGAAACGATATAGTCGAAAGGCGACTCGCCCGGCATATGCAGGGTAAGCCGGTTGTCGATACATTCGCGGGGGATACGGGCTTCGGCAGTACGCAAATAACTGATACAAGCGTTGTGTACGGCTTTTATCAGGTAGGCCCTGGCAGACGTATCGATAGTGATGGCTTCTTTTTTTTCCCAGAGCCGCCCGAATACGTCGTCTACGATTTCTTCGGCTATTTCTTTGCTCTTTACGTACGTGTGGGCTTCGTAGCATAACCCTGTATAGTAGCACCGGAACAGTTCCCGGAAGATACGGGTATGGTCGGTGGCAAGTGTGGTTTGGCCGGTTGCGTTTTCGGTACTCATTTCTTTATCGGCTTACAAGGGAAGGAGTGTGTGAAACGTGGTTGTTACGGCGGCGCTTTGTCATAATAATCCTTCCTTTTTTGTGCAAGTCTGAAAAAGTTTGAACAACTCGCGGCGGCAAACGATTATCCTCTCATCTTCAATGCGATAAAACGATATAGCCAGGGCAACCGGAAAAACCGGAATACGGCGACAAATTAAAAGCGGGGGAAGTTTTACGCTTTTGCCCGGTTCAATTAGGAGATTGAGGATGAAAAAGATAAGTCGATAGCCGAAGAATCTGTATATTTTATTTTTTATATCGCAAGGAATATTTACATTTGCACAAAAAAGGAAGGTTTAGTTGGTAAAGCCATTCTGTTTAGAGTGTGTCGGTAATGTGTGTGTAATTGTTTGGTAATTAATAATTAAAGGTGGTATTTGCTCAAGGCGTTAGGGCGTTTTTTTTCTGCGTCGGGGAGCGCTGTCGATTGCGGTTTAACGAATTTTTACGGAAATAACGGGCGGCGGTCGGTATTGGCTGTATCCCGGCGTGTGGCATGCCGAACGAACTTTAAATATACAATCAGGCTAAGGGAGAAGGTGTCTGGCAAGGCCGCTACTGCGTGGAAAGATAAAGAAACGAACTCGTTGTGTTTGTTTTTTTGCAGCATCCCGGCCCGACAGGCTTTCCCTTAGCCTGATAAGGATTTATTATTTGTAGTTAGGGTCTTGTACCAGTACGCCTCCGGCCTTGTCTATCTCGCCCTGGGGTAACGGCCAGTAGTAGAACGCCGGTTGGAATACCTTTTTATAAGTAGGAAGTCCCGGGTCGGTAGCGCCGTTAACCAGGCTGTCCATCAGTTTCCAGCGTTTCAATTGGAAGTAGCGCATCCCCTCGAAAGCAAATTCTACCCGCCATTCGTGGCGGATACGCTCGCGCATTTCGGCTTGCGTAAGTCCGGCAGGCAATTCGATGGTGTTGCCCAGCGAGCGTTGGCGAACCGCATTTACGGCGTTGTATGCTTTTGCGGTGGGGCCGTTCGCTTCATTCTCGGCTTCGGCCAGCATCAGCAATACTTCGGCGTAGCGCACGATTACCACGTCGGCATCCGATACGGTGGAATAATCGGGCTGTATTTTCGTAGGCTGGAGCAGTTTCGTCATGCCGAATCCGGTTTGAAGCTGGTTGCTCAGGTAAACGATTTCGTTTTCGTACCCGTCGTCCGGGAAAATCGCGCATCCGCTGTGGTTAACGGTGGCCTGCAATCGCGGGTCGCGGTTTTTAAACAGTTTTTCCCTTTCGGTGAACGAAGGGTCGTCTTTATCGTACTTCCCGTTATAAATCAGTGCTTCGTCAACTGTTTCGGTAAGCGGGGATACTCCCCACTTTTCTCCGTCGATACATTCGAACTCGTCTATTAAGCTGCGGGTAACGCCACAGGTAGTCCATGCCCCGTAGTAAAGGTCCATCGAGTGGGTGATGTTGGGCGCCAGGTACCGTACGGAGAAGATGATTTCCGGCGAAGCCAGTTGCGAAGCCGCGATAAAGTTGTCGCGCATCCAGGGCGCCAGGCTGTAGCCCGAAATCGTTTCCAGCAAGCTCACTACGTCTTTCATCTTTGCCGGGTCGGCCTGGCCGTTGTCGTTGTATGCTTCGGCCAGCATCAGGCGCGCTTTCAGCGCTTTTACGGCGCCCGGGGTGAAGCGTCCGGTCGTTTCCTCGTCCGAGTACGGTTTGTCCGGCAGTTCGGCGATGGCTTCGTCGAAATCCTTCATAATCTGTGCGTATATCTCCGGACGCGTGGCCTTGGGCCGGTACATGTTTTCCATCGTGAGCGACTCGGTTACCAGCGGAACTTCCCGGTAACACTGGTACAGCCACGAGTAAAAATATCCGCGCAGCGCTTTGCATTGCGCTAACATGAATTTCTTCTCGTCGGCCGAGATGTCGGAGCCTTTGTATCCGTCCAGTTTCTCCATCACTAAGTGCACCCGGGCGATTCCGGTATAACAGTGTTCGTACATATACCGCACGAAGCCGCCCGTATTGGCCGTAAGGTCGCCCAGGGCAATCGTTTGCGAGCTGCCGTACGTTTCTTCGTTATGCTGGCAGATGGAGTTGTCGGTAAGGTTGTCGAAACAGGCGATGATTTGCGACATTTCCCCCGGCCATTTTTGCATTACCGAGTAGCATCCGGCCAGCGCCGAGTCGAAATCGCTTTTTTTCTGCCAGAAAATGGCTTGCGACGGCGAGCCGGGAGGGTCTTTCTGTAAGAAATCCGAACAGGAAACAGTGCTGCCCCATAAGGCGCAAACCAGTAGTATATTGATAATCTTTTTCATCGTATTCCAGTTATTTAAAATTCAACATTTAAGCCGAAAGAGCAAATCCGGTTTTGCGGATACATGGCGTCACGTCCGTCGTCGCCCCTTTCCGGGTCGAGTCCTTTATAAGGGGTAATCGTAAACAGGTTGTCGCCCGAGAAATACACCCGTACCCGCGACATGCTCACTTTGTCGGTAATTGCCCGGGGCAGCGTATACCCTAAGGTGAGGTTTTTCAGCCGGAAGAACGAGGCGTTTTTCAGAAAGTAACTGTTGGGGCGCGTGTTTTTGTTGCCGCCGAAATTGTCCCAGTACAGTTTCGGATTTTTGGCTCCGTACGGGTTTCCTTCCGTCCACATCTCTTTCAGGTATTCGCGCGTGGGGGCGCTTCCCTGGCGGAACGGATAAACGCCCCATTCGTTCGTGTAGTATTTTTTGTCGGCTACCCCTTGCCCGAGCAAAGAGAGGTCGAATCCTTTCCAGCTCGCCCCGATATTCACGGCATATTCGAAACCGGGGAAACGGCCCCGGAAAGAGCGGCGGTCGTAGTTGTCGATTACCCCGTCGGGCGTTCCGTCGGGGCCGCTGATGTCGCGGTACTTCAAGTCGCCCGGCTGCGTATTGTCATTGTATTGCTTGGGCGAGTTCTTTACTTCGTTTTCATCGGCAAACACCCCGATACATTCGAGCATGTAGTATTCGTTGTACGGCAATCCTTCCTCGCGCAGCTTATACCCGTCGATTTCACGGGCGCCGAACTTCACTAACTTGTTCCGTGAACGGTCGAAATACACGCCGGCGTTGTAACGCAAGCCTTTGAATGCGCCTTCGCTAATCAGGTTGGTGTAATTCAAGGCGATTTCGAACCCTTTGTTTTCTACTTCTCCGTCGTTGATGGTGGGAGCCGACATGCCTAACAGATTAGACACCTGCGACGAGCGGAGGATGTCTTTCGTGTTTTTCTTATACCAGTCGAAGGTGAGGCTCAGCCCGTTCAATACCAGTAAATCTACCCCTATATCGGTTACTGTGGTGGTTTCCCATTTGATGTTGCGGTTCGCATAGGCGGTTTGCTGCCAGCCGATGGTTACGTCCTTTTTATTGAACGCGTAATCTTCCACTCCGGCAATCATCGCCTGGTACGGATACAACCCGATGTTTTGGTTACCTAATTGCCCCCACGAAGCCCGTACCTTGGCATTGTTCAGCCAGCTTTGGCCGAGGCGTTTGATAAACTCTTCTTCTGTGAGTCGCCAGCCGGCCGAGAAGGAGGGGAACACGCCCCAACGGTTTTCCGACGAGATACGCGAAGTGCCGTCGTAGCGCAGGTTGGCCTCGAACAGGTACCGTTCGCGGAAATTGTAGTTGAAGCGGCCGAACACCGACATGATGGCCCAGTCTTCTTCGCCTCCGCCATTCGTCCAGTTGGCTTGTGCGCCGGCGTCGATAACCGGCAGGTCGAAAGCGTATTCTTTCCGGTAGGCTTTGAGGGTTTCATATTTTTCGTTTTCCTGGTTATAACCCGCCATCAGCGAAAAGTTATGGTACCGGTTCGGCGTGGTATAGTCGTATTTCAAATAGGTGTACAGGTTAGTGTAGAAACGGCGTTGGTCTTCTACCGTCAATCCCTGGCCGCCTTTATCCAAAGTGCCGGTGGCCTGGCCGGTGTGGAAATCGTAAACCGGTTCGGGCGAGCCCAGCCAGTCTTTCGATTTGTTCGATTGCAGCCGCACGGCACCTTTGGTATACCAGCTCAATCCTTTGGCTAAGTTCACCTCTACCCACAGCTGGGCGTTGATGTCGAAGTTCTGGAATTTCTTCAATGTCTCTGTGCCGATGATGCCGGGCATGTTCTTGTTGTGGTTCTCGAACGAATAGGCGCTGTTGGTCCACTTGGTCTTACCCGAGCCGTCGTCGGGTAGCCACGGGGTATAGGTGGGCGCTTGCGACAGGGTGGAAAGGAAGGCGTCCGATTGTCCTTGCCGGGGCTCTTCCCGGTCGCCGTACATCATGTTGGCGTACGTGCCGATTTTAATAAAGCTCGTAATCTGGGCCGACAGGTCGATGGTGGCGTTGTATTTCTGGTAGTTGAATCCGCGCATAGTACCCGGCTGGTCTGCGAAATTCAGAGTGATATTGTATGTGGTTTTTCCGGTATTCCCGGCAACCGACAGGTTGTGGTTTTGCACAACGGCCGTGTTGAACATGTAGTCTATCCAGTCGAAGCTGGGATATTGGGCGGAGCCGCCGTTGGCGCGGTAAGCGTCGATTACGTCTTGCGGGTATTGGTTGCCTACGCCGGAGTTGGTTTTGGCGATATTCGCCAGTTCCATATACTCTACCGAGTTGGTTACCTGGTCGTACATCCGGGTGGGGTTGTAAAAAGCCACATTGCCGTGGTAGGCGATATGCGCTTTGCCGTCGCTTACGCCCGCCCCTTGCTTGGTGGTAACCAGAATCACCCCGTTGGCGGCGCGTGCGCCGTAAATGGCGGCCGAAGCAGCGTCTTTCAGCACCGATACGCTTTCGATTACGCTCGGGTCGAGGTTGGTAATGCTGCCCGGTACGCCGTTCACTAAAATCAGCGGGTCGGAGCCGGCATCCGAGAACGTTCCCTGTCCGCGGATACGGAACGAGGCGCTTTCGTTACCCGGTTGCCCGTAGCCTTGATTCACCCGTAAGCCCGGTACCTGGCCTTGCAGCATGGTGGCTGTATTCACTACCGGGCGTTTGGCCATATCTTCGCCGTTTACGGCCGTTACGGCGCCTGTCAGGTTAACTTTCTTCTGGGTACCGAACCCTACTACCACCACTTCGTCGAGTTTCTGGGTGTCTTCTTTCAATTGTACGGGAATAACCGTTTTATTCCCTACCGGAACGTTTTGCGGCAGGTATCCGATATACGTGATTTTCAGGGTGGCGCCGGCTGGTACGTCGAGGATGAAATTCCCGTCTGCGTCCGACATGGTTCCGATGGTCGTTCCGTTTACCACGATGTTGGCGCCGATAATTGGCTCGCCGTTTGCATCGGTTACTTTACCCGAAATCTTTCCGGCGCTTTGTTGCGGCATAGCGGGAGCGGACGCTGCACCGGCCGGCGGAACGAGGTTGTGCCGGCTGCTGGTTTCGTACGCTTGGTTCAAGGTCTGGCCAGGGTCGGAGGCGTACGTTCCGGCCAGGAGCGGCAGCGAGCCTGCGAGCAAAAAGAAAGCCGCCAGGCACGACAAACGCATCCGTTTTCTGTGGGGAAGCGAAGCGTGCGCTTGCAAGTAAGTTACTGTTTTTTTCATTTTTCCAATGTTTAATGTTTAGTGATGAGTTGCTTTGCACAGAAGAAGTCCGAGTGTTATGCCGGAGCTTGTTATTCGTTTGCTGTGTGTTTACTAAGGAGCTGTGTTTTCCATACCGTTGTGGTTTTAAGGGTGAGTAATCGTTGAATCGAATCAAGGGAGCCTGACGGCGTTGCCGTCGGTGTAGCCTGTATCCGGGGGTGGGGTGTATCCATGTGTCGGTTTAACAATGTGTTTTCATTTAAAGACGCAGCGGTGAAAGAAGCGGGTGTACGGGGAGGAAGAAATTTCTTGCGCGAAGTGTCTCTTTTATTTATCGAATTTTTACCTTTGTAACGTTATGCCGGGACGAGAAGTCCGTTCGTTATTCATCTTTAATCGCAGCTACCCATGAAAATAAAATTATTCTTTTTATGCTGGCTGGCGGCAGGCGCTTTGTCGGCCCGTCCCAATCGCCCGGCTTTGATACCGATGCCGAACCGGATAGAACAGAAAAACGGCGAAGAAGTATTCCGCCTTTCCAGCCGGACGGTCTTGTATGTAAATTCTCCCGGGTTGGCATTTGCCGCCCGTACCCTGCAAAATACGCTTGCCGAACGAACGGGCTTCCGGCCGGAAACGGTTGCTTCCGCCCAGGCTCCGGTGCGCTTGTTACTGGATGCTTCGTTGCCGGGGAAAGAGCGCTATATCCTCGAGGTAGGGAAAAACGGCATAATGATAACAGGCGCCACCCCTGGCGCCGTGTATTACGGCGTGGTTACGCTGGAACAGCTTTTGCTGGGCGACGAATGCTGTGCCCGGGCGGGCGAGATTGCCGGGATAAGAATCGACGATGCGCCCCGGCTGGCTTACCGGGCGCTGATGCTCGACCCGGCGCGCCACTTCTTCCCCGTGGAAGATGTGAAGTTCTTTATCGACCGGATGTCGAAGTACAAATACAATGTATTGCAGTTACACCTTACCGACGACCAGGGCTGGCGGATAGAGATAAAAAAGTATCCCCGGCTTACGCAAGTCGGAGCTTTCCGCGATGCGGACTCGGGCCCGGACGGCCCGGAGAACGGGTTTTATACCCAGGAACAGTTGAAAGAGCTGGTGCGGTTTGCGGCCGAGCGGAACGTGGAAATCGTGCCCGAGCTGGATATTCCGGGGCATACGGTGGCGTTGCTGGCGGCTTATCCGGAATTGGGGTGTACCCATACCGGTACGCAGCCGAAAACGATAGGCAAAACTGTCGATATGGTGGTTTGTGCCGCTAACGAAAAAGTGTACGGGTTGTATCGCGACGTGCTGGCCGAGGTGGCTGCCGTATTCCCTTCGAAGCGTATCCACCTGGGTGGCGACGAGGCGATTATCGACAAGAACTGGCCCCGGTGTGCTCGTTGCTCGGCCTTGATGAAGGAGAAAGGGTACACGAAGGCTTCGGAAGTAATGGGGTATTTTTTCGGAAAGATGTTGACATTCGTCGAGGAAAACGGGAAAGAACCGATGCTCTGGTGCGAGCTGGATGCGATTCGTCCGCCGGCGACGGGTTACCTGTTCGATTACCCGGAAAACGTAACGTTGGTTAGCTGGCGCGGGGGGCTTACGCCTGCTTGCATCGGATTGACGGCGCAAAGCGGCAATCCGTTGATTCTGGCGCCTGGCGAGTATGCCTATTTGGATTATCCGCAGTGGAAGAACGACTTGCCGGAGTACAACAACTGGGGCATGCCGGTTACTTCGCTGGAACAAACGTACCGGTTCGACCCGGGGTACGGGTTGCCGGCTGCCGAACAGGCGCATATCATCGGGGTGATGGGTACTCTTTGGTCCGAAGCGATGAAAGATATGAACCGGGTAATGTATATGACGTATCCGCGCGCTTTGGCGCTGGCCGAAGCGGGCTGGACGCAGATGGAGTTCCGCGGCTGGGAATCGTTCAAGGAACGCATGTATCCTAATCTGCTGGATATGATGAAGCACGGAGTGTCGGTACGGGCGCCGTTCGAGGTAGTGGAAAGGTTGCCGTTATCCGATTAATGCGATGGCGGAGGATTTTTCGCTTACTGCCGGGCTTTGCTATGTTCGCTCCGGGGATACGGCGAAACCCGTTCGGGGGCTGGGCAGGAACGGGCGTATTTGCTTTCTTCGTCGATTATAGAATAGGTAACAGTTAAACAGAGCATGGTATGATGATACTTCTTTCCTGCGCCAAGACGATGGCGGAGTCTTCGCGGGTAAAAGCGCCTGCCGGAACGGAACCGTTGTTTGCCGGCCGGGCTAAGGAGCTTGTGTTGCAAATGTCGCAGTTTAGCGTGGAAGAGCTGAAACGGGTATTGCAGGTTAACGGTAAGATTGCTTTGCAGAACTATCGGCGTTTCCAGGAATTCCACGACGCCGACGGGCCGGCTTTACAGGCGCTTTTGGCTTATACCGGCATCGTTTTCAAGCGTATCCGTCCGCAAGACTTTACTGCGGACGACTTCCTGTATGCGCAAGAGCACTTGCGCCTCACCTCTTTTTGCTACGGGTTGCTGCGCCCCCTCGACCGGATAAAAAATTACCGGATGGAGGGGAACGTCTGTTTGCCGGAACTGGGCGGAGGTCCTGTTTTCGACTACTGGAAGCCGTTGCTTACCGACCCTTTTATCGAGGCGGTCCGGCAGCAGGGCGGCGTACTGGTCAACCTGGCGAGTGCCGAGATGAAGCAGCTCTTCGACTGGAAGCGGGTGGAAAAGGAGGTGCAGGTAATTACCCCCGAGTTCCAGGTGGAAAAGGAGGGCAAGCTCGCTACCGTGGTGGTATATACCAAGATGTGCCGTGGCGAAATGACCCGTTATATCCTGAAGAACCGCCTTACCCGGCCGGAAGCTCTCACTGGTTTTACTTTCGACGGCTTCACGTTCCGGCCCGAGTCGAGCGACGGCACGACGTTCCGTTTTACGCTCCGGACGTAGTGGGGGCATGCATTCGCCGCTCGGTTTTACTTTTGTCCATCCATTTATCCTGTTCAGCTATAAATTTCCATGAAAAAACTGATTAATCTGCTCGTATTCGTTTTAGTCGCCGGCCTGAACGGCTGGGCGCAAGAGGCTGCCCCGGTAATCCGGGTAGCGTGTGTAGGCAACAGCATTACTTACGGCTCGGGCATTGCGAACCGCGACCGCGACAGTTATCCTTCGGTACTGGGGCAAATGCTCGGGCGGGGGTACGAGGTGCGTAACTTCGGGTTCAGTGCCCGTACCCTGTTGATGAAGGGCGACTATCCGTACATGAAAGAGCAACTGTTTCGCGATGCCCTGCACTATAATCCCGACATCGTGATTATCAAATTGGGTACGAACGACTCCAAGTGGTTCAACTGGAAGTTCAAGGCCGGCTTTCCCCGGGACATGCAGGCCATGGTCGATGCTTTCAAGGCACTACCGTCGCGGCCGAAGATTTACCTGTGTTATCCTCCTAAGGTTTACCGTCTGCAATTCTGCATTAACGACAGCGTTATCGAGCATGGCGTGATTCCGGCTATCGACCGGATTGCGAAGAAGAACGGCTTGCCGGTTATCGACTTGCATACGGCTTTAAGCGGGATGCCGGAGCATTTTCCCGATTATGTGCATCCCGATCCGGCGGGCGCCCATAAGATTGCGGAAACGGTTTACCGGGCGATTACCGGGTGTGAATCGTCGCACCGGATGCAAGCCTTTCCCGGGTTTAAAAGCGAATGGAACGGATGCGACCGCTACGACTTCCGCTACAAGGGGCGCGATGCCATCGTGGTGGTGCCGAAGCAGGCGGCCAAAGGCAATCCGTGGATTTGGCGCCCGGCTTTCTTCGATGCTTTTCCGAGTGTAGACAAAGCATTGCTCGGAAAAGGGTTCCATGTGGTGTATTACGATGTAACCCACTGTTACGGCAATCCGCGCGCCGTGGCCAGGGTACGGAGTTTTATACCTATATGAGAGATTATTACGGGCTTTCGCCAGAGGTAACGCTGGAAGGATTCAGCCGTGGCGGCTTGTATGCCTTGAACTGGGCGATTAAAAATCCCGATAAGGTGGCCTGTATCTATTTGGACGCACCCGTTTGCGACGTATTCAGTTGGCCGGGACGGAAGAATGCGCAGTTATGGAGCGACTTATTGAAAGAGTGGAATTTGACTGACGGAGCGATGGACGCGTTTGCCGGGAATCCTGTGGATAACCTGGCGCCGTTGGCCGAAGCGGGTATTCCTGTTCTGGCGGTGTGCGGAGATGCCGATAAGGTAGTGCCTTTCCGAAAAAATATGGATGTGGTTCGTTCACGTTACCTGGCTTTGGGTGCACCGGTAGACGTAATCATCAAGCCGGGCGTCGACCATCATCCGCACAGCTTGGAGAATCCGGAGTCTGTGGTCGATTTTATCCTCCGTAACCAGCCGGCGTACCGGAAACACCTGCATTATACTGTACGCGGCAGCCTGCAAAACTCGTTTGTCAGGTTCGAAAAAGAACGGAAAGGCCGGGTGGCTTTCCTGGGCGGCTCGATTACGGAGATGAACGGTTGGAAGAATTTGATTGAAAAACAGTTGCGGCAACGTTTTCCTTACACAGAGTTCGAATTCGTGGAGGCCGGTATCGGTTCTACCGGAACCACGCCCGGCGCATTCCGGATACGACACGATGTGTTGTCGAAAGGGAAAATCGACTTGTTGTTCGTGGAGGCGGCCGTAAACGACCATACCAACGGCTTCGGCCCGAAGGAGCAGGTTCGGGGAATGGAAGGCGAAGTGCGCCGCGCCTTACTGGATAATCCCGAAACCGACATCGTGATGTTGCATTTCATTTACGATCCGTTTATCCGGATGGCGGCGAAGAGGCAACAGCCCGATGTGGTGCTGAACCACGAGCGGGTGGCCAATCACTACCTGATTCCGTCGGTCGATCTCGTCCGGGAAATAAGCGAGCGGATGCTCGACGGCGAGTTTACCTGGGAGCAGTTCGGCGGAACTCATCCGCTCCCGTTCGGGCATGCTTTTTATGCGGCGGCTATCCGGCATTTGCTGGATAGTATGTGGAGGGGCGTTACGCCGGATATGCCGGTGGTGGCGCATGAGATACCGGAGCAACCGCTCGACGAGTACAGTTATTATAAAGGCGATTTTATCGACTTGAAAGAAGCCCGGCTGGATAAAGGGTGGAAGTATGTCGCTTCCTGGCGGCCGGATAACGGATATGAAACGCGGAAGGGTTTCGTGGATGTACCGATGTTGGAAGCAACCCGTCCGGGCGACAAGTTGACGCTCCGCTTCGAAGGAAAGGCCGTCGGTATCTTTTGTACGCCGGGTCCCGCGGCGGGTATTCTCGAGTACAGCATCGACGGCGCTCCGTTCGAAAAACTGGATACGTTTACCGAATGGAGCCGGTCGCTGTATATCCCGTGGGTATATATGCTGGCAACGGAATTACAGGAGGGCAGTCATAAGCTGGTGCTGCGCGTTTCGAAGGAAAAGAATCCGGCGTCGCTGGGTACGGAGTGCCAGATACGCCGTTTCGTGGTGAACCGGTAATGTTTCCCGGCCGGAGCGTGCCGGATAAACGGGTGGAAAACAGGAGGTAGTCTTGCGGATAAGCGGAAAGCTGTGGCTGTGTAAAGCGAAGAAGGTCTTTTCTTACACAGCCACGTTTGTTTTCGGCCGGTTTCTTATTTCAGTGGAATGTAACCTACTTTCTGTACCGTTTTCTGTCCTTCGGGCGAAAGCACGTAGTCGATAAACGGTTTGGCCGTGGTGGCGTTCTTCGCCTCATAGTAATAATAAAGGGGGTGTACGATGGGATAAGTCTTGTCGCGGGCGTGCTCGGGCGAGGGGGCTATGTATTTCTTCCCGCCGTCGTACGAAACGTGAACCGGCTTCACCTCTTTATTCAGGTACGCCAGTCCTACGTAGCCGATAGCCCCTTGTGTCTGGCTTACCGACTGGATGATGGCGCCGGTGGCGGGCATGCTCATGATGCCGTTCATGTAATTTTTGTTTTCCAGCACGCTTTCCTTGAAGAACTCGTAGGTTCCCGACGAGGTTTCGCGCGAGTAAGCTACGATTTTGCTGTCGGCGCCCCCTACTTCTTTCCAGTTCTTGATTTTACCGGTAAAGATACCTTCGAGCTGCTCGCGCGTGAGGTTCGTTACGGAGTTGGACGGATGTACGATTACCGCCAGGGCGTCGTGCGCTACGATGACTTCTACGGGCGTCAGACCGGCTTGTTTCATCTTGAGTTTCTCGTCGAACTTGATTTTCCGCGAGGCCATCGCGATGTCGGTGGTGCCTTCCTGTAAGGCCGAAATGCCTACGCCCGAGCCGCCGCCGGTAACGGTAATCCGGCTTCCCGGATGGGCTCGGAGGTAGTTTTCCGCTTCCTGCTGGGTGAGGGGGAGGCAGGTGTCGCTTCCTTTGATTTTCTGCGCTTGCCCGGCTGTTGCTATCAGGCAGGCCGCTGCGACTAAAAGCATTGTTCTTTTCATACGAATAAAATTCATTAGTGGTTTATACGGTTTGTTTAGAATTTATATTGCAACCGCACGGTCAGTACGTTGTCGGCGCGGTCGGACTCGTAGCCTTTTACCTGCGCGCTCTTTTCGTTCCGGTTGAACTCGTAGTAGGCTTGCAGGCGCAGGTTCTTGTTGATTCGCCACAAGCCTCCTACGCCTACGGTATGTTGTGCGAGGTCGGTTTGCGAGGTATGGCTGCCGGCCGCCCCTACGTCATTGCCCCCGATTTTCGTGTTCGGGTCGTACGCATCGTATTTCACTACTGCCGAGAAAGGCGAGCGGCCGATGTCTTGTACGAACGTAAAGAAATAGCCGGTAAACGGGCGGCAGTATAAGCTATTTTCCGGTAAGTCGTCCGGGCGTTTGCTGTAGTTCGGGCTTTTGCTGCTTCCGGCGATGCCGGGTTGCCAACCCCAGAGTACTTCGCCCCGCAACTCGCTTTTACCTAATAGGGTAAACACTCCGAAGCGGGCGTCGGCGCCGAAGTATTCCCGTTTCATAAACGTACCCGTCCGCCCTTTATTTACCGGCACGAACTGTTTCCCTTCCATCCGGTACTCGGTATCGGTAGGGTTGAAAACGAATCCGTGGTAATACGATATGCCCGCACCCCAGTATGCTTGTGCACCGATAGGGCGGGCGGCGCTGAGGCGGCCGATAAAGTCTTTCTTGTTGTCGGTATCCTTGTTAATGCTGTTGCCGGCAAACAAGCCGGCTTCCAGTTTCAGGAAGTCGAGCGGGCTGCCTGTTTTGGCCTGTAAGGTTGCCTGGATACCCAAATCACGCTCGTCGGGGAAGAAATACTGGATAACGGTAGCCCGCTCCGGCGATTCGAGACTGCTGGTCGAGTAGCCGATTTCATATCCGAACGGCCGGTTGAACACGCCGGCCAGCAAGCTGTTCCGTCCGGTCCACGGGTCTTTTACGCCGATATACAAATCGCGGAAACTCACCCCTTTGTCGTTCACTTCGAGCTGTACGGCCGCTTCGCCGATTCCTTCGCGGTACTCGAACTTGATGCGTCCGCGGCGGATGCCGAACCGGTTGAAACTCTTTTCCCGGTTTTCGTTCGTATCGCCTACTTTCAGCGTGGCATCTTTTTCTCCGTGCTGGTATTGTCCTTGTATGTAGGCGGATACTTTGAAGTTGTTCAGTTTCTTTACTGCCTTTTCCAGCAGCGCCGTTTGTTTCTCGAGGCGGTCGAGTCGGGCTTCTTCCGCTTGTTGCGTGTTTTCTTCCTGCCCGTAGGCAACGGGCAGCAGGCTGCCCAACATAATCGTGGCGAAAATTCGTCGTAAATACATGCTTGTTTCTTACTGTTTCCGGGTACAAAGGAAAGATAAAATCGCCCGATACCCGTTACGTTTCTATTACAATCCTGTGGAAAAGGGATTGCATTTAAATAAAAATTAGATACATGCTACTAACCGGATTTCGACGTCGAAGCGGCTGTGCAAAAAACAGAGCGCTGCGTCGAAGTAGTACGGAGCTTTTATAGAAAACACGGAAACATGCCATGCCCTTTCCGTTCCGGGTAAGGGGTGTATGTTTCCATGTTCCGGCGTCCGGACGTCTGGTTTAATAGTTCTTCCCGGCCTTTACGGGGAATGGCGGGATAGCCGGCGCTTCTTTCTTTTCCGTCTTCAGCTTTTCGAGCGCTACTTCGATGGCCTTATCGAGTTGTTCGTCTGTCCCCATATATTCCTTGTAGGGGTCGTTAGCCAGGTCGATATCGGGCTCTACGCCGTGCCCTTCGATGATAAAGCCCTTCTCTTCCGTGTCGTACGGGGCATACGAAGGCGTAACGATGGTGCCGCCGTCTACGGTCGGAATCGTGCCGCTGTATCCTACTACGCCGCCCCAGGTACGTTTGCCGATAACCGTGCCTAAGTTGTAATGCTTGAAGCGGAAGGGGAACAAGTCGCCGTCGGAAGCCGAATATTCGTTGATAAGCAATACTTTCGGGCCGAGGAACGTACCTACCGGGTTAACCGCCCCTTCCTGCTGGTTGGTGTGCATGGTATAATAGACCGGCGTACGCAGCAACCGTTCGATTATCATGGGCGACACGTTTCCGCCGCCGTTTCCGCGGTCGTCGATAATCAGCACCTTCTTTTGCAGTTGCGGGTAATAATGCTTTACAAACTCGTTCAGCCCTGCTACGCCCATATCGGGAATGTGGATATAGCCTACTTGCCCGTTCGTGGCTTCGCTTACCTTCCGGGTGTTATTCTGTACCCAGTTGTAATAATATAGTTGCGACTCGTCGGCCAACGGCGTAACCAGTACCTTGCGCGCTCCTTTGGTCGTAGGGGCGGCATTTACTTCCAGTTCTACCGGTTTCCCGGCCGTATCGAGCAGGTAACCGAACAGGTTATCGGTATCTTTGAGCGAACGGCCGTTTACGGAGAGGATATAATCCCCTTCCTTTACGTTTACTCCCGGCATCGTCAGCGGCGAGCGCGTGGCTGCGTTCCAGTTCGCACCTTCGATAATCCGGTCTACTTTGAAATAGCCCGATGCGTCTTTGCTAAACCGCGCCCCCAGCAATCCGGTGGAGATACGTTCCGGCTCGGGATGCTCGCCGTTGATAGAGTACGAGTGGCCGGTGCTCAGCTCGCCTATCATTTCGCCGATTACGTACGTCAGGTCGGTGCGGTGGTTTACGTGCGGCACCAATACCTTGTACTTGTCGTACACCCGGTTCCAATCTACACCGTGCAGGTTGCGGGCGTAAAAGAAGTCGCGCATCCGCCTCCACAGTTCGTCGTATATCTGCATCCACTCCTGCCGGTAGTCGATGTTTTTCTTTACGCCCGACAAATCTGCCGGTTTCTCGATGGTGACTTTCCCCGAGGGGAGGTCGATTATTTCGTATCGGTTTCCTTTGAAAGCCAGTACTTTCTTCTCGCTGGCACCGAACGACAGGTTCACGCCCGTGTCGGTTTCTTTTTTCTCTTTCAGGTCGTATACGTATGTGCTCCCTTTCCGGTTGTAATATACTTTGTCGCCGCTCATGTTGAGGTTATAGTAGTACGAAGGCGCTACCGGCAACTCCACAATCCGGTTGGCGAGGTTCGTGAAGTCGTAAACGGGGGCTTGCGCGGCGGTATCTTTTTTCGCGGCGGGTACGCTCCCGTCGTTTTGCGGGGGCGAACGGGTCGGTAGCGCCTTCGGCCAGCGGAAGCAGGTATACTTTAAACATATCGGTGTACACATGGTTCCACTCGGTTTGCCCGTAAGTCGGGTTGAACGTGCGTGCCGAGGCGAATAGCAGGTACCGGCCGTCGGTGCTGAAGTTGGGGGAGGCCACGTCGTACCAGCCGTCGGTAATCAGGTGCTTTTGCTTGTCGGCTATTCCGTACACTACGATATCGTTGATGTCTTTTCCCGGCCGTACGTATACAACGTACCGGCTGTCGGGCGACCAGTTGTACGAGCGGAAAATGTCTTCTCCCGACTTTTCCACCTCCGTGGTACGTCCTGTGGCTACATCCGTTATATTCAACGTATTCCGTTTGTCACTCCAAAGCAGTTTCCGGGAGTCGGGCGACCAGGCGAGCCCGAAAATATAGGTTTTCAGCGCCTTGTCGGTTATTCTCTTTTCCTGGCCGTTTTCCATATCGCGCACATAAATGGCGAATTCGCCGTCTTTATCCGAAATATAGGCAATCCGGGAGCCGTCGGGCGACCACTCGGCTTCGCGGTCGTTGGCGTTTGACGAGTCGGTCAAATTGTAGGTAATGCCTTCGCGCGCCGGAACCGAGAATACGTCGCCCCGCGCCGTTACCAGCAGCCGCTCCTTTACAGGCGAGAAGCTCACGGCGGTAATCTGGCCGCTTACGTCTTTCAGCCCGGGGCGCGAGTATACCTGGTCGTTCTCTATTTCCACGGTTACTTTCTGCGGCGTTTTGGTGCGGGTATCGAACTTGTACAGGTAGCCGCCTTGTTCGTAAACGATTTGGTCGTGCCCGATAGCAGGGAACTTGATGTCGTAGTCGGTGTAATGCGTGAGCTGCCGGCTTTGCTTTGTGCCGAGGTCGTACACGTACAGGTTCATGATGTCGTTGTCCTGGTCGGAAAGGTAGTAAATCTCCGTTCCGTTGGCTGCCCACATGGGGAAAACATCTTGCCGCGCATCGTGCGTAACGGTTTCCGACTGTTTGGTGTCGAAGTCGAAAATCCGGATATTGTCAGCCATGCCCCCCTGGTACCGTTTCCAGGTGCGGAACTCGCGGAACACATTATTATAAGCTAACTTTTTCCCGTCGGGCGAGAAGGAGGAGAAGCCGCCGTTGGCCAGCGGGATTTCTTTCGGCATACCGCCCGTTACGGGTACGGTGAAGAGTTGGCCGGTAAAATCGTTAAAGGTGTATTGGCGCGAGCGAAACAGGATTTCCCTGCTGTCGGGTGTCTAGCCGATTACGATGTTATTCGGGCCCATGCGGTCGCCCAAGTCGTCGCGCTCGAGCGTGGCGGTGTACGTGAGGCGTTGCGGTTCTCCGCCCTCGGCCGGCATTACGAACACTTCGGTGTTGCCGTCGTACTGGCCGGTAAAGGCGATGTATTTTCCGTCGGGCGAGATGCGGGGAAACATTTCGTATCCGTTGTGTGAGGTGAGCCGGCGTGCCGTTCCACCGGCAGCGTCGACGCTGTAAATGTCGCCGGCGTACGAAAAGGCGATCCGGTTGCCGTTGATGTGGGGAAACCGGAGGAGCCGGGCTTCTTCGGCGCGGGTAGCCGTTAAGGCGGCGCAGCCGAGGCAGATAAGACAAATTTTTTTCAGATTCATATCGGTCGTATTTGATGATTTTTCAGGTATGTGCAGCCTACTGTCTTTGTTTGCGAAGAAAAAGAGTGCAAGCCGGCCACAAAAAGCCGTTTGTTCGTTTCTGCCGCCGGGTTTCGTCCGTGCGTTTTCTTCGGAAAAGCAAATGTACATGAAAAAACGGCACGCAGGAAAGAGTAGGGGAATTTTGTGAAGCGGAAATCGGTCTCTTCCGGATTTGCTTTTTGTTTGTGGCAGGTGCATGAAAAGGCACGGGGACGGTTCCGGTAACAACCGGAACCGTCCCCGTTTTCCGCGCGTATTTAAAAAAGACGGTGAACAGGTGTTTGGAAAGGAGGTCAGTTTTTGGGAATCAATTTGTCGAAAGCCCCTTTTATTTCCAGGAGTTCCTTTTTAATCCCTTTCAGGCGATTCACGATTTCTTCTTGCCGGATGGTCGTTTCCTTGTTGTCCTTCAGTTTCTGCCGGGCTCCGGCGATGGTCATCCCCCGTTCTTTCAGCAGGTGGTAAACCAGGCGCACCGTGTCGATATCTTCCTGCTTGTAGAAGCGGGCGCCGCTTTCCGTTTTCCGGGGCGCAATCATATCGAACTCCTTTTCCCAGTAGCGAAGGGTCGATTCGTTGATGTCGAACATCCGGGCCACTTCGCTGATGGAGTAGTACAGTTTCAGGTTTTTATCTTTTTTCAGAACCATCGTGTTAAAAAGGTTAATCCATCACCTGCCCGTGGTTTTCGGCGATTTGAATCATCTGGTCGTATTCCTCGGGCGTGAGGTCCATAAAGTAATACTTCGACGGGTTGTCGTGCTGCCCGTGCACGATGACTTCGTAGTGCAGGTGCGGCCCCGTGGATTTGCCTGTGTTGCCTACGTATCCGATTACTTCGCCCCGCTTGATTTGCTGGCCTACGCGGGCATTGTACTTGCTCATGTGGCTGTAAAGCGTCTGGTAGCCGTAGCCGTGGTCGATGATGATGCAATTGCCGTATCCCTGCTTCCAGGCGGCATACACCACTTTGCCGTCGCCGGTGGCGTAAATCTCGGTGCCTACTTTGGCCGAGAAGTCCATGCCCGAGTGGAATTTCGGCGTGCGGTAAATCGGGTCGATACGGAAGCCGTAGCCAGATGCGGTACGCCGCAAGTCTTTATTGGAAATCGGCTGGATGGCCGGAATGCACTTCAGGCGTTCTTCCTGGCTTTTCCCTAAGTTAATCAATTCTTCCAGCGAATTCGACTGGATATATAACTGCTTGTCGAGCATATCCATCTTCTGGGTGGTGGAAACCACCAGTTCCGGATTCGACAACATCGTGAGGTGTTCGTACCGGTTGCTTCCGCCGAAGCCCGATTTGCGGATGGATTCGGGTATCGATTCGGCCTGGAAGATAGCCCGGTACAGGTTCTCGTCGCGTTGCTGGATGTCGTCCAGTACTTCTTGCGCTTCGTTGAGGCGCAGCGACAACACTTCGTATTGTGTTTGCAGCAGCTTGTTCTCCTTTTGCATCCGCGATTCCATCGGCGACGGAATCCAGTACAGCATCACGAAAAAGGCTGCCACCCCGATGGCAATCCCGATGCTCAAATGGCGCAGCAGTCCGAAAAACCGCTCTTTTGCAGTGGGATAGACGCGTTCGTAACTCAGCGTGCTCGGGTTATATAAATAATAAGTCTTTCTCGATTTAAAAAGCTTCATCGTATTTTCTACTCTTTTAGTGTTTGCAAAGTTAGAAAGAAGCGCGGCGAATAGCAATTGTTTTTCAGAATATTAACGGGCTTACCCCTGTTTAGGAGAAGCGAGTGCGGCGGAATGGATACGGTTTTTTAATCCTTCGAAAAAGAACGTTATTTTTGATTTCCGCCGGTTTTTCTTTTCTCTCCTGTTGCCGGTATGTACAGCCGGGCGTACAAATCCGGAATAACCGGGCAAAAAGGGCGCTTCCGGTTTACTTCGATTATTTATGCCG
This sequence comes from Parabacteroides sp., assembly GCA_020860905.1. Classification (GTDB taxonomy): domain Bacteria; phylum Bacteroidota; class Bacteroidia; order Bacteroidales; family Tannerellaceae; genus Parabacteroides_B. The sequence goes on along the minus strand of JAJBTJ010000329.1, from coordinate 99 downwards.
CCCGGCTTACCCGATTCGCCGTTTTCCGGTATAAGCGTCGTCCGCCTGCTCCGCAAAGAAGTAAAGCCGTGTCCGTCCGGTACCGGTATCCGGATAGGA
>JAJBTJ010000048.1 GCA_020860905.1 Parabacteroides sp. | reverse complement strand
AAAGAAATGAAAACCCACCGTGGTAACGGTCGTTCCCGGCTTCCCGGAGAAGAGCTATCCTTCTGTTTCTTAGCAAAAAAAGAAATTTTGTCATGTACTTAAATGTCAAGATAAGAATATGACCGCCGGTAGGCGCCGTCGGCAGACGCCCCGCGGCGAGCGGAAAGAACCCCACCGTGATAACAGCCAATCCCGGCCTGAAAAGCAAAAAGCATCCTCTAAAAAAACTTTTCTTTCCTTTCGTTTCTTTCGGAAAAGAAACGAAAACCCCCCGGCAGCCGCCCCCGCAGCGAGCGAAAAACATGCCCATGCAGAAACAAAACCCATTTAAAGATTAAATTTCCTCATCAGCGAAAGAAATATTATGATAAACGCACTTATATTCCATATTACAGCCAAGACGATACAAAGTATATATCTCGTACGCGCATCCCTCAACATCTGTTTCCAATCGTCCTCGAGACGAGGCACCCGTTTCCGCTTCTTCATCGCCTCTTTCACACACCCATATTCGTCACTTACTATCTCATGGATGGCCAGCACCGCGAGTCCCACTACAGGAATCGATACCAGAACACCGAGAGCATTCAACAACGTACTCCCTGTGAAGACCAACCATAGCGTGAGGACCGCCGTATCGATAATGGTCATTTTTTCTATAACCTTGTCAAAACCCATAATCACCCCGGTAAATGTTTACTTCCCATATACATACTCTATCGCCCTGCCCTAACGTCCATCCTTCCGGCAGCCTTTTAAGATTACAAATTTAAACATTCAAATTGAAAACAAGAATACCCCGATACTATTTTAGTGAAAACCGGCCACAGTACATAACAAAAAATTCTTTTTCAGCAAAACAACAAGAAACTCCCAGCCTCCGCCCACCGGGTCCCGGCCCGTCACGAAGAAGATTATCCCTGTAAACACCCCCGGCGCCGAACCGGAATACCTCGGACGGAACACAAGGAAAAAAACGTGCAGGCGCAACCCCCTTAACACAGCGCCGCGCATTATTTTCCGCTTACCAGCCGATTCGTTTCCCTATCTCTGGAAATAATCGTATTTTTGGCCGGTAAACCGCATACGAACCATGAACGAAATCGCTTGTTTCCTCCCCTTCCGCAGTGCAGCCGTTACCTTTCCGGTTGTACACGCCTTGCAGCAAAGCCCTTGCGTACACACCGTGAGCCTGCTCGGCTCCGGGCCGCTTTCTCCGGTACCCGAAGGATGCGGAGCGCTGGTTACGCCTCCGCTTACCGATACCCGCGCCCTGCAACGAATCGCGGCGAATGCAGCCGCCCCCTATACCTTGCTCTGTACGCGCCCCGTGGCATTTACATTCGGCCCGACCGGCCTCGGGCGCATGCTCCGGATAGCCGCCGATACAGGCGCTCCCCTGGTGTATGCCGACTATTATACCCGGCAGGGAGAATGCACCGAAGCCTGCCCGCTCATCGATTGCCAGTACGGGAGCCTGCGCGACGACTTCGATTTCGGGCCGTTGATGCTGTTCCGTACCGACGCTTTGGCGCAGGCGGTAGCGGAGATGCCACCGGAACACCGGTATGCCGCCCTGTACGACCTCCGGCTCCGGGTAACGCAACACGCGGAGCCGGTACATATAAACGAGTACCTCTACACGGTTACCGAGGCGGAAGAAGGAGCGGCCGGCACAACGTTATTCGACTATGTAGACCCGCGTAACCGCGCCGCGCAAATCGAGATGGAAACGGTTTGCACGCAACATCTGCGGCGTATCGGGGGATACCTCGAGCCGGTGTTCCGCGAAGTCGAGCTGGCAGCCGAAGGGTTTCCGTGCGAAGCCTCGGTGATAATTCCCGTGCGCAACCGGGTGCGTACCATCGACGACGCCATCCGTTCCGTGCTGAAACAGGAAACGTCGTTTCCCTTTAACCTGATTATCGTGGATAACCATTCTACCGACGGCACCTCGGAGGCCATCGCCCGCTATACGGCCGACCCGCGCGTGGTTCACCTCGTGCCCGGATGTACCGGCCTCGGTATCGGCGGCTGCTGGAACACCGGGGTGCACGACGCCCGTTGCGGTAAGTTCGCCGTGCAGCTCGACAGCGACGACCTGTACAGTGACGAGCATACGCTTCAAAAAATAGTGGATGCTTTTTACGCGCAGCAGTGCGCCATGGTGGTGGGCACGTACCGGATGACCGATTTTCGGCTCCGTACTTTGCCTCCCGGCGTAATCGACCATCGTGAGTGGACGCCGGAGAACGGCCGCAACAATGCCTTGCGCATCAACGGCCTGGGCGCTCCCCGCGCGTTTTATACGCCTTTGCTGCGCGAACTGAACTTCCCCGATACCAGTTACGGCGAGGATTATGCCGTGGGGCTGGCCGTTTCGCGCCATTACCGCATCGGGCGTATCTACGATGTGTTGTACTTGTGCCGGCGCTGGGAGGATAATTCCGATGCAGCGCCCGACCGCGCGAAAACGAATGCCCACAACACGTATAAAGACCGTATCCGCACCTGGGAACTGAAAGCCCGGATTGCTTTAAACCGTGCCCGATGAAGAAAGATACGAACACTGCCGGCGCCCATCGCTTGCCATCTGCCGACCCGGCTGCCCGGGAGACGGGAAACAGGATAGAGCCTGTTTGCACCCATAGCCGGCCATTCGCGGAAATGCCTGCCCGGGAACCGGAAAACGGGGCGGGAAATGCCTGCCATTGTAATCAGCCGCTCGTGGAACCTGCCGGGGGCGCCCCGGAAAACGGTATCGACTCCGCCTGCGCCCTGGCCTTGCTCCGCGAACAACTAACCGGCTGGAATATGGCGCGCACCAATTACGAAGCGCTGAACCGAGTGAAGATAAAAGAATTTCCCTGCCCCGGCGGCCGGTTAACCGTACAGTTCAACCCCACCCGTATCCGCTCGTCGGCCGCTTGCATCGACGCCGCAGCGTTGCGTGAGCGAAGCTGTTTCCTGTGTCCGCCCCAAGTGCCCCCTCAGCAACGGCAGCTCCCGTTCGGCAAACGGTACTGGTTGATGGTCAACCCGTTTCCCATCTTCCCGCAACATTTCACCCTCCCGGCGCGGGAACATGTGCCGCAACGGATAGCCGGACGCTACGGCGAACTGCTCGACATGGCCGCCTCTTTAGAAGGCTTCGTATTGTTTTACAACGGCCCCAAGTGCGGGGCGTCGGCACCCGACCACATGCACTTCCAGGCCGGCAACAACGGATTCCTCCCCGTGCAACAGGCGTGGCGGGAAGCCGCGACACCTTTGGCCGTTCCCGGCGAAACCGCCCGGTTGTACGCCTTTTCGGCCGGCCCCCGGAAAGCCGTCGTTATCGAAACCGGCGATAAGGCTGCCTCCGAAGCCTGGTTCCACCGCCTCTACCGGTTGCTGCCCCTTTTGCCGGGCGATGACGAGCCGATGTTGAATCTCCTCGCCTGGCGTGAAAGCGGCCGGTGGATTACGATGCTGTTTCCGCGGGCTAAGCACCGCCCTTCCTGCTACGATGCTCCGGGCGAGGCCAACTTGTTATACAGCCCCGCCTCGGTGGATATGGGCGGCGTGTCGGTATTGCCGCGCGAATCGGATTTCGAGAAAGTGACCGCGGCAGCCCTCGAAAAGGCATTGAACGAAGTTTGTTTCCCGGCGGCCGCCTGGGAAGCGTTGCTGAACCGATTAACCGAAAGCAGATAACCGATGAAACCGGAACGATTTTCTCCCTGGACCTGGATTCCCACCCTGTATTTCGCCGAAGCGCTCCCGTACGTAACCGTAATGACGCTCTCGGTTATCGTATACAAGCGGCTCGATGTTCCGAACCTTTATATCGCGCTGTATACCAGCGTGCTCTACCTGCCGTGGGTAATAAAGCCGCTGTGGAGCCCGTTCGTCGATTTGCTTAAAACCAAACGGTGGTGGGTGCTGGCCATGCAGTTGCTTATCGCGGCGGGCATGGCGGGCGTGGCGTTCGCGTTGCCGGCGGGTTTCTTTTTCAGGGCTACGCTGGCCGTGTTTTGGTTTATCGCTTTTTGCTCGGCTACGCACGACATCGCGGCCGACGGTTTTTATATGTTGGGGCTCGACACTCACCGGCAGGCCTTTTTCGTAGGTATCCGCAGTACGTTTTACCGCATCGCTACCATTGCCGGCCAGGGTTTGCTGGTGATGCTGGCCGGTTGGCTCGAGGAGCATCCCGGTGCGCTTGCTTTCGTGCAACGGTTTTACGCCCGGCTCTACGGTGACTTGCCGGGTACTTTGGGTGCCGTGCCGATGGCTTGGGCGGTGACGTTCCTGCTGCTGGCGGCGATGTTCGTTTTGTTCTTCGCTTACCATGGGGCCGTGCTGCCGCATCCTGTTGCGGATACGCCCCGGAGGGCGTCGTCGGGCAGGCAGGTGCTGGACGGGTTTGCGGAAACGTTCGTGTCGTTTTTCCGGAAGGAGCAGGCGGGTACCGCGGTGTTGTTCATGTTGCTTTACCGGTTTCCCGAGGCGCAGTTGGTCAAGCTGGTCACTCCTTTTCTGCTCGACTCGCGGGCGGAGGGAGGCTTGGGTCTCACTACTTCCCAGGTGGGGTGGACGTATGGCAGCGTAGGTATTGCGGGCTTGGTGGCGGGCGGCATTATCGGGGGCGTGGCGGTGGCCCGCAACGGCCTGAGCCGGTGGTTATGGCCGATGGCGTTGAGCATCACGGTGCCGAATATCGTGTATGTGTATCTCAGCCTGGCGCAGCCCGAAAGCCGCTTCGTTATCGACGGGTGTGTGCTGGCCGAGCAGTTCGGCTACGGGTTCGGTTTCACGGCGTATATGTTGTTCCTTATTTATTATGCCCGCGGGGCGTACCAAACGGCGCATTATGCCATCGGTACGGCGTTTATGGCGGCGGGCATGATGTTGCCGGGTATGGTGGCCGGCTGGTTGCAAACGGTGTTGGGGTATAAAGGGTTTTTTATATGGGTGATGCTTTGTTGTGCGGTTACGCTGGCGGTAACGGCGCGGTTACGGGTGGAGCCTTCGTTCGGTAAAAAAGAGAAATAGTTATGGGGGTGTTGATTGCTGACGGCGGTTCTACCAAAACCGCGTGGGTGCTGGTGCAGGCCGGTCGTATCGTATTCCGGGCGGATACGGGGGGTATCAATCCGTATTTTCAGTCGGAGGAGGAAATTCGCCGCGAGCTTACGGTGTGCCTCTTGCCGTTGTTGGGCGGGGCGCCGTGCCCGGTGGAGCGGGTGTATTTTTATGGGGCCGGGTGTGCTTTCCCGGATAAAATCGCGTTGCTGCAAGAGGTGCTGGGGTGTTGCCTGGGGGTGCCGGCGGAGGCAGGTAGCGATTTGTTGGGCGCGGCGCGGGGTTTGTGCGGCCGGGAGCCGGGTATCGCTTGTATTTTAGGTACTGGTTCTAACTCGTGTATGTACAACGGCGAGAGTATCGTGCAGTCGGTTTCGCCGTTGGGTTTTATTTTAGGTGACGAGGGGAGTGGTGCTTTCCTGGGGAAACGGTTGGTAGCCGATTGCTTGAAAAACCGGTTGCCGCCGGGGATTAAGGAGCGTTTCCTCGAACGGTTCGGCCTTACGCCGGCTGCTATCCTGGAGGGGGTATACCGGCTGCCTTTCCCGAATCGTTTCCTGGCTGGTTTGTCGGTGTTTTTAGGCGAGAACCGCGAGGTGCCGGAGCTACGTGCTTTGTTGCTGGATAGTTTCCGTTTGTTTTTTACCCGGAATGTGCAGCAATATGCTTACGGGGAGTTTCCGGCGCATTTTACGGGTTCGGTGGCCTGGCATTACCGGGAGTTGGTGGCGCTGGCGGCGGCTGACTGTGGAATCCGTACGGGGCGTTTTATGCAGTCGCCGCTCGAGGGGCTGGCGGCGTTTCATAAAGGGTGAGGTGGTTTCGTTTCTTTTTCGAAAGAAACGAAGGGAAAGAAACGGTTTTTCGGTGAAAGGCTGGTTCTCTTTCCGGGGAGCCGGGAACGACCGTTACCACGGTGGGTTTTCATTTCTTTCTCTTGAAAGAAAGAAACGAAACAAAGAAAGTTCAAGGGCTACGTCCGCTTCGCTACATCCCGCCCTTCGTTCGCTAAAAGCCCCGAACTCGCTCCTTGCAGGAGCTCAAACAGCGTGGCTTTTTTCACGCTCTCTTTCGTCCGGTCTGCTTCACGCTCATCGCCCGAGGCCCGGGGGGCCATACGATGGGGGCGGTTCTTTTAGAAAGAACTCTTTGTTAGAAAACTGTTTTTTTGCAAAGGGTGTCTTTTCCTTCTCAGGGTGATAGTGGTTGTTACCACGGCGGGGTTCTTTTCGCTCGCCGCGAGGCGTCTGCCGACGGCGCCTACCGGCGGTCATCCTTTTTTCTCTTGACAGAAAAGTATATGACAAAAAATATTTTGTCGCTGCGAAACAGTAGGGTAGCTCTTCTCCGGGGAGCCGGGAACGACCGTTACCACGGTGGGTTTTCAT